>NZ_QWKG01000005.1 GCF_009911595.1 Colidextribacter sp. OB.20
CGGCGCTCCAGCCCGGCCCGCTCGGCCTCCAGAGCGGCGGCCTGGCCGGCCACCTCCTCCAGCTCCGCCAGCCGCGCCCGGACCTGGGCCAGCTCCCCCTCCAGCTTGGGAATCTCCCCCACGCTGCGGTTGACCTGCCGGCGGTTTTTCCACTCCTTCAGCCGCCCCATGGCCTGGGAGAAGGACACGTCCTCCTGTCCGGAGGACACCAGAGCGGCGATGCGCCGCTCCAGCTCGGGGGCGGTGGTCAGGGACAGGTTTCCGTCCCCCAGAAAGGCGGAGCGGGCAAAAACCTCCGCCCCCACCCCGGTGAGCAGCTCGCCGCAGCGGGCGGCGGTGAGGCCGGGCACCGGCTCCTGTGTGCCGGTGTAGACGGCGGAGAAGCTCCCAAAGGGGGTGTTCCCCCGGGGGCCCCGTCGGACGGTGATGTCCCGGCCCTCAAATTCCAGGATGATCTCCCCCTCCATGGGGGCGCCCGACCAGGGCTGATAGCGGTTTTTATCCGCCAGATAGCCCTTTTTGTCCCGGTCCCGGGTGTCGATGCCATAGAGCATGGCCCGCCAGAAGGCGGCCCAGGTGGACTTGCCCCCCTCGTTGGGGGCGTGGATCAGGTTGAGGCCGGGGCCGGGCTCCAGCCGGGCCCGCTCCAGCTTGCCAAAGGTGGCGGTCATGGCTTTGATTTTCACGCGCCCGCCTCCTCTCCGCTCTCCAGCGCGGCCAGCCCATACCGGGCGGCCAGCTGGAGCAGGGGGTCGTCAGGGTTTTCCTGGCACTTCTCCCACATGGCCCCCAGAAACAGCCCCGTCAGGTTGTCCTCCTCCCGCCGGGCCCACAGGTCCCGGGGCAGGCGGGTGCGGTCGATGATGGCCAGGCCATAGAACTCCGGGGAGAGCATCTGCTCCAGATTTGCCAGGTTGGGGGCCTCCCCCTCTCCGGTGAGAATGATCCGGCAGACGAGGTCGCTGGTCTTTCCGGGCAAAACCTCCAGGATGTTGGACAGCGCCCCCTCCGGCCCGGTAATATCCACTGTAAAAATTTCATACCGCACCTTCGCCAGAGGGACAAACCGGGCCTTGACCTGCCCCGGCTCCGCCTCCAAATAGAGCACGCCCTTCTCCCCCAGCTCGTCAAAGCCCCTCCCCTCAGGACAGCCGGGGTAGGCCCAGAAGGTCTTTCCCTCTTTTTTCAGGCCGCTGGCCTGGTGGACATGGCCCAGGGCCAGATAGTCCAAACCGCTGGCCGCGATGTCCATGGGGGTGATGGGGCCGTAGCCCCCCGTCCCGTTCAGATCGCCGTGGAGGCAGGCGATGTGAAGCCTTCCGTCGTCGGAAACGGCCAGCCCCTCTAAGGGGCAGCACTCCTCATGGGCGTCAATGAAGGCCCGGCCCCACAGGGCGCACCCGGGCAGATCCACCCGTTCCAGCTCCCGGGAGCGGAAAATATGTACGTTGTCCGGCCAGTCAAGGGCGGCCCAGACGGACCGCTCCGAATAGAAGTCGTGGTTGCCCGGGGAAATAAACACGGGGCAGGGGATGGAGGCCAGAGCGGCACGGAGGGCCTGGGCGGTCTCCCGGTAGACCCGCTCCGAGTCCAGCAGGTCCCCCGCCAGCAGCACCAGGTCGGCCCCCTTCTCCCGGGCCAGCTTGGCCAAGGCGTCCAGCAGCTCCCGCTGCTCCCCCCGGCGCCGGGCGGCCCGCTCCGGAGTCAGGCCGGAAAAGGGGCTGTCCAGATGGAAGTCGGCCCCGTGGATGATTTTCAGCATGGTGTTACCCCTTTGTCGTTTTGTAGGGGCGCACATTGTGCGCCCGCCGGTATGCGGCACGCCCGCATTATTCCATAATATCCGTCCTCGTCACATTGACGCACTTCTTCTTATCCGTGTCGATGGTAAACAGGCAGGCGTTGAGCTTGCAGTTCCCCTCCGCCTCCTCATACCGCCGGGGCAGCCCCCCCAGAAACAGGTTCAGGGAGTTCTCCGGTTTGATGCCCAGCACCGAGCGGGCCGGCCCGGTCATCCCCAGGTCGGTGACAAAGCCGGTGCCCTGGGGGAGAATCTGGCAGTCTGACGTGGGCACATGGGTGTGCGTGCCCCAAACCGCCGCCGCCCGGCCGTCCAGGTGCCAGCCCATGGCCCCCTTCTCGCTGGTGGCCTCGGCGTGGAAATCCACCAGCGCCAGATCGTATTTCTCCCGGCTGAGCAGGAAATTCGCCGCCTTGAAGGGGCTGTCCAGGTTGGAGTTCAGGTCCACCCGGCCCATCAGGTTTAGGACCAGGATGTCCAGCCCTTGGCACTGGTAGACCCCCGCCCCCCGGCCCGGGACCCGGCCGGCGTAGTTGGCAGGGCGGAGAATGCGCTCCTCCTTGTCCAGATAGGCCCCGATCTGGATGCGGTTCCAGGTGTGGTTGCCCAGGGTGATTACGTCCGCGCCGGCCTCCAGAATGCGCCGGGCCTGGGCGGGGGTGATGCCCACGCCGGAGGCGTTCTCCCCGTTGACCACACAGAAATGGACCCCCAGCTTCTCCCGCAGGCCAGGCAGCCGCCGGGACAGAATGTCCTGGCCGCCCTCGCCCACTACGTCGCCTACCGCTAGCACGTTTAACTGCATAACCAATCTCCTCCAGATACAGCCTATAAACTTACAGCCTAATTATAATGCAAAATTGGAAAAACAGCAACAGGAAAAGCGTTAAACCCGCCCGGAATATAAAATCGCTCCGCCTCACTTGACAAAGAGGGCTGTTTTGGTATAATGGACACAGAAAGGGCGCCGTTACCAGCGGCTGGCCCTTATCGCTTCAACTTAAACTAAGTTGACCGCTTGGGGGCTAGCCGAGCGGTCAACACGCTTTTGGGGCGGTGAGGAGCATTACTAAAACAGTAATGCCTGCACACACCACGAAACGCAGGACCTTCGTCCCGCGGCCGTTTCCCATCCGCACCACCTCCCCCATAATGGATTTCGCTATGAGGTACAAACGGTGGGCCAACCGCCAATATGTAACAGCGCTCTTTCAGTCCCCTCTGGCTGAGGGGCATTTTTATTTTATCACAGCAGATCGTTTATTGTCAAATTCTGCCGTATGCCCTACCTTGGGTACGGCGACCTCTCTTTTGTCAGGCCCAGCAGATAATCCACACTGGTATGATACAACTCCGCCAGCTGAATCAGCGTTTCAGGGGTCATCGAGTTGACGCCCGTCTCATATGCGGAGTAGGTGCGGCGGTTAATGTTCAAATAATCTGCCACATACTGCTGGGTCCAGTCGTTATCTTCTCTCAAGCTGCGGATATTATAATAAATCACAGTATTCACCTCAGATTTATTATAAATGCCAGGATTTATGCCATTGATTTTTGGCATAAATTCTGGCATCATGATTTTGAGGTGGTAAAAATGACAGCTTTAGAGATGAAAGTGAACTTTTGTGAAAAAGTAGCCGAGCTTCAGGCAAGGAAAAATATCTCTCTTCAAGATCTGGCCCGCCGCAGCGGGCTTCCACTGAAAATGCTGGAGGAGCTGGAGAAAGGGGTCATTCCCAAGGAAATGACGGTGGACAACGCTATTGACCTGGCGGGAACGTTTGGCTGTGAAATTCAGGAACTGTTCCGGTGAAGCGGGAGCTTTCAGAGGAGCGTCAAAAGCCTCCTTTGGAAAGGAGGTGCCCCCGAAGGGGGCGGAGGATTGCGTTTTGCGAAGCAAAACATACGAAGTAAACAAGATTTTGCAAGACTATGTTTATTTCATACATTTTGCCTGCGGCAAAATACAATCCTCAGTCAGCCTTCGGCTGACAGCTCCTTTCAAAAGGAGCCTTGCCCCGCGGGGGAAGGCAAAAGCGGGGCGGCCGAAGCCGTCCCGCTGAAAATACAGATTTACTTGATGGGCAGACCGGCCTCTTTTTTGGCCTTGATCTCCCGGAGGGCGTCCTTATAGGACAGGTTGACCCGGCCCTTCTCGTCGATCTCGGTGACCTTGACCCAGATCATGTCGCCGATGTTGACCACGTCCTCCACCTTCTCCACCCGGTGCTCAGCCAGCTTGGAGATGTGGACCATGCCGTCCTTGCCGGGGGCCAGCTCCACAAAGGCGCCGAACTGGAGGATACGCACCACCTTGCCGTAGTACAGCTCGCCCACCTGGGGCACAAACACGATGGTCTCGATCATCTTCTTGGCGGTCTCGCAGGAGGCGGCGTCGGGGGAGGCGATGTGGATGGTGCCGTCGTCCTCAATGTCGATCTGAGCGCCCGACTCGGCGGTAATCTTCTGGATGACGGAGCCGCCCTTGCCGATGACCTCGCGAATCTTGTCCGGGTCGATCTTCACGGTGATCATCTTGGGGGCGTACTTGCTCACCTCGTCCCGGGGGGCGGAGATGCAGGGGAGCATGACCTCGTCCAGGATGGCGAACCGGGCGTCGCGGGTGATGTCCAGGGCCTCCTTGATGATCTCGTGGGTGAGACCGTCGTTTTTCAGGTCCATCTGGATGGCGGTGATGCCCGACTTGGTGCCCGCCACCTTGAAGTCCATCTCGCCGTGGAAGTCCTCCACGCCCTGGATGTCGATGAAGGTGGTGAAGCCGCCGTTGTCGTCCTGAATCAGGCCGCAGGAGATGCCAGCCACCGGGGCCTTGATGGGCACGCCGGCGTCCATGAGAGCCAGGGTGGAGCCGCAGATGGAGCCCTGAGAGGTGGAGCCGTTGGAGCTGAGCACCTCAGAGACCACCCGGATGGCGTAGGGGAACTCCTCCACAGAGGGGAGCACGGGAACCAGAGCCCGCTCGGCCAGGAAGCCGTGGCCGTACTCCCGGCGGTTGGTGGACCGGGGAGCCCGGGCCTCGCCCACGGAGTAGGGGGGGAAGTTGTAGTGGTGCATATACCGCTTCTCGGTCTCCTCCCAGATGGTGTCCAGCTTCTGGGAGGCGGCCAGGGTGTTCAGGGTGCACACGGAGAGCACTTGGGTCTGGCCGCGGGTGAACAGGCCGGAGCCGTGGACCCGGGGCAGCATCCCCACCTCGGCGGCCAGGGGACGAATCTCATTCTGGGCCCGGCCGTCCACACGGTGGCCCTCCAGCAGCCATGCCTTGACAATCTTCTTCTGGAACTTGTAGGTGAACTCCTCCAGGTACTGGTCCATATCCGGATACTCCTCCAGATACTTCTCGTGCCAGTGCTCGATCATCTCGTTCCAGCGCTGCTCCCGGACGGTCTTGTCGTCGGTGTCCATGGCAGCCTTGGCCTCGTCCATGAAATTGGCAACGATGTCGTCAAAGAGCTCCTGGTTGAACTGGGCGTGGTCATACTCCATCTTGGGCTTGCCGATCTCCCGGACAATCTGGTCGATGAAGTCAATCTGCTTGCGGATCTCCTCGTGGGCCTTGACGATGCCGGCGTACATGATCTCGTCGGGGATCTCGTCGGCCCCGGCCTCGATCATCACCACCTTCTCCCGGGTGGCGGCCACGGTCACGTCCATACGGCTGGTCCTGCGCTGCTCCTGGGTGGGGTTGAGGACGATCTGCCCGTCGCAGAAGCCCACCTCCAGGCAGCCGATGGGGCCGGCGAAGGGAATTTCACTATAGCTCACGCAGGCGGAGGCGCCGATCATGGCGGCCACCTCGGGGGAGCAGTCGTAGTCCACACTCATGACGGTGCACTGGATGCACACGTCGTTGCGGAAGTCGTAGGGGAACAGGGGGCGCATGGGCCGGTCGATGAGGCGGCTGGCCAGCACGGCGGGCAGAGAGGGCCGGCCCTCCCGGCGCATGAAGGAGCCGGGAATCCGGCCCACAGCGTAGAGCTTCTCCTCAAACTCCACAGACAGGGGGAAGAAGTCGATGCCGTCCCGGGGACGGGGGGAGACGGTGGCGGCCACCATCACGGTGGTCTCGCCGTACTTCACCAGGGCGGAGGCGGAGGCCAGCTCAGCCACCTTGCCCACCTCGATGGTCAGAGGCCGGCCGCACAGGTCCATGGTCCAGCTCTTGTACTTGGGGAACTGTTTGTGCTTGATAATCGTTGACATGTCGATTCTCCTTTTCGTTTGGTGTCCCCGGAGGTTTGTCTGCCCTTTAGCACTTGAATACGGGTTTGGGAACCTTCCTCCCGCCGCAGCGAAAGCCTCCCTTCGCAAAGGGAGGTGGCATTTACGAAGCAAATGGCGGAGGGTTTCTCCTATCGGGACGAATCTGTTTTCGGGAGAACCCCCCAGTCAGCTTCGCTGACAGCCCCCTTCGCGAAGGGGGCCTTTTTGTGCTCTCCAATCCCATATTCAACTGCTAAAAGACCAGAAAAAACGCCGGGGGTATATGCGAACATAGGGCGGAGCGCAAAAACGCCCGCCCTATATTTCACAATCTTACTTACGGATGCCCAGCTTGGCAATAATCGCGCGGTAGCGCTCGATGTCCTTGGCCATCAGGTAATCCAGCAGCTTGCGGCGCTTACCGATCATCTTGTACAGGCCGCGGCGGCTGTGGTTGTCGTGGATGTGCACCTTCAGGTGCTCGGTGAGCTCGTTGATGCGGGCGGTGAGAATGGCAATCTGGACCTCGGGAGAGCCGGTGTCGTTCTCGTGGGTGCGGTTGGCCTCAATGACGGCCGTCTTTTCGTCCTTGCGGATCATGGAAAATTCCACCTTTCAAAATGTTCTGTCCAAGGGCCGGGCAGCGGGCGGGTGAGTCCCCGCGCACCTGCGCGGGCAGTGTCCCAGCAGCCAAGCAGTGGACGGCGCACATTCTCGTGCCCGGATAATATATCATAGTTTTTTCCGGATGTAAAGAAAAAAGTCCGGAATTTCAAGAAAAATTTTTAGCTTTTCTCTTTTGGTTCTTTCCTGGCGGGAAAGGGGATCAAATTTGTGAATGGAACTTCTTCCGCCATTGAAAGCTGAAGCTCCTCTAACTCTTTCATAGCTTCTTCCGCAAGCACACATATCGTATCCAGGCAAGCAAAAGTTTTACAATATAACTCATAATATTGCTGTGCGCTCAGCATGTGTTCTTCATGTTCCATAAGGACCCTCCATTTATGCATAACGATTATTTTCGACAATCATATAATATCAAAGACACGGAAAGACTGTCAAGCGTTTTGATTTTCTTTGATATACAATGATTGTCAAAGGGGGCGTTTGCGTGGATAAGACCCAAACACAAATCAGCTTTCGCGTAACGAATGAGTTTAAGGAACGGCTGGAGGTGCAGGCGGAGAAAGAGCGCCGCAGTGTGGCCGGTATGGTCCGCATTGTGATGGAGGATTACCTTGCCGAAAAGGAGAAGGAAACAAAATAATTGGACAAACAGCTCGCCCGGCGTTATAATGAGGCAAAAGGGGGAACCACTATGCCGAAAATCGACGCCCAGCTGGGTATTCGCCTGACCAAGGACCTGAAAGCCCGTCTGACCGCCCAGGCCAAAAGCGAGATGAAGAGCGTCTCCACCCTGGTGGTTCAGCTGGTGGAGGAATATCTGGAGTCCCAGGGGGACGGAAAAAAAGACTGAAAGGACCGCCCGGCGCGGATACGCGCCGGGCGGTCCCTGTGCTTATGCGTTTTTCGCCATTCTCCGGCAGGCCAGGGCGGTTGCCAGGAAATAGCCTCCGTAGACCACCAGGAGCACCCCGGCGGTGACGGCGCTGCTGGCGGCGCTGTCCACCTTGCCCACGGCCAGAATGACGTCGTTGGCCGCCTTCATGCCCACGGCGGAGTGGATCAGGGCCAGAATCAGGGGCAGGAGGAAGGCCAGAGCCACCTGCTGTGTGGCGGACCGCTTCACCTGCCGCTCCTCGGCGCCCAGACGGCGGAGAATGGCGTACCGCCCGGTGTTGTCCGCCCCCTGGCTCAGCTGTTGGAGGGCCAGCACCGCCGCCGCAGCCAACAGGAAGGTGAAGCCCAGATAGAGCCCCAGGAACAGGGCCAGAATCTTGTTGCCCATGGTATCGCCATAGATGGACAGCCGGGTCTCCTCCCGGATGGCCAGCTTCTCCCACAGGGGGGTCACCAGCTCCAGCAGCCGCCGCTCCGTCTCCTCCCGGTTCTCCCCGGCGTAGTCGGCAGACCAGACCTGGCGGCGGACCTCCAGCTGGCCGGCCATCTCGTCGGGGACGGCCGCGCAGACCATCCCCAGGCCGCCGGTTGCCAGGCCGTCGGAGTCCTTGAAGTCCATCAGGGCAGGCAGGGGGCCGGTGTAGGCGGGCTTCCCCTGGCGCTCCAGCAGGGCGTTCAGGTCGGAGACCCGGATGGCGCCCGAGGCGTCCTCGATGCCGGTGATCTCCTTTTTATTGTAGTAGTACAGCACATCCCGGCTCCAGGCCAGCTCCTTGTCCGGGTCGAAGCCCCCCGCCCGGAGGACCGCGTCGAAGTCCACCGTCTCCACATCCCCGGACTGGTTCTGCACCGAGATGTCGAAGGGGGTCTGACTGCCGCTCATGGCGGACAGGGTGGAGTTGAGCCCCAGGCAGCTGGCGGTGATGCCGATGGCCAGCAGCAGGAGGATGCACACCACTGTCTGGGCCAGGTAGGTGGTGTGGACCTTGCTGATCCACTGGCGCAGGGTGAACATGTTCAGGTTTTTGTAGTACAGCCCCGGGCGGCTCTGGACAAACTTCATCACGAACCCGGACATGGATCGGAAGATGAGCAGGGTGCCCAGCGTCCCCAGCCCCAGCATGGGGAAGCACAGGAAGGGCACCGCCACCGACACGGCCATGCCGAAAATGAGCAGGATGGCGTAGGCGGCCAGCAGGCAGGCCACCCCCAGCACAAACTGAAGCACCGCCACCGACAGGGGCCGGGGCTTCAGGATCTCATTTTTCCGCTCCCCGTGAATCAGGTCGATGAGCTTCGACTTGGACACCTGCACCCCGCTGAGGGCCATCACCAGCAGAAAGATGACGCCGAAGTAGAGGACGGTTTTCACCGCCGCCCCGGGAGAGAAGTTCAGGGCCAGCAGGTCGGACACGTCCATCTCGAACATGGACAGGGTGAGGGCGGACATACCGAAGCTGGCCGCCACCCCCAGAGCCAGCCCGGCCAGCAGGGAGACCACTCCGATGAGTCCCGTCTCCAGGAAGAGCAGCCGGGACACCTGGCCCTGGCTCAGGCCCAGGAGGAGATAGGTGCCCAGCTCCCGCTTCCGCCGGCGGAGGAGGAAGCGGTTGGCATAGAGAATGAGGCAGGCCAGCACCACCGCCACAAAGACGGAGAAGATGTCCATCAGCATGGTGATGGCTTCCACAATGGGGTTGCCGTTCTGGGCCAGATAGACCAGCGCCCCCTGGCCGTCCAGGGAGTTGAAGGTATAGAACAGGCACACGCCGAAGGTGAGGGTGAGGAGGTAGACGCCGTAGTCCCGGAAGGACCGGCGGACATTGCGCACAGCCAGCTTAGAGAACATCGGCCATCCCTCCCCCCATCCGGGCGGTCACCTGGATGATCTTTTGGAAAAAATCCCTCCGGCTGCCCCTCTCCCGGTGGAGCTCCAGGAAGAGCTTCCCGTCCTGGAGGAAAACCACCCGGCGGCAGCAACTGGCGGTGAAGGCGTCGTGGGTGACCATAAGGATGGTGGCCCCCAGCTCCCGGTTCAGCTCCTCCAGCCGGTCCAGCAGCAGCTGGGAGGACTTGGAATCCAGCGCGCCGGTGGGCTCGTCTGCCAGCACCAGGGCCGGGCGGGTCACCATGGCCCGGGCGGCGGCACACCGCTGCTGCTGCCCCCCGGACATCTGGTAGGGGTACTTGTTCAGGCAGTCGGAGATGCCCAGAAGCTCCGCCATCTCTCGCACCCGCTTGTCAATCCTCTGGGCGGGGGCCTTCACAATGGACAGGGCCAGGGCGATGTTCTCAAAGGCGGTGAGGGTATCCAGGAGGTTGCAGTCCTGGAAGATGAAGCCCAGCCGCTCCCGGCGGAACTTGGCCAGCTCCCTGCCCTTGAGGCGGGTGAGCTCCCTACCGTCGATGACGATGGAGCCGGAGGAGGGCCGGTCAATGGTGGACACGCAGTTTAAAAGGGTGGTCTTGCCCGAGCCCGAGGGGCCCATCACACCCACAAACTCACCCGCCTCCAGAGACAGGGACACCCCGTCCAGGGCCCGGGTGACCGCTCCACCCCGGCCGTAGACCTTCTCCAGGCCGGCAACTTTTAAAATTTCAGACATATCGCAGTGCTCCTTTCAGGTTTCCCGTGAACTGTACTAGAGCATATCATACAGTTGTGAAAAATGCTCTAAAGGAAATATGAGGATTTCATTAAGAAGCGATTAAGGTTTCCTGATTTTCCCCTGTAGGGGCGGACATTGTCCGCCCGCTTTTCCCACCCGACCGGTTGACGGCGGGCGCACACTGTGCGCCCCTACATATCTCTGCCCCTTGATTTTTCCCTGAAAATATGCGATACTGCTAAGTAAAGAAAGGGGGGAGGACCATGCTGGAGGTTCGTCAGCTGTGCAAGAGCTACGGCGGGCGGCAGGTGCTCTCGCCCATCCGCTTCCTCCTGCCCCCGGGCCAGTGCCTGGGGCTGGCGGGGCACAACGGCTCGGGCAAGTCCACCCTTCTGCGGCTCATCGCCCAGGTGGAGAGGCCCGACGGGGGAGACGTCCTCTATGAGGGCAGATCCGTCCTGGGGGACCGGGCCTTTCTGCGTCAAAGTCTGGGCTACGTCCCCCAGAGTCCGGAGCTGGCCCGGGAGCTGACGGTGCGCCAACAGCTGGAGCTGTGGCAGGCGGCCTGCGGACTGTCCGGTCCTCTCCCGGACGACGTTCTGGAGCTGCTGGGCTTGGAGCCCCTTTTAAAAAAGCCCATCCGGGCTCTGTCCGGCGGGATGGCCCAGCGGGTGAGCATTGCCCTGGCCCTGCTGTCCCGGCCCCGGGTGCTGCTCATGGACGAGGCCGCCTCCGGCCTGGACCGGGACTATGTTCCCAAGCTGCTGGACTGGCTGGAGGGCTATCTGTCCAGGGGGGGCAGCCTGGTGTGGTGCAGCCACCACCGGGAGGAGCTGGACCGGCTGTGCGGCGCGGTGCTGACCCTGGAAAACGGTGTTTTAGGCGCTTGAAGAAAGGATGGAGAAGCGTATGATTTGCAGAAGCTGCGGACGAGAGATCAGCGACGGGGCAAAATTCTGCCCCTACTGCGGGATGAACCCGGCGGAGTCCGCCGGGTCGGGGAGCACCTGGGGCTCCGCCCCTGAGCCGGCAGGCTATACCGGCCCGGAGGCCCCGGTGCCGGGCGGCGGCAAAAAGAAGGGCCTGCTCATTGCCGGCGCGGCGGCCGCTGTGGTGGTGCTCGCCCTGATTGCGGCGGCAGCCGCCGGCCTGTTCGCCAACCCCAAAAAGCAGGTGGCGGCCGCCCTTGCCAAGTCCGCCGCCGCCTACGCCGCCGCCGAGGAGAAGCTGGGGCTGCCCGACGTGGACCAGTGGCGAAGGGACCAGTCCATCTTCCAGAGCATATCCCTACAGCTGCGGGACATCAACAGCCAGCTGACGGGCTATGATCTGTCCGCCCTCAGCGGTCTGGAGTTCGGTATGTCCGCCGGCTACAGCGGCGAAGACCGGTATATGCTGGCCGAAGCGGCCGCCAGCTGGGGCCCGGATGAGCTGTTCCTCTTCCGGATGGTCGCGGATGACGCCGAGCTGTACTTCCACTCCCCCCAGTTCACCGGCGACGCCTACTACGGCGTGAACACCGAGACCCTGGGGGCCGACCTGACCAGAATGACCGGGGACAACTCCATGGACAGCGTCAGCTTTAACTTCTTTGACCTGATGGAGCTGGCCCTGGAGCGGGTGGAACCGGAGGCCATGGAGCAGGCCGTCCGCGAGGCCAATCAGGCCCTCTGGCAGGCCGCCCAGGTGAAAAAGGCAGGGACCAGGACCCTGACCCAGAACGGCGCCGAGACCAAATCCACCCTCTACCATGTGACCGTCCCCCAGGAGGCCCTGGAGCAGTATGTGGACGATATGGAGACCATGCTGTCCCTCATCAACTACTTCGACCTCTATGAGGAGCTCTATCAGTCCATGGGTATGCCTCAGGACCAGATCGACGAGATCCTGGATATGCTAGAGAACCTGGATATCTACGGCGAGCTGGCCGACGGCCTCCGGGATGCCCTGGACGACCTCGGCGATCTGGAGCTGGACGTCTGTCTCTACGACGGCTATGTGTCCGCCATACTCTTTGAGGACGAGATCTACGGCTCTGACGTCTCTCTGACCCTGTATCTGGGGGGCAGCGGGGCGTATGTGGACAGCCTGAGCGCCAAATTCTCCGTGGATGACACGGAGATCGCCCTGGAGTCCTCGGGCAGCCACGCCATGGACGGCCAGGTCTATACCGACAAGACCACCATCCGGCTCAGGCAGTCAGGGACCGCGGTGGCCAGGATCACCTCTGAGCTGTCCTATGACCCCAGAGAGGACGAGGAGAACTTCCAGTGGGACCTGGAGGTAAACAGCTCCGGCCTCAGCATTTTTTCGCTGGACACCCAGGGCACGCTGTATGTGGAAGAGGACATCATTGACCTGACCCTGGACGACGCTGTCTTACGCGTGATGGGAATGGAGCTATGCAGCCTGCACCTCAACTGCAGGGCCAGCCGCTGCCCGGACTGGCTGGAGCAGCCTATGGAAAAGGCCAGGCTGATTACCGGGATGGAGCAGGCCGAGCTGATAGCCTTCGCCAATGAGCTGCAAAACAACGCCGAGGCCTGGGTGGAGGATATGGAGGCGCTGTTCCTGGCCCGCCTGCCCCAGGAGCTGCTCTGGGCGGTTATGTACGCATGAGTGACCGGCGGTTTTGGGGAAAATATTTTATTCTGACCATGGGACAGCTTCGCCAACAGGGTTGGCTGTTGGCGGGGCTTGTCCTTTTGTGCCTTCTTCTGCCCCTGGGGGCGGGCCTGGCGGCCAGTGAGCTGCTGAGCCGGGGAGTGGACTTCGCCCCCGTCACCCTGGCTGTCACCGCCCCGGAGGGGGACCAGGTCCCCCGACAGCTGGAGCAGTACATGGGGGGCATGGAGGACATCGCCCAGTACTGCAAAATCAAAGCCATGGGGGAGGCGGAGGGGCTGGAGGCCCTCCGCCGGGGAGAGGTCACCGCCGTGCTGGCCCTGCCTGAGGACTTTATCCACGGGGTGATGTGGGGGACCAACCCGGACCTGCGGCTCATTGTGTCCGGAGACCGGCCCCTGGAGTCCCTGCTGCTGCTGTGGGTGGGCCAGAGCGCCAGCGACATTCTGGCCGCCTTTCAGAGCGGGGTATACGCCGTGCTCGACCTGTATGAGGAGGCCCCGCCCCCCGGTCTCACCCGGGATCAGGTGGTCCTCGACATCAACCTGCGGTATATCCGGCTGGCCCTGGACCGGGGCGGGCTGTTCCGGACCGAGACAATCTCCGCCACCGGCGTCCTGCCCGTCTCCCTGCACTATGCCCTGGCCCTGATCTCCTATTTCGCCCTGGCCGCCGCCCCTCTGTTCGTCCCCCTGTACACCGGCAGCTGGCTGACCTTCCAGCGCCGGCTGCGGTGCGCCGGCCGGGGGACTACGGCTGGCTGTCTCGCCGCGGCAGCCGCCCAGACGTTGGCTCTGCTTCTCCTGCTGGTCCCCGCTCTGTTGCTCACGGGGGAGGGGGGTCCCGCCGTTTTGGCCGCCGCCCTGGGGATGGCCCTGTTCTGCTCCCTGTTCGCCTCGGTGTGCTGTCTGGCTACGGAGAGCGCCGCCGGGTGCGGGACGGTATCCTTTTTGACCGCTCTGCTGGCTCTGGCACTGGCCGGGGGGATTGTCCCCCCGGTGCTCCTCCCCGCCGGGGTGCGGCAGCTGGCCCCCCTGTCTCCCGTGACCTGGCTGATGGGTCTGGCCGCCTGGCCCATGGGCTATGACCTGCCCCCGGCCTCTCTGGCCGGGCTGCTGCTGGCCGGGCTGGGGATGCTGGGGGCCGGGCTGGTCCTGTACCGCCGCCGGGCGGACCGTCAGGGGGTGGCCCTATGAGCTTTTTCGCCGCCGCCTTTGCCTCTGGCCTCCGGGCCCGGCTGGCCCACTGGCGGACCTGGGTCCTGCTCCTGCTGCTCCCCCTCACCGCCTTTGGGGCGGCCCGGCTGCTCCCCCCGGAGGAGGTCTCCGCCCCTGTCCAGGTGGGGGTGGTCCTGCCGGAGGAGGGAGGGGAGCTGTTTTGGGAAAAATTACAGGCCCGGAGCGGTCTGGCAGTCACCTTTCACAAGGCCGGGCTGGCTCAGGCCCGGCGTCAGGTGGGGCTGGGCCGGTGGGACTGCGCTCTGGTCCTGCCGGAGGACTTCTACCGCCGGCTGGAGGCGCTGGACACCGGAGAGTTGTTCACCCTGCTCATTGGCCCCGGCTCCGCCGTCTACCCCCTGGTGCGGGAGACGGTGGCCGCCTGTGTGGCCGAGTGCGTCTCCCCCGCCATGGCGGAGGAGTATCTGCTGGACAGCGGCATTACGGCCCGGGATGATCTCCCCACCGTGCGCCCCCGGCTCCGGGAGGTCCTGGGGGACCAGGACCGGGTGCTGCTGGCTCTGGAGACGGCAGACGGCCGGCCCCTGGACCCCCTGACTCTGGCCGGCCGGGGGGTGTCCGATCTGGCCGCCGGCCTGACCGCCATTCTGCTGCTGATCTGGGCCCTGTTCACCGCCATGGATCTGGGCCGCTGGCTGGACAGCCCCTTCGCCCGGCGGCTGGCCCCCCTGCAGGGGACCACCGCCCTGCTCCTGCCCCGGCTGGCGGGGGCCTTGCTTCCCGCTCTGTGCGCCGGGGGGCTGGCCCTGCTGGCGGCGGGGGCTCCCGCTCCATGTGTCCCGGCCCTGATCCCCTACCTGCTGTTCTGGGGCGGGGCGGCACTGGCGCTGGCCCGGTTCCCAGGAGTCTGGACCGCCCTACCGGTGCTCACCCCCTTTGTACCGGCGGCCGGGCTGCTGCTCTCGCCGGTGCTGCTGGACCTGTCCCTGCTCTTTCCCGCTTTGGGGCCGGCGGTGCGGTGGAACCCCGTCACTCTCTACCTCCGCACCTGCGGCGGCAGTCTGGGAGACGGCGCCCTTCTGGCAGCTGGCGGCGGGGTGCTGCTCCTTTTCTCCCTGATGCTGGATCGCAAATAGGAGATGTCCCGCCACACCAGATTCTCAAGTCTATCTAGGAGGCGCACACTGGCCCCCAAAAGCAAAACGCCGTGTATTTTACGAGCGGTAAAATACACGGCGTTTTAAAATTATTCCTTAATAGGCCAGCTTCTCCTCCAGCCAGGCCTTCAGCTCGCTGATGGGCACCCGGACCTGGTCCATAGTGTCCCGGTCCCGGATGGTGACGGCGTTGTCTGCCTCCTCGGTGTCGCTCCCCACGGTCTGGAAGTCCACGGTGACGCAGTAGGGAGTGCCGATCTCGTCCTGGCGGCGGTAGCGCTTGCCGATGGAGCCGGCGTCGTCATAGTCCACCATGAAGTATTTGCTCAGCTCGGCCTGAATCTCCCGGGCCTTGTCCCCCAGCTTTTTGGACAGGGGCAGCACGGCGCACTTGAAGGGGGCCAGGGCGGGGTGGAAGTGGAGGACAGTGCGCACATCGTTCTTGGCCTCGTCCACAACCTCCTCGTCGTAGGCCTGGCACAGGAAGGCCAGGGTCACCCGGTCGGCGCCCAGGGAGGGCTCGATGACGTAGGGAATATAGTGCTCATTGGCCTCCTGGTCGAAGTAGGTCTGATCCTTGCCGGAGGTGGTCTGGTGGGCCTTCAGGTCGAAGTCGGTGCGGCTGGCCACCCCCCACAGCTCGCCCCAGTCGGTGAAGGGGAAGGCGAACTCGAAGTCGGTGGTGGCGTTGGAGTAGTGGCTGAGCTCCTCGGGCTCGTGGTCCCGCAGCCGCAGGTCCTCGTCCTTCATGCCCAAATCCAGCAGCCACTGGTGGCAGAACTTTTTCCAGTAGGCGAACCACTCCAGCTCGGTGCCCGGCTTGCAGAAGAACTCCAGCTCCATTTGCTCAAACTCCCGGGTGCGGAAGGTGAAGTTGCCTGGGGTGATCTCGTTGCGGAAGGACTTGCCGATCTGGCACACGCCGAAGGGCAGTTTGCGCCGGGTGGTGCGCTGAACGTTCTGGAAGTTGACAAAGATGCCCTGGGCGGTCTCGGGGCGGAGGTAGACGGTGTTCTTTGCATCCTCGGTGACCCCCTGGAAGGTCTTGAACATCAGGTTGAACTGGCGGATGTCGGTCCAGTTGAACTTGCCGCAGGAGGGACAGACAATCTGGTGCTCCTCAATGAACTCCTTCATCCGGGCCTGACTCATGGCGTCCACGCTGTGGCCCAGGTCGAAGCTGTTCTCCTGACACCAGTCCTCGATCACCTTGTCCGCCCGGAAGCGCTCGTGGCACTCCTTGCAGTCCATCAGCGGGTCGGAGAAGCCCCCCACGTGGCCGCTGGCCACCCACACCTGGGGGTTCATCAGGATGGCGGCGTCCAGACCCACATTGTAGGGGTTCTCCTGGACAAACTTCTTCCACCAGGCCTTCTTGATGTTGTTCTTCAGCTCCACACCCAGAGGGCCGTAGTCCCAGGTATTGGCCAGGCCGCCATAGATTTCGCTGCCGGCGAAAATGAAGCCCCGGCTTTTACACAGGTTTACAATCTTGTCCATGGTCTTTTCGCTGTTTTTCATTGTGAATGCTCCTTTTCTGATTTCTGCCCTCGCCGGGCGGGCGTTCTTTTCTTGAAAGAAAAGAACCAAAAGAACTTTTGTGCAAAGCTTCGCTTTGCTTTCGGCTCAGAACGAAAAACGCCCCGAGCCTCTTCGGCTCAGGGCGAACAAAATGTCCGTGGTTCCACCTGAATTCGTATCTGGCTGATACGCACTCTGACCCGGTAACGGCGGGGACCGGCGGGGCATTTCCTCCCCGCGCTCCAGGGGGCCTTTCCGCCACAGCTTCGGAGAATTTTCACCGGCCATCCTCTCTCTGACGCCCCGCTGTGAGGTACTGTTCCCTGTCAATGCTTTACGAGCCCTTATTGTATGCTACTTTTTACCCCCTGTCAAGGGGAATCATTCGCTTTTTTCTCGATTTTTGTCCTTGAGTTTTTTATATTGAATTAAAACCATCATGATATAGGCATTGTCCTCCAATGCTTGTTCCATCCATTTCTCTTCCGCCTCCTCCGACATGATTTCCCCCGAATCTATCATATCCAGGATATCCATGTGGTACAAAAGCCACAGAATCGCCCCCTGCTGCTCTTTTTTTAAATGTTCAAGGTTTTGTATCAGCTTCCTTTCCTGCCTTAGATCCTCAATATTGAAAATATTATCTTCTTTATTCTGCATTGTATCCTCTCCTTCATAACTGCGACGTATTATCAATACAATATTACTACAATCAAAATCAAAGTTTGGAATGTATACATTCCAAATTCAATTCTTCTGCCAATTATCTTTAAAAATTTAAAGACTTTCTTTTAAAATACTAAGCAGAATTTTAAAACGCCACTTGACAACCCGGCCAAAACCGGATAAGATATGGGACACATATGAAAAATGCGCGGAAAAGGACAAGTACCCGCTCTCAAGACGCAAAGAGAGCCGCCGTTTGGTGCAAGGCGGACGGGAGGGAGCGGTGAACATCACCTTGGAGCTGAGGGCTGAACATCAGTAGGCCCCTCCGGACGCCCCCGTTATCAGGCAGCTTTTGAGTGGCCGGGCCCTTGCGCCCCGGCAAGAAGAGTGGTACCGCAGAGGTTTGCGCCTTTGTCTCTTTATGGGACAGGGGCGTTTTTATTTTGGGAAAGGAGCGGTCAAAAATGGATTCGGTCTCTATTCAAGTTGTTGACACCCCCGAGAAATTCCACCCTGCGGCTGAGGAGGCCGCCCAGGCGCTGACATCCCTGCTGCGGGAGCTGGCGGCCATGGAGAATAAGAGTTTTGCGCAGTACACCCGCCTGTGCAAAAAAGGGCAGGTTGTCGAGTTTAAGGGCGGTGTGCGCAGGGAATTTACCGACGTCCAGGACTGGAAAGAGGAGAGAAAGCTCCGCTTCGCCGCCCTGCTGGACCCCCACTGCACCCAAAAACTGATTACCCAGCGGCGGGACTGTCTCCATGCGGATCACTTTCCCTCCTCATTCAACTGCGTAAATACCGGCTGTACACTGTCTGTCACCATGAAAAGCGCCGGAAAGGCGGTGGCGCAGCTGGTCCCCGATGAGGACAGCGTGCCCTTTGACCTGTCCGACCCGGATGTGCGCTATCTGGTGGAGGATGCGAAACGCGGCGGGCACGGCGCCCAATGCTATGGCTATTTTCAAAAATATCGCTTTGTCCTCAAGCGCGAGGCGGAGGAGTGGCACATTGACGAGGTGTCCTGCGACAGTCTGCACGGGGACCGCTGGCGACGGGATTATTACTTTTAAGGAGGGAGCCCGGCCTATCTCTGCCAGGCTTGCCGCAAGCTGATTGCGGATTATTGAGAATACAATTTGAAATAAAGTGAAGGAGTAATACAAAATGGACTACAACAAGACCATCAATCTGCCAAAGACCGACTTCCCCATGCGGGCGGGCCTGCCCGCCCGGGAGCCCGATATGCTCAAGCGGTGGGAGGAGATGGACCTCTACCACGAGCTGCTGAAAAAGAATGAGGGCAAGCCCCTGTACTCCCTCCACGACGGCCCTCCCTTCTCCAACGGCGCCCTGCACATGGGTCACGCCCTGAACAAGTCCATCAAGGACTTCATCACCCGCACCGCCGCCATGCGGGGCTGCCTCACCCCCTACATCCCCGGCTGGGACAACCACGGCATGCCCATCGAGAGCGCCATCATCAAGCAGAACAAGCTCAACCGGAAGGCCATGTCGGTGGCCGAGTTCCGCACCGCCTGCCACGAGTTCGCCCAGCACTATGTGGACGTACAGCGGGAGGGCTTCAAGCGGATGGGTGTCATCGGCGACTGGGAGAACCCCTATCTGACCATGGCCCCCTCCTTCGAGGCCGAGGAGGTGAAAATCTTCGGGGCAATGTACAAAAACGGCTACATCTACAAGGGCCTGAAGCCGGTGTACTGGTGTCCCCACGACGAGACCGCCCTGGCCGAGGCGGAGATCGAGTATCAGGACGACCCCTGCACCACCGTCTATGTGAAGTTCCCCATGTTGATGGACAACGCCAAGCTGACCCACCTGGCCCCCGCAAACCTCTTTTTCCTGATCTGGACCACCACCATCTGGACCCTGCCGGGCAACCTGGCCATCGCCCTCCACCCCAGGGAGAGCTACGCCATCGTCCAGGCGGACAACGGAGAACAGTATATCCTGGCTGAGGCCCTGGTGGAGAAGGTCATGAAGGTGGGCGGCGTGGAGAACTATAAGATTCTGGAGACCCACCCCGGCAGCTTCTTTGAGAACATGGAGGCCAACCACCCCTTCCTGGACAAGACCAGCCGTCTTGTGACCGCCGAGTACGTCACCATGGACAGCGGCACGGGCTGCGTCCACACCGCCCCCGGCTTCGGCGCGGACGACTACGAGACCTGCAAGCGGTATAAGATCGAGATGGTGGTGCCTGTGGACGACCGGGGCCGCCACACCGACTACGCCGGCAAGTACGCCGGCATGAAGACCGAGGAGAGCAACCCCGTCATCCTGGCCGACATGAAGGAGTCCGGAGCCCTGTTCGCCTCTGAGGACATCGTCCACTCCTATCCCCACTGCTGGCGCTGCAAGAAGCCCATCATCTTCCGGGCCACCCCCCAGTGGTTCTGCTCGGTGGAGTCCTTCAAGGATGCCGCCGTGGCCGCCTGCGACGACGTGCGCTGGCTGCCCGGCTGGGGCATCGACCGGATGAAGTCCATGATCCAGGAGCGGGCCGACTGGTGTATCAGCCGTCAGCGCCGGTGGGGTCTGCCCATCCCGGTGTTCTACTGCGGTGACTGCGGCAAGCCCATCTGCACCGACGAGACCATCGCCGCCGTGAGCAAGCTGTTTGGCGAGAAGGGCTCCAACGCTTGGTATGAGATGGATGCGGCGGACATCCTCCCCGAAAGCTTCGCCTGCCCCCACTGCGGCTCCCAGAGCGGCTTCACCAAGGAGGAGGACACCCTGGACGGCTGGTTTGACTCCGGCTCCACCCACTTCGCCTCCATGCAGAAGGACCAGGGCTTCTGGCCCGCCACCGTCTATATGGAGGGTCTGGACCAGTACCGCGGGTGGTTCCAGTCCTCCCTGCTCACCGCCGTGGGCGCGCTGGGCAAGGGAGCCCCCTTCAAGGAGTGCGTCACCCACGGCTGGACCGTGGACGGCGAGGGCAAGGCCATGCACAAGTCCCTGGGCAACGGCGTGGACCCCGCCGACATCTTTAAGAAGTACGGCGCCGACCTGATCCGCCTGTGGGCGGGCTCCGCCGACTACCATGTGGACGTGCGCTGCTCCGACAATATTTTCAAGCAGCTCTCTCAGAACTACCTGAAATTCCGCAACACCGCCCGGTACTGCCTGGGCAACCTGGACGGCTTCGACCCCAATAACCTGGTCAAGCCGGAGGAGATGGTGGAGCTGGACCGGTGGGCTGTCACCAAGCTGAACCGGCTCATTGAGAAGTGCTTCGCCGCCTATGACAACTACGAGTTCCATGTGGTATCCCACGCTATCAACGATTTCTGCGTGGTGGAGCTGTCCTCCTTCTATCTGGACATCATCAAGGACCGGCTATACTGTGAGGAGAAGGACGGTCTCCTCCGCCGCTCCGCCCAGACCGCCCTGTGGATGATTCTGGACACCATGACCAAGCTGTTCGCCCCCATCCTGGCCTTCACCTGCGACGAGATCTGGCTGGCCATGCCCCACCGCGAGGGCGACGACCCCCGGAACGTCCTCCTCAACGAGATGAACAAGCCCTTTACTAAGTATGCTCTTGACGAGGACACTATGGCACGCTGGGTCGAGATCATCCAGCTCCGGGACATGGTCAACGCCGAGCTGGAGAAGGCCCGGAACGAGAAGAAGATCGGCAAGAGCCTGGAGGCCAAGGTCATCCTGGGGCTTCGGAAAGAGGACGCTTTCTTTGCCGAAATGGATCAGGAGGAGTTGGCCGACATCCTCATCGTCTCTCAGGTCGAGACCGAGATGGTCAACCTCACCGTTGCCAACGTGGAGCCCGCCCAGGGCCAGAAGTGCGAGCGGTGCTGGAAGGTGCTGCCCGCCGTGGGCTCCGATTCCAGGCACCCCACCCTGTGCCCCCGGTGCGCCCAGGTTGTGCCCGCTATTGAAGTCGAATAACAGCACCCGCCCGGCGCAGACTGACGCGCCGGGCGGTTCTTTGTCAGGAGAATTTAGTGAAGTAAAATTTGCTGTTGAATTTTACAGCGGATTGGTGTATACTATAGGCAGAAAGGAGTTGAATCAAATGCCGAATATCAAGCCGGTCTCCGACCTGCGCAACTACAGCGAGGTTTTGCAGGACGTCGCCGAGGGTTCCCCCGTTTTTCTGACCAAGAACGGCCGGGGCAAGTACGCCATTCTGGACATGCAGGACTATGAAAAAACGCTGGCCACCATCCGTCTGATGAACGAACTGGAAAAGGGCCGGAGGTCCGGAGAGACAAAGGGATGGCTGACCTTGGAGGATGTAGAAAGGAATCTGGGGATTGCGGATGAATAAACTTCATATCTCTGACGACGCGCAAAATGATCTTGCTAAAATTAAGCAATATATTACCGAGGAGCTGGGAAACCCTACTGCTACCCTCTCAACTATGCGCAAGATTACAGCGGATATCCGCGCGTTAAAGCAGCACGCTTTGCTGGGGCTCGATTGTCCTCAATTGCGGCAGTGCCTGACAGTTACCGCTTTCTTGTAACAGGGAATTATCTTACCTTTTATCGTGTCTCTGGCAGTGAGGTCTATATTGACCGTATTATTTATGGCCACCGGGATTATCTTTCCTCTCTGTTCGGTGATCTGTCCGATTCCTGACCAGCACCCGCCCGGCGCAGACTGACGCGCCGGGCGGGCATTATTTCTCCTCCACCGCTTTCCAGTGGGGACAGGCATCTCCAGCCTCCCGGGCCTTATTCCGGGGGTAGGTGCAGTGACCGTAATCAAGGGGATAATAGTAATCTATCCCTCGTTTGATGTAGTGCCGGCGAAAGTGGACACAGCTCCCACAGCACTTCGCTTCACGCTTTATATATGGCGGCATAGAATCACCTCATTAAGATTATATTCGGTGATACCGACTTTTGTCAATATCGGTATTGCCGATGTTGTATATTCTTTTAGGGTGATGCTATGCTTTTTCCCAGGATCAGGGAGTTGCGGGAAGATTACGATAAAAAACAGCTTGAACTAGCAAATTATTTGCGTGTTAAACCAAACACATACTCCGATTACGAGCGAGGGAAGATCAATATTCAAATTGATACTCTAATCAAAATTGCAGATTTTTATCATGTCAGCCTGGACTATCTGGTGGGGCGGGACGACGTAAAAAGCCGAAAATAACAGCCGCGCGGGCATCCGGAGGGGTGTCCGCGCGGTTTTGTATTTTGATGAAATTTTTGCAGGATAGGAGGGGCAAAACCGTCAAAAAGCCGCTAGCCAGGACAGGGGCGGATGGCTATAATAGTGCGGAGATTCTCCGAAGGAAGTGATACCATGACTCAGGACCTGACCCGCGGCAATCCTATGCGGCTGATTATCGGCTTCGCCCTGCCCACCCTGTTCGGGATGCTGTTTCAGCAGCTTTATAATATGGTAGACGCCATGATCGTGGGCAAGCTGCTGGGCTCCGCCGCCCTGGCGGCAGTGGGCTCCACCGGCTCCATCAACTTTTTCGTCATCGGCTTCTGCACAGGGCTGTGCAGCGGCTTCGCCATCCCGGTGGCCCAGCGGATGGGCGCCCGGGAGTACGCCCAGATGCGCCGCTATGTGGCCAACGCGGCCCGGCTGTCCGTTCTGTTCGCCCTTGTCATCACGGCGGCCACCGGCCTGCTGTGCCAGTGGATCCTCACCGTGATGCGTACCCCGGAGGACATCTTTGAGGGCGCTTACACCTATATCTTCATCATTTTCATGGGTATCCCCGCCATCTTCCTCTACAACATGGTCGCTGGCATCATCCGCTCCCTTGGGGACAGCAGAACTCCAGTATACTTCCTGGCCCTGTCCTCCATGCTGAACATCGCTTTGGATTTCGCCCTGATTCTGTGGTTTGAGGCAGGCGTCGCTGGAGCCGCCATCGCCACGGTGATGTCTCAGGGGGTGTCCGGCGCAGCCTGTCTGGTCTATATGGCCAAACGTTACCCCATCCTCCGCATGACCCGGGAGGAACGGCGGCTGGATCTCCACTACTGTGGGGTGCTGTGCTCCATGGGCATTCCCATGGGCCTGCAGTACTCCATCACCGCCATCGGCTCCATCATCCTCCAGGCTGCGGTGAACACCCTGGGCAGCCTCTACGTGGCCGCCGTGGCGGCGGGAACCAAGCTATTCCACCTGCTGGCCTGCCCCCTGGATGCTATGGGGGCCACTATGGCTACCTACTGCGGCCAGAACACCGGGGCCTGCAAGCTGGACCGGCTGTCCAAGGGCATCCGCTCCTGCGTCATCCTGGGCCTGGGCTACTCCATCCTGGCACTGGGGGCCATGCTTCTCTTCGCCCCCCAGTGCTCCATGCTCTTCCTGGACCCCACTGAGACCGAGGCAGCCCTGCTTCTGGAGCTGGCCAGCGAATACATCGTGATTCAGGCGGTCTTTTTCTTCCCCCTGGCCTTGGTGAATATCGTCCGCTTCGCCATCCAGGGGATGGGCTTCAGCTCCTTCGCCGTGCTGGCCGGGGTGATGGAGATGATTGCCCGCACCGCCTCGGGTCTGTGGCTGGTGCCTGCGTTCGGCTACGCCGCCGCCTGTGCCGCCGGCCCCGCCGCCTGGGTGTGCGCCGACCTGTTCCTGGTCCCCGCCTGCGTTTTCTGTATCGCCCGGCTGCGCCGGCTCTATCCCAGCGTCCCCGCAGAGGAGGCCCCCGCAGTCCAGCCCGTCCCCCTCAAGGCCGGGGCGCACCGCTGAACGGAAAAGCAGAGTGCCTTGATCGGCTGACTGAGGATTGTGTTTCTGTTCGTAGGGCGGGACGACCTCGGCGCGCCGCCGAATCAGGCGGCAATACGGCGGGCCGAGTCGTCCCGCCCTACAGAGAGCTCAAAACTCCCGTCCCCCTTGCAGGGAAAAGGAGGCTTTTTGCGCATTCTAATCCGTTTGCACTTTTTTACAGTCAGAACCCCCCGTCCTGAGGCGGGGGGTTCTGTTTCGTTACTTTAGTCGGTGACGTAGGGCAGCAGGGCGATCTGACGGGCCCGCTTGATGGCCTCGGTCAGCTGGCGCTGATGCATGGCGCAGGTGCCGGTGGTACGGCGGGGCAGAATTTTGGCCCGCTCAGAGATGAAGCGGCGCAGCTTGGCGGCATCCTTATAGTCGATCTGCTCCACCTTGTCGGCGCAGAAGGCGCAGACCTTGCGGCGCTTGCGGCCCCGCATGGGCTTGTTTTCCCGTTCCATAGCCATGGAATTAACCTCCTTTTTACGACCTCTAATGGGTCAAAGTCAAAACGGCAGATTGCCGTCGTCGGTAGAGAGCGCGGAGAACTGATCTCCGTCTGCGGGGGGAGCGCTGTAGCCGCCGAAGGGGTCGGCGGGGGCGCTGGCGGGGGGAGCGGAGTAGCCCCGGTCCTGGCCGTAGCCGCCGGAGGCGTAACCGCTGTCGCCGTCCCGCTTGGAGTCTCCGAAATAGATGTTGTCCGCAACAACCTCCGCGGAGCGGCGCTTGTTGCCCTCCTTGTCGGTCCAGTCCCGGATCTGCAGCCGACCCTCCACCACGGCCATGCGGCCCTTGGTGAAGTAGCGGGTGACGAACTCGGCGGTCTGGCGCCAGGCCACCACGTCGATGAAGTCGGTAGCCCGCTCGCCGGTGGACTTGTCCTTAAAATCCCGGTCAACAGCCAGGGAGAAGGAGGCCACCGGAGTGCCGGTCTGGGTCCGCCGCAGCTCGGGGTCCCGGGTGAGGCGTCCCATAATGAAGATCTTGTTCAGCACTTGCCGCTCCTCCTTACTCGTCCTTGCAGACGATCATGGAGCGCATCACGCCGTCGGTGATCCGGAAGATACGGTCCAGCTCAGCGGGGACGGCGGCGGCGGCAGTGAAGGTCATCAGCACATAGTAGCCCTCCATCAGGTCCTGGATGGGATAGGCCAGCCGGCGCTTGCCCCACTCATCGACCTCGGTCACAGTGCCGTTGGCCTCGACCACACCCTTGAACCGCTCCACCAGAGCCTGGATCTGCTCCTCGCTCAGCTCGGGCTTCAGAATGTAGACTGCCTCGTAGTTTGCATTGATTTTTGCCATGTTTTGCACCTCCTTATGGACTTATGGCCCCCAATTTTCCTTGGGAGCAAGGATGTCACTGCCTCCCGATGGAGACAGGCTTAATTATTATATCGGAAATTTCCAAAAAGTCAAGCATTTTTTCCAATTTGGGAGTACTCCCTTCCAATCTCCCCAAAGGAAGCTTGTCAGCGCCGGGTTTTTATGGTATAATATTTACCTGCCAATTTTCTCGGCAAAGAAAGGAAACGGACATGAAGATTTCAAAACGCATTGGGGCCCTGTCTCTGGCCCTCCTGTTGACCCTCACCGCGCTTGCTGGCTGCGGAAAAAAGAATCCGGAGGGCTCCGGTTCCTCCGGCGCCTCCAGCTCCGCCGGGGACAGCTCCCAGCTCCAGGAGATGGACCTGACCAAGGTGACCGACCCCTATCTGACTGTGTCCGGCCTGGCCGGCGACGCAGTGGTGGCTAAGGTAGGCGGGGAGGACATCACCGCCGCCGAGCTGCTCTACTGGCTGTCCCGCACCACCGACAGCTACCTGGACCAGTTCGGCGGCCTATCCGTCAATATCCCCTGGGACACCGATGTGGGGGAGGGCGTCACCATCGCCAGCCGCATGATCGACAGCGCCCTGAACACCGCCGCCACCTACCGCGCCTTCTCCATCATCGCCGGCCGGGAGGGGCTCTCCCCCGACCCCGCCATCCCGGAGAGCGCCAACCAGGAGTTTGCCGGCATGGTGGAGCAGCTGGGCAGCGAGGAGGTGGTCACCCATATCCTCTGGGATCAGCTGCTGAATCAGGACCTGCTCATCTCCCTGAACCAGGCCTCCGACCTCTACGCCAAGCTCCAGGACCGCTACTTCGGCGTGGACAGCGACAGCTACCCCACCGACGCCGAGGTCATGGCCTGGCTGGATGAGGGCGGCTATTTCCGGGTGAAGCACATCCTGCTGATGACCATGGATCAGGACACCCAGGAGTCCCTGGACGAGGAGACCATCGCCCAGAAGAAGGCCACCGCCGACGACCTGCTGGCCCAGCTCCGGGCGGCGGAGGACCCCATCAGCCTCTTCGACACCCTGATGCAGGAGAACAGCGAGGACGGCGGCCTGGCTGCCAACCCCAACGGCTATATCTTCAACGCCCAGGACTCCCTGGTGGGCGGCTTCCGGGAGGCCACCCTGGCCCTGGACGTGGGAGACATCTCCGATGTGGTGGAGACCGACTACGGCTATCACATTATGCTCCGCCTGCCCATCGACCCCGCTGACTACCGGGACGAGGTGATCACCGACGGGATGCAGGCCAAGGCCGACCAGTGGCTGGAGGAGCTGGGGGTGGAAAAGACCGCCGACTTTGACAAGCTGGACCCTGCCGACATCTGGGAGAAGCTGACCGCCCTGCGGACCGCGATCCGCCAGGAGGTCGACGCCGTCCAGTCCCGGGAAGATGCCTCTAACGGAGGCCAGAGCTGACGAAAGGAGCAAAAATGAAAAAATTACTGGCTCTGGCCGTGCTGTCGGCCGCCTTGGCCCTGACCGCCTGCGCCGCCTCTGAGCCCAAGCAGGCTCCGGATGCCTCCGCGCCCCAGCCGCCCGCCGCCAGCTCCTCCCAGACCTTCGGCGACCCCGCTCCCCTGCGCCCCGAGGACTTCCCTGAAAAGCCGTTCTACTCCCAGAAGGAAATCGAGATCATGAACGCCTACCAGCCTCCCGCCCTCACCTCCTACGACGAGTTCCAGGAGCAGCTTGACTGGGATGATACCAGGGGCTACCTCTACCCCGACACCTTCGCTGGGGCCTGGGTGGACCGGGAAAACTGGCTGCTGTGCATGGCCCTCACCGACTGCTCCGCTAAGGTTACCGCCGAGTATGACAAATACTTTTCCCGCCCCGACGCCGTTGTCTATGTTCAGGCGGAGCACTCCTACAATGACCTCTGGGATCTTAAGGAGGAGATCACCGCCTCCTGCGACGGCTGGTCCCGCGCCGGCGTTGACGAGCGGAACAACGTGGTCAGCATAGGGGCCGCCACCGATGAGGCCATCCGGCACATCAGAGAGCAGTACGCCGGACTGCCGGTGGAGGTCTATTATCAGGAATACGCTATACTGCTGACCTGAGCCTTCCTCGTGGAAAAGGAGCGCCCCCACCGGGGCGCTCCTCTTTTTTCTCCGAAAGGCGGGCAATGTAAACTAAAGTTGGTTGCAAAAGGGGGAGAAAACTGCTATTCTGGAAGCAGTCAATCCATCCACTCTATCTTGTTCAGGAGGCAGACCGCTATGGATATGAAAGAAACGCTCTCTTTTTATCGAAAACGCCAGGAGCTGTCCCAGATCGACCTGGCTGACGCCCTGGGGGTCTCCCGGCAGACCGTCTCCAAATGGGAGACGGGGGCCGCCCTGCCCTCGGCGGAAAGCCTGCTGGCGCTGAGCAGGCTGTACGGCGTGCCGGTGGACGACCTGCTCAACGGCGTGGAGACGGAGGCCCCGCCGGAGCCCGCACCCGCCCCACCGCCGGAGCTCGACCCCAGCCTCATCCCCCGGAGGAAGCTGATTGCGCGGATGCTGGCGGCAATCCTCCTGACCGACCTGGCGCTGTTCTTTATGGATATCTCCTGGTACGCAACCTCCTTTCGCTCGGGCTTCCTTACCTTTACCGGGGTTCTACACGTCTTTATAGCCTGCGCCATCGGCCTGTGCTTCGCCTGGTATGACCGCCGCTGGCCCGCGAAAACACGGACTTCCCTTTTGATAGCCGCCGCCGCGCTGCTCCTGGGCCTGTTTCCGCTGCTGTTTCCCCCTCCCCTGCTCTGGCGGCTGTACGATTTAATCGCCTGGGGCGGCGTCCAAACCTTCGAGGCGGTCCTTCCTCCCAACCCCGCCCGTATGTTTATCGGCCTGGTCCTGTGTGACGAAATTACCATCTTCTTCCATATGCTCTGCGTTATCACCTTCCAGCTGGGCCGCCTCTGGTTTTCCCGTAAAAAGAAGAGCCGCGCCCCTCAGCCCCAGACGGCACAGCAGGCTTAACAATGACAGGAGCGCCCCGATTTGGGGCGCTCCTGCGCGTTCTATTTCAGGCAGCTAATGTTCTTTTCGGTTCCTTTTGTTTCAAGAAAAGGAACAAATTCACCGCTCCTCCCGGAAATAGTTCATCCCCAGGGCGGCGGGCTGTCCGGAGCCCTCCCGGGCCCGGATGGAGGAGGCAATCAGGACGATGGCGGTAATCAGGAAGGGCAGGGCCTTGAGCAGGTGGGGCGGGACGGAGCCCAGCCAGCCCAGAGCGCCGGGGAAGGCGCCGGCCAGGGCGCCGGCGTAGATCTGAAGGGTGTTGAAGAAGCCGAAAACCAGGGTGCCCAGAATAGCCAGCACCGGGTTCCAGTTGGCGAAGATCACCAGGGCGATGGCGATCCAGCCGTAGCCGTTGATCCAGCAGTTGGAGCCCTCGAAGGAGCCGCTCATATACAGGGCCATATAGAAGCCCCCCAGACCCATAATGCCCGAGCCGGCAATCAGATGGGCAAATTTATAGAGCACAATGTTTACCCCCACCGAGTCGGCGGCGCCGGGGTTCTCCCCCACCGCCCGCAGGCGCAGGCCGGTTTTGGTGCAGTGGAGATACCACCATACCAGCACCGCCGTCCCGATCCCCAGATAGACCAGCAGGTTCTGGGAGAAGAAGGCCTTGCCCAGCATGGGGATTTTGGACAGCAGGGGGAGCTCCACTGGGGCAAAGCCGTCAACCAGGGCGGAGGAGCTGGTCATGGCGGGCCACTTCTCCCCGATGCCCTTGCCCACAAAGAAGTACAGCCCCAATCCGAAGGTTGTGATGGTCAGGCCGGTGACGTTCTGGTTGGCCTGGAATGAGACCGTGAGCACCGCAAACAGCAGACCGCACAGCCCCGCCGTCAGGAAGGAGACCGCCAGTCCCACCAGCAGGCTGTCGGCGGCGCATCCGGCCAGATAGCCGAAGATGGCGCCGATTGCCATGGTGCCCTCCACGCCCAGGTCCAGACTGCCCGATTTCTCTACCAAAATCTCCCCCACAGTACCGTAGAGCAGGGGGATATTCACCAGAACAATGTTAAACAGAAACAGGGTCAGCACACTGACAGAGTCGTTCATTTGGCCGCCTCCTTTCTGCGGACCAGCTTAAACCGGGTAAAGAAGTCCGCCGCCAGCACAATAAAGAGGATGACGCCCTGGAGCAGCTTGGCGAAATTGGCGTCGATAGAGGGGTAGGTGGTGCTGGCCGCCTGACAGCCGAACTGAAGGACGGTAATCAGCAGGGAGGCCACTACGATGCCCACGGTGTTCAGCTTGGCCAGCCAGGCCACCACCACGCCGGTCCAGCCCACGTCGTTGGTGGGGGAGGCGGACATGATGCCGGCGGAGGACACCTGAAAGGCCCCCGCCATGCCGATGAGAGCAGCGGAGAGGAAGATGGTGCGGATGACGATCCTTCCCACCTTCATCCCGGCGTACCGTGCGGTATTGGGGCTGTCCCCCACCACGGCGATCTCATAGCCCCGCTTGGTGTAGTTGAGGTAGACGAAGAGCAGCGCCGCCAGCCCGATGGCCGCCAGCAGGGTCAGGTTCAGGTTGAAGGGCCCGACGGGGATGGTTATCATCTGGGCGCTGGCCGGGAACTTGGCGAACTTGGGCCGGGCGGACTCCGCGTCCAGGAAGAAGTTCCAGGCCGCCTTGGTTTCGGCGAAATATTGTACAAAATACAGGGCGACATAGTTGAGCATCAGGGTGAGCAGGGTCTCGTTGGTGCCGAATTTCACCTTCAGTGCCGCCACAAACACCCCATACAGTCCGCCCCCCAGGGCTCCGGCCGCCGCCATCACCAGTACCATGGCGGGCTGGGGCAGGGTCTCCCCCAGCTTCATGGCGGCGACGCCCGCCCAGAAGGCTCCCATGATGAACTGGCCCTCGCCGCCGATGTTCCAGAAGCGCATTTTAAAGGCCAGCGCCAAGGCAAGAGAGACAATGAGCAGGGGGACAAACAGGCGGATAAAGTTCTCCACCGCCCGCCAGGGGTAACGGCTGCCCGGAATGCCCATGGTGAGCATCTGCTTATAGAAGGTGACCGGCTCCACCCCCTGGACCGCCAGCAGCACCGCACCCACGGCCAGGGCCAGCACCACCGCCGCCACATAGGCCAGCACCTGCCGGCCCGGGCTGTCGTGGTCCCGTTTCACCACGTGGAAAAGGGGTTGACGGTTTTTCATTCCTCCACCTCCCTGCTCTCCTCAATGCGGCTGTCTCTGGCAATGCCGGCGGGCTTATCCTCATATTTGCTGCTCAGGTCCAAAGCGCCTGTCATCATCAGTCCCAGCTCCTCCTTGGAGGTCTTGTGGGCGTGGACCACGCCCATAACCCTTCCGTGGCAGAGCACCATGATCTTGTCGCACAGGTCGATCATCACGTCCAGGTCCTCCCCCACAAAGAGGATGCCCACGCCGTCCTTTTTCTGGGTGTTCAGGATGTTGTAGATCGCGTAGGAGGAGTTAATATCCAGCCCCCGGACGGGGTAGGCGGTGACAATCACGTTGGGCCCAGACTTGATCTCCCGGCCAAGCAGCACCTTCTGCACGTTGCCGCCGGACAGCCGGCGCACCGGCGTCTCGGTGGAGGGGGTGACAATCTCCAGGTCGGCAATCACCTGCCTGGCCTCCGCCCGGCCCAGCTTCCGGTCCACAAAGGGCCCCTTGGCCTGGTCATATTTCTTTAAAAGCATGTTGTCCGTGATGGACATGGAGGGAGCCAGGCCCATGCCCAGCCGGTCCTCGGGGATAAAGGACATGGATATGCCCTTGGCCAGAATGGCCTTGGGGCTGAGCCCCACGATGTTATCTCCCTGGTGAATCATCATCCCGCCCTCAATGGGCCGCAGGCCAGCGATGGCCTCACACAGCTCCTTCTGGCCGCAGCCGGCGATGCCGGCCACCCCCAGGATCTCGCCCCCCCGGATGTAGAAGTTCACACGGTCAATAGCCACCGCGCCCTCGTCGTTTTTGATGGTCAGGTCCCGGATTTCAAGGAGAGGCCGGGTCTTGTCCACCTCCGGGCGGTCGATATTCAGCTCCACCTTTCGGCCCACCATGTATTCGGTGAGCTGCTGCTCGCTGGTGGAGGCGGTGTCCACAGTGGTAATATACTCCCCCTTCCGGAGGATCGCCACCCGGTCGGAGATCTCCAGCACCTCGTTCAGCTTGTGGGTGATGATGATGATGGCGTGGCCCTCGGCCTTCATCCGGCGCAGGACGTCGAAGAGCTTTGCCGTCTCCTGGACGGTGAGCACAGCGGTGGGCTCGTCCAGAATAATAATTTTCGCCCCGTAGTACAGCACCTTGACAATCTCCAGGGTCTGCTTCTCCGACACCGCCATATTGTACACCTTTTTCCGGGGGTCGATGTCAAAGCCGAATTTTTGGGCCATGTCGCGGATGACGTCGTAGCGGTCCTTTTTCAGCACCTGGCCGGATTTGTCGTCCCCCAGCCAGATGTTGTCCGCAGCCGAGAACACGTCTACCAGCTTGAAGTGCTGGTGGACCATGCCAATGCCCAGCTTCTTGGCGTCCTCCGGGGAGTTGATGCTCACCTCACGGCCGTCCACAAGGATAGAGCCGCTGTCCGGCTTGTAGATGCCCGACAGCATGTTCATCAGGGTGGTCTTGCCCGAGCCGTTCTCCCCCAGCAGGGCCAGGATTTCTCCCGGCTTTACGTTCAGGTTGATATCCTTGTTGGCGGCCACGCTGCCAAAGCTCTTGCAGATGCCCCGCATCTCGATGGCGTATTGCTGCTCCATAGCTCCCCTTCCTTTTTGCAGGGCGCGACGACCTCGGCGCGCCGTAATCTGAAAATGCTTCCGCAGCGGCGCGCCGGGTCGTCGCGCCCTACAGTCTCCTTCTGTAGGGGCGGATATCATCCGCCCGCCTGTCTCCGATGCATAACCGGCGGGCGCATGGTATGCGCCCCTACATCCCCCTCCGGTTCCCTTCTAATAAATCACGGGCCGGCCGGGAATATCCGGCCGGCCCGGTTCGGGTCTGCGTTAAATGGGCGGGAGGCTCAGCCCTCCACGACGCCCGCCACGTTATAGTTCATAGAACCCTTGATAACGCCGTCGTCCACGGAGGGGCCTCCAGCGGGAACCACCTCGGGCTCCATATCCACCAGCTGGCCGTCCACCAGCTGCTTGCCGTCGGACATCAGGGGGGCGTCGGTCTTGACGATCTCCACAGAGCCGTCCTCGCCGATGTTGTAGCTCAGCTTCACGCCGGAGAACACATCCCACTCGCCGGAGACGATCAGCTCCCGGACGGCGTCCATGACGGCGGTGGTGTTGGGGGCGGCAGTGGCCTCATTCACCGGGGAGGCATCCACAAAGCCCTCGGCCAGGCCGGCGTAGTAAGCGTTGCCGCCCATATTCTCCACAAACTTGGAGGCGTCGCCGTTGCAGTCCATGGCGGCCTGGATGGCGGTCTGGTAGTAGACATTCCAGTGCCAGATGGCGGCGGTGATGTGGGCGGTGGGGGCCTGCTCGGTCATGTCGGAATTGTAGCCGCAGCCAAAGATGTTGTTCTGAGCGGCCACCAGCTGAGGCTGGGCAGAGTCGCAGTGCTGAGAGATGACGCAGCAGTTGTAGGCGTCCACCAGGGCCTGGGCGGCCTGCTTCTCCAGGGCCTCGTCGCCCCAGGTGTCGATGGTCTTTACGTGGACCACCGCGTCAGGGTTGGCCGACTGGGCGCCCAGAGCGAAGGCGTTGATGCCCGAGCAGGTCTCGGCGTACTGCCGGTTGAAGGCGGCCACATAGCCGATGCTGTTGTTGCCCAGCTCCAGGCTCTTCATGCCCGCGGCGACGCCGGCCAGATAGCGGGCCTGATAGATGCGGCCGAAGTAGTTGTTGAAGTTGGTTTCGTTGGCCAGGTAGCCGGTGCCGTGGGAGAAGATGACGTCCTGGTACTCCTCGGACTTGTCGGCCATGGGCTGGATATAACCGAAGGAGATGCCAAAGACGATGTCCGCACCCTGGTTTACCACGGTGTCGATGGCGTTGGCCACGGCGGTGTCGTCGTTATCGGGCACATTGTCCACCACGATCAGGTCGGCGGGGTTCAGGCCCAGGGCCTTCATGGCGGCGGTGATGCCGTTGTGGTGCTGGAAGGTGTAGCCGGCCACGTCGTTCTGGCTGGTGATGTAGACGGCGCCCACCTTGAAGTCGGCGTCGCCGACAGGGGCAGCGGAGCTGCTGCCGGGATTGCTGGCGGAGCCAGGGGCCTTGGAAGAGCTGCCGCCGCCCTGGCTGTCGTTATTGCCGCCGCAGGCCACCAGGGACAGGCTCATGGCCGCGGCCAGAGCCAGCGCAAGAAATTTCTTCATTCTTTTTCCTCCTTAAAGTACGATTCGTTTCATTTCCTACCTTATATATTAAAACCGGAGAGCCGGTTTTAACCATTCTGTAGGGGACAGCCTCTGTGCCGCCCCGCTTGGATATGCCCTGATTGACGGGGCGGCGCAGAGACCGCCCCCTACGGGTCAGTCCGCAAACTCCACACCCTGCTCCTCGCTCATGGACTTGATCCGGGCCAGCGACTCCACCTTGACCCCGCTGGCGCGGAGACGGTCGCCCCCGGGCTGGAAAGCCTTCTCGATCACGATGCCCGCTCCGGCCAGCTGGACCCCGGCCTGGTTCACCAGGTCGATGAGCCCCTCCAGGGCGGCGCCGTTGGCCAGGAAGTCGTCGATGATGAGCACCTTATCTCTGGGTCCCAGAAATTTTTTGGAGACAATCACGTCGTACACCTTTCCGTGGGTAAAGGACTCCACCTTTGTGGCGTACACCTCGCCGGTAATGTTCTTCGTCTGGCTTTTCTTGGCGAAAACCACAGGGCAGTGAAAAAACTGCGCCGTGACACAAGCAATCCCGATGCCGGAGGCCTCAATGGTCAGGATCTTGTTCACGCCGCAGCCGTCAAACCGGCGCAGAAACTCCTTGCCGATTTCCTCAAAAAGAGCAACGTCCATCTGGTGGTTCAGAAAACTGTCCACCTTCAGCACGTCGTTTCCCTTCACCGTGCCATCCTTCCGGATGCGCTGCTTCAGCAGCTCCATGGCCTCCACCGCCTTTCTGAAAATAACAGCGGCCCGAAGAGCACCACGGGCCACGTCAATTCATGAGAGTTCCTGAGAAGGAAATACATTTTCATTTTACAGGAACCGCTCCCTTCTTGCAATCTTTTTTTCGCCAAATATTGTACAATTTTCAGCCTCAGGTTTTTTCTTTTTCATCATTTTCCCCCATTCTTCTGCCGGCACCGTTCCTCCTCCTGAGACGCCGGGGTATCTTTCCCAGGAAATTCCAGTTCATCGCCGGTGTTCGACGGTATATTTTCCATTTTATGGTAAACTATTTCCAGAGCATTTACAAAAGAAAGGCGGTCTTATCTATGTGGCCACTGCAAAAAAAAGGACTATTTGACAGCGGGCGGGTGCTCTTTCTTCCGGTGGACGTCATCCTCCCCAACCCCCACCAGCCCCGGCGCACCTTTGTCCAATCTGAGCTGGAGGAGCTGGCCCGATCTATCCAGGAGCTGGGTCTTCTCCAGCCTCTGACCGTGCGCCGGCAGGAGGGCCGCTGGGAGCTGGTGGCCGGGGAGCGCCGGCTGCGGGCCGCCCGGCTGGCCGGGCTGGACACAGTTCCCTGCCTGTCCGTCCAGACGGACAGCCAGTCCTCCTCCCTGCTGGCTCTGGTGGAGAATCTTCAGCGCCGTGACCTGGACTTCTGGGAGGAGGCCCTGGCCCTGCGTCGGCTCATCGACACCTTTCATGTCTCTCAGGAGGAGGCCGCCCGGCGCATCGGAAAGAGCCAGTCCGCTGTAGCCAATAAGCTGCGGCTGCTGAGGCTGTCCCCTGAAACGCTGGCCCTCCTCCGGGACGGTGGGGCCACCGAGCGCCACGCCCGGGCACTGCTCCGGCTGGAAACCCCGGAGCAGCAGCTGGAGGCCGCCCGTCAGGCGTTGGAGCAGGGCCTCACCGTGGCCCAGACCGAGGCCCTGGTGGACAGTATCCTGAAGGACCGGCCCGCCCCCTCCCGAAAGAAGCCCACCTTTATTGTAAAGGACGTCCGGCTTTTTCTCAACACCATCACCCACAGCCTGGATATCATGCGCTCCGCCGGGGTTAACGCCCAGTGCAGCCGCCAGGACAGCGATGAGGAGATCACCCTCACCATCCATATTCCCCGCCGGGCGGGGTAATGTTTCACGTGGAACATTGTCGTCCTAATCTTTACATCCTCCGATTTCCGCCAGCGCGAGGGCGCACTCATTTCGCCGCTCCCCTCTCCAGGTCGAACCCGCTTCGGCAGTAAAGGCTCCTTTTCAGGAGCCTTTTTATTTTTCTCTAAAAACAGTTGAAATCTTTTCCTGCCGTTGCTATAATATAAAGTTGCACAACTCTTTTTACAGTTCGACCACATAGGAGGCCTATCCATGGCTAAGATCATCGCCGTTGTCAACCAAAAGGGCGGAGTGGGCAAAACCACTACCACCGTTAATATCACCGCCGCTCTCCACGACCTGGGCAAGCGGGTCCTGCTGTGCGATTTCGACCCCCAGGCCAACGCCACCTCCGGCATGGGGGTGGACAAGAATACCGCCTCCCCCAATGTCTACGACCTGCTCATCAGCGCTGCGGACCCGGCCAAGGCGGTGGTCTCCACCAAATTCGGCGACCTGCTGCCCTCCAACAAGGCGCTGGCGGGAGCGGGCATCGAAATGATCGGCATCGACAATCGGGAGATGCTGCTGAAAAACGCTCTGACCACCCTGGCAGACCGCTACGACTTTATCTTTATTGACTGCCCCCCCTCTCTGGAGCTGCTCACCGTAAACGCCCTGTGCGCCGCCAACTCTCTGCTGGTGCCTGTTCAGTGCGAGTACTTTGCCCTGGAGGGGCTGAGTGATCTGCTGGCCACTGTCCGGCTGGTAAAGCGGAAACTGAATCCCCCCCTGACCATGGAGGGAGTCCTGCTCACCATGTTCGACAGCCGGACCAACCTGTCCCTCCAGGTGGCGGAGGAGGTCAAGCGCCACTTCTCCGGCCAGGTCTACGCCACCGTCATCCCCCGGAATGTCCGGCTCTCTGAGGCTCCCAGCCACGGCAAGCCTATCTCCGCCTACGACCCCTACTCCCGGGGGGCCGAGGCCTATAAGCTGCTGGCCGAGGAGATGTGCGCAGGGGGGACGTAGGGTTTGTTCCTTTTTCTTGAAAGAAAAAGGAACCGAAAAAGAACTTTCCCGCAAAACTCCGTTTTGCTCTCCGCTCCCATATAAAAAAGCGCCCGGGGCAAGACAGAGGAAAAACGAAGTTTTTCCTAAAAGTTTTCCTTTGGTTCTTTCCTTTTTTAAAAGGAAAGAACAAGAATACACTGCGAGGTAACAATATGGCAAAACGAACGAAAGAACTGGGTCTGGGCCGGGGACTGAACGCCCTGCTGGGCGATCCGGAGCTGCCGGCCCAGGGGGAGGGGTCAATGACCCTGCCCATCTCCCAGGTGGAGCCCGGTCTGAATCAGCCCCGGAAGCGCTTCGACCAGGAGACCCTGGATGACCTGGCCGAGTCCATCCGGGTCCACGGCATCATTCAGCCCCTGACGGTGCGGCGGCTGTCCACCGGCTACTACCAGATCATCGCCGGGGAGCGGCGGTGGCGGGCAGCCAAAGCCGCCGGGCTCCAGGAGGTGCCCGCTGTCATCATTGAGGCGGACGACCGCAAGGTGATGGAGCTGGGCCTCATTGAGAACCTCCAGCGGGAGGACCTGAACCCCGCCGAGGAGGCCCGGGGCTACCGGACTCTGATGGAGGATTACGGCCTCACCCAGGAGCAGGTGGCCCAGCAGATGGGCAAGTCCCGCCCGGCCATCACCAATACCCTGCGCCTGCTTGCACTGCCCGACGAGGTCATGACCATGGTGGAGGAGGGCGCCCTCTCCGCCGGACACGCCCGGGCCATCCTGGGCGCTCCCACCCCCGCCCTCCAGCGGGAGGCCGCCAAAAAGGTGGCGCAGGACCAGCTGTCGGTGCGGCAGACGGAGGCCCTGGTGAGAGCCCTCCAGAAGGAGAAGAAGGAGAAGGTCAAAGCCGAAGGCCCTGACCTCTCCCTCTATCTGGGAGAGCTGGAGAAAGACCTGTCCGGCCGCCTCGGGCGGAAGGTGAAGATCGCCCACAAGGGGAAAAAGGGCCGGATTGAGCTGGAGTACTACAATGATCAGGATCTGGAAACACTCTTAGCGCTGCTCCAGCACCTGAACACCGGGGGAGGTGTCCCCCATGGCTGAAAACTTCGAGGAGCTGCCGGCACAGGGGCCCGCCCAGGAGTCCGGCGCCCCGCCCCCCCTGGCCTCCCACTCCAGCCGCGGCCAGCAGCGCCGCCGCCAGCGGTCGGTATTCCAATATATTACCATCCTCTTCGCGGCCGCCCTGGTGCTGCTGCTGTACACCTTCATGATGGAGCGGCGGCAGTTCGAGCAGCAGCAGCAACAGGACAAGGCCGACATCAGTGACCTGCAGCAGCAGTCCGTCTCCGCCGTCCAGCGTCTGGAGGGGTTGCTTACCGAGAACGAGCGCCTGAAGCAGCAGGTCCAGGACCTCCAGGCGGACCAGTCCAAGCTGGAGGACAACATTTCCATCCTGGAGGACCAGACCATCCAGCTTCAGGAGCAGCTGACCCAGGTCAGCCAGGCGATGGACTGGTTCTGGCAGATTAACGAGGCCTACGCCCGCGGGCGGAACGCCCTCTGCAAGGAGCTCATCACCTCTATGGAGGCAGCCGGGCTCCAGGAGCACCTGCCCCGGGAGAACACCACTGACACCGACCGCTTCTCCCCCTATGATCGGTATATGGAGATACGGGATAAAATCATCAAATAAAATGTTTCACGTGGAACATCGCCGTCGCACGCTTCATATCCCTTGCTTCCGGCTAAAGCCGAAAGCTCGCTCATTACGCTGCTCCGTCTCTCCAAATCGAACCCGCTTACCCGCAAGGGGTACGCCGCATCCGTAAGGCGGCAAAGCCGCCAACGGCTGCGCAGTCGCTGGGCTTCGATTTGGGTGCCGCCTGTAGCGGCACAGGATAAATAACAAATAAGGAGAGAATTACCATGCTGGACATTCGCTTTATCCGGGAGAATCCCGAGGCTGTAAAGGAAAACATCAAAAAGAAGTTCCAGGAGGAAAAGCTCCCCCTGGTGGACCAGGTCCTGGCCCTGGACGAGGAAAACCGCGCCGCGATGTCTGAGGCCAACGAGCTCCGGGCCGCCCGGAACACCCTGGCCAAAAAAGTGGGGATGCTCATGGGCCAGGCCAAGAAGGACCCCTCCAAGCTGGCCGAGGCCGAGGAGGCCAAGGCCCAGGTGAAGGCCAACGCCGGCCGGCTGGCCGAGCTGGAGCAAAAGGAGGCCGAGCTGGCCGCGCAGATCAGGAAGATCATGCTGGTCATCCCCAACATCATTGACCCCTCCGTCCCCATCGGCCCCGACGATTCAGCCAACGTGGAGGTGGAGCGCTTCGGCGAGCCCGTCACCCCCGATTTTGAGATCCCCTATCACACCGAGATCATGGAGCGGTTCAACGGGGTGGATATGGACGCCGCCGGCCGGGTCTCCGGCAACGGCTTCTACTACCTGATGGGCGACGTGGCCCGCCTCCACGAGGCGGTGCTGGCCTACGCCCGGGACTTTATGGTCGGCAAGGGCTTCACCTTCTGCATCCCCCCCTTCATGATCCACGGCAACGTGGTGGAGGGCGTCATGAGCCAGACCGACATGGAGGCCATGATGTATAAAATTGAGGGGGAGGACCTGTACCTCATCGGCACCAGCGAGCACTCCATGATCGGCAAATTTATCGACCAGATCATCCCCGAGGACTCCCTGCCCCAGACCCTCACCTCCTACTCCCCCTGCTTCCGGAAGGAGAAGGGCGCCCACGGCATTGAGGAACGGGGGGTTTACCGCATCCACCAGTTTGAGAAGCAGGAGATGATCGTGGTCTGCCGGCCCGAGGACTCCATGGCCTGGTACGAGAAGATGTGGCGGTTCTCGGTGGAGCTGTTCCGCTCTCTGGACATTCCCGTCCGCCAGCTGGAGTGCTGCTCCGGCGATCTGGCCGATCTGAAGGTAAAATCCTGCGACATCGAGGCCTGGTCCCCCCGTCAGCAAAAGTATTTTGAGGTTTGCTCCTGCTCCAATCTGGGTGACGCCCAGGCCCGGCGCCTGAAGATGCGGGTCAAGGGCGAGAAGGGCACCTACCTGCCCCACACCCTGAACAACACCGTGGTAGCGCCCCCCCGTATGCTCATCGCCCTGCTGGAGAATAACCTCCAGGCTGACGGCAGCGTAAGGATTCCCAAGGACCTCCAGCCCTACATGGGCGGCCTGGAGGTCATGCTTCCCAAGCAGTAAGCCCACAACACAACGATGGAAAAGGCGGTATATCATGAGTATTTTTAACTTCTTCTCCCGGGATGACGATGATGAGGAAGAGCTGATGCAGGACCCTGCGGACCGAGTGGGCCGCCAGCCGGACAGCGCCCCCTCAGGAGAGCTGTATGAGGGAATGCGTCTGGATGTGATGACCAGGGAGGGCGACCCCCTGCTCTCCGGACGGATCGTCAGCCGCACAGAGGACACCCTGACTCTGGGCCGCCTGCCCGGCGAACTGTCCTTTAAGGTCAGCACCCTGGGCAGCGAGGTCAGCCTCAGCGGCTATGACAAAAAGCTGCTGCCCATCTGCCTGAGCGCCACGGTCCAGGAGTCCACCCGCACCTCCCTCGTCCTGAAAAATCTGAAAATAGAGCGGCACGCGGAGAACCGGGAGACCTTCCGGCTGCCCTGCAACGCCCCCCTGTCCCTCTACCGAAAGGACGACGAGAACTTTAGAAATCCGGAGGCCTGCCAGCTGGTTAACATCAGCATCGGCGGCTGCTGCCTCCAGTCGGAGTATATCCATATGGAGGACGAGGTCGTCCGCATCCGGGTGAAACTGGAGGACTACGCCCCCCTCACCTTTCTGGGACAGATCGTCCGCTGCACTGAGCACACCCCCGGCGTGTTCTGGTATGGCATCCTCTTTGCCCAGCTCACCGAGCAGGAGATTACCTCCCTGAACAAGACCCTCTATAATCTGCAAATGGGCATCAGAGACACCCACCTGCGCACAGAGGAGGGCAGCTGGTTCAACAGCGGCTACAAAAAGGACAGGTAAGGAGGCAGCGGCATGAAAAAATTTATGGAAGAGTTCAAGCAGTTCATCTCCCGGGGCAATGTGATGGATATGGCCGTCGGCGTGATTATCGGCGGGGCTTTCAGCAGCATCACCACCTCCCTGATTAACGACATCGTCATGCCCCTGCTTGGTATCCTCACCGGCAGTATCTCCTTCGCAGAGCTGCACGTTACCATCAACGGGGCTGAGATCGCTTACGGCAACTTCATCCAGGCGATTTTCAACTTCCTGATTATGGCCTTTGTGGTGTTCTGCCTGATTAAGGCCATCAACCGCTTCCACCGCAAGAAGGAGGAGGCCCCTCCCGCTCCCCCCGAGCCCTCCAACGAGGAGAAGCTGCTGGCTGAGATCCGGGACCTGCTGAAGGAGAAGGGGAATGCCTGAGGACAAGCGCAAGACAGAGCAGGAGCGGGGTTACACCCCCGCCTCCCCGGTAAAGCGGACCCTGGCCTGGATCGGCCTGGTCTATATGGTTATCCTGCTGGCCCTGACCACCTACTTCTACTTCACCGGCGCCGGCCTGGGCAATCTGGGTCCCTTGCTGGCCGTCCCCGGGCTGATCGGCCTGGGAATCGTCTCCCTGGTGTCCTGGAAAACCACCGGGAAATTGGGCAGGCTGCCCGCTATCGCCCTGGCAGCTGTCTGTTGGCTGCTGGCCGCTGCCACGCTGCCCATCGGCATCGCCGGGCTGATGTCCAACTTCGGAGGCTGAGCTATGGAAGAAATTATTTCCGCCGGACTGGAGGAGCTGGGGCTCACCGGCCGCGTCCCAGAGGACGCCCCCGCCCAGCTGGCCCAATACGGACAAATGCTTCTGGAGAAAAATCAGGTAATGAACCTCACCGCCATCCGGGAGCCGGAAGGAGTGGCCCGGCTACACATGCTGGACTGCGCCGCCCTCCTCAAGTTCTGCGATTTTGAGGGCAAGACCCTCATTGACGTGGGCACCGGGGCGGGCTTTCCGGGGATGGTTTTGAAAATCCTGGTCCCCTCTCTGCGCATCACCTTCCTGGACTCCCTGGCCAAGCGGCTGGACTGGCTCTCAGAGGTCTATGAGGACCTGGGCTGCATAGACAGCATCACCGCCTTCCACGGCCGGGCAGAGGAATTTGCCGCCCCACTAATGGGCTATCGGGACAGCTTCGACCTTGTCACCGCCCGGGCGGTGGCCGACCTGCGGGTGCTGTGTGAGCTGTGTCTCCCCTTTGTAAAGGTGGGCGGACAATTTCTGGCTATGAAGTCCACCAACAGCGACTCGGAGTTGGCCGAGGCGGCCCACGCCATTCAGCTCCTGGGGGGCAGGGTGGCCGGGATTCACAACTACCTCATCCCCGGAACAGAGATCACCCACCGCCTGATTGTCATCCAAAAAATGGCTCCCACCCTGAAGGGCCACCCCCGCCGGTGGGCTAAAATCCAGAAGGAGCCGCTGTAGGCAGGTTTTTCAGGAGAAATCCGGAAAATTGTAAATTTTTTCTAAAATATGTTTCAAAAATAGTTGACAGGCCATAGGTTTTTGCTATATTATTTCTTTGCAGCAAGGAGGTCGTTTCCATGGGCACCGTAATTGCCATCACATCGGGAAAGGGCGGCACCGGCAAGACCTCCATCACCGGCGGCGTGGCCGCCTGGCTGGCCCTCATGGGCCGGACCGTGCTGTGTGTCGATATGGACATCGGCCTGCGGAACCTGGACATTTCCCTGGGCCTCAACGACCGGGCCCTGATGGACTTTTCCGACGTGGCCCTGGGGCGCTGTCCCTTAGCCAGAGCGGCGGTGGACCACCCCAACCTGAAGGGGCTGTCTCTGCTCACCTCCCCCATGGCGCTGCCGGCCAGCCTCACCCCGGAAAAGATACGCTATATGCTGGACACCGCCCGGGACATGTACGACTATATCCTCATCGACTCCCCCGCCGGCCTGGGCGTCGGCTTCCGGCTTGCCACCTGCGGGGCCGACCGGGTCCTGGTGGTATCCACCAACGACGCCTCCTCCCTGCGGGACGCCCAGCGCACAGTGGCCGAGCTGGACCACATCCGTCAGGTCCATCTGGTCATGAACCGAATCCAAAGCAAGCTGCTGCGCAGGCTGCGCGCCACCATTGACGACGCTATGAACACCGCCGGCCTGCCCCTTGTGGGGGTGGTGCCGGAGGACCCTCAGGTCATCCTTTGCGCCAACCTGGGCCAGCCCCTCACAAGCCGGGGGCAGCGGGGAGCCTCGCTGGCCTGCCGGAATATCGCCAGGCGGCTGGAGGGCCAGCGCGTGCCCATCATGCGCATCCGATAGAAGCCATTCAGCATACTAAGGAGGTATTGACGCCATGAATATTGCTGTTATGAGCCATACCAAAAAGCAGGAGCTGATGGTGCAGTTCTGCACCGCCTACTGCGGCGTTTTATCCAAGCACTCTGTCTGTGCCACCAATGCCACCGGACGTATGGTTGCGGAGGCCACCGGCCTGCCCGTTCAGCTCTTCCTGTCCCATGAGCACGGGGGGATCGAGCAGATCGGCCAGCGCATCATCTATAACGAAATCGACATGGTCCTTTTCTTCAACTCCCCCCAGGACAATGAGATGGACAAGGATGTGCTCTATATCACCCGCCTGTGCGACCAGCACTCCGTCCCTGTGGCCACCAACGTAGCCACCGCCGAGCTGCTCATCCACGGCCTGGCCCGGGGCGACTTGGACTGGCGGGAGGGGATGAACCCCAACCGTGTTCCCTTTTCCCTGTAAGACTGGCCCCAACGTGGGCGCTCTCGTCCCCGCGCCGGGATGGGAGCGCCTGTTTTTGTGAAAGTGAGGAAGATCCGATTATGGCAAAATTACAGCCCCGCACACTGTCCGGCTTTATGGAGCTGCTGCCCCAGCGGCAGGTCCAGTTTGACCGGATGCTGGCTATTATTCGCCAGTCCTTTTCCCTGTACGGCTTCACTCCCCTGGACACCCCCCTCATCGAGGCCAGCGAGGTCCTGCTGGCTAAAGGCGGCGGCGAGACGGAGAAGCAGATCTACCGCTTCACCAAGGGGGACTCCGACCTGTCCCTGCGCTTTGACCTCACCGTCCCTCTGGCCAAGTACGTAGCCCTGAACTACAGCAGGCTGGCCTTTCCCTTCCGCCGGTTCCAGATCGGCAAGGTCTACCGGGGGGAGCGGGCCCAGCGGGGCCGATTCCGGGAGTTCTATCAGGCGGATATTGACGTGATCGGCGACGGAAAGCTGGATATCTCCAACGAGGCGGAGATTCCCTCCATCATCTACCGCACCTTCACCGCTCTCGGCCTGAAGCGGTTTCAGATTCGGGTAAACAACCGGAAGGTCCTCAACGGCCTGTTCGCCGTACTGGGTCTGGAGGCCCAGGCCGGAGAGGTGATGCGTACCATCGACAAGCTGGAAAAGATCGGTCCGGAAAAGGTCAGGACTATTTTGGTGGATGACCTGGGCGTCCAGGCCGCCAGTGCCGATCAGCTGCTCGCTCTGCTGGCTGTAGAAAACCCCCTCGATGAGCTGAGGGCGATCCGGAGCAAGGACGAGCTCCTTCACCAGGGCGTGGAAGAGCTGGAGACGGTTGTGAAGAACCTGAAGGCCTTCGGCGTCCCGGAGGACCACTTCAAGGTGGATTTAACCATCGCCCGGGGGCTGGACTACTACACCGGCACCGTCTACGAAACCACCATGCTGGACCACCCGGAGATCGGCTCCATCTGCTCCGGGGGCAGATATGATAACTTGGCGGAATATTATACCGATAAACAACTCCCCGGCGTTGGAATTTCCATCGGTCTGACCCGCCTGTTCTTCGTTTTGGAGGACCAGGGCTATCTCAATGACGCCCTGAACACCGCCCCCGCCGACGTGCTCATCCTCCCCATGACCGACGACCTGAGCCCGGCCATTGAGCTGGCGACCAGCCTGCGAGCCTCGGGAATCCGGGCGCAGCTCTACAGCGAACAGAAAAAATTCAAACAGAAAATGGCCTACGCAAACAAATTGGGCTTCCAATATGTGGCTATCCTGGGGGAGGACGAGATTAAGCAGGGGAAAATTTCCTTAAAGGATATGGACTCCGGCGAGCAGCTCCTCCTTACCAAAGAGGAAGTTAAGAGTGAAATATTTACCCACACCGATTTGAAGAGCGGTGCAAAGCCCATCCGGGAAGTGTAAGGAGGGCCACGCTATGGAGACGTTGGACACCCTCTACCCCGCCTTCTGCCTGGCAGACTGTCAAAGAATAGACCTCATAGCCGACAACAGCCCCTACCCTGTCCCCATGCGGAAGGTGACCCTCCAGTCCGTCCAGCAGGGATTCCGGGAGGTCATGGAACTGTTGGAGGGCCGAAGCTACCGTCGCTCCGCTCTGCGCCGGATATCAGACAGGCTCCTAAAGGGCCACACCTGGCGGGAGGGGGATTTCCGTTGGGACATCAACCTCCGCTGGAAGGACGGGAGGAGCCTCCTGCTGCGAAACTTCTTCGGTCGATTATCTTGGCACGGCGGCGGGGTCTGGCATCCGGTGAGCACCAACGATCAAAAGGCATTCCTCCAGCAGACGCTGGATCTGATTCTCAGGCTGGAGGGCGAATCCAGAGCGGATTGATCCCAAATCGTTATTTATTTCATGTATAACTCCATTGCAGCGCGCCTAGCAGCTGTACCTTATAAGCAGATATTTGACACAAACAGATATATATATGATAAATAATACAAATAGGAGTTGATTTTATGGGTGACACAAGCACCTTTTACCGTACCCACACCTGTGGGGAGCTGCGCATCGAGCAGGTGGGCCAGGAGGTAACCCTGGCCGGCTGGATGGAGAACGTCCGCGTCGTGTCGGGCAATCTGGCCTTCCTGGTCCTCCGGGACTTCTACGGCACCACCCAGGTGGTGCTGGAGACGGAGGAGATGATCCAGACCGTCAAGGAGCTGAACAAGGAGACAGTCATCTCGGTCACCGGTGCCGTCCGGGAGCGGGACAGCAAAAACCCCAAGCTGCCCACCGGCGACATTGAGGTGGTCCCCGCCAGGATCGAGGTACTGGGCCGCTGCCGCCACAATGAGCTGCCCTTCCCCATCAACCGCTCCCGGGAGGCGGACGAGTCCGCCCGGCTGAAGTACCGCTATCTGGACCTGCGCAACCTGGAGGTGAAGGACAACATTGTCCTGCGCTCCCAGGTGGTGTCCGCCCTGCGCTCTGCCATGACGGACCACGGCTTTCTGGAGATCACCACCCCCATTTTGACCGCCTCCTCCCCCGAGGGCGCCCGGGACTACCTGGTCCCCTCCCGGAAGCACCCGGGCAAATTCTACGCCCTGCCCCAGGCTCCCCAGCAGTTCAAGCAGCTGCTCATGGCCTCCGGCTTTGACAAGTACTTCCAGATCGCCCCCTGCTTCCGGGACGAGGATGCCCGGGGCGACCGCTCCCCCGGCGAGTTCTATCAGCTGGACATGGAGATGGCCTTCGCCAGCCAGGAGGATGTGTTCGCCGTCCTTGAGGACGTCCTGCCCCCCATCTTTGCCAAATACGGCAAGTACAACACCGCCTCTCAGGCCCCGTTCAGGCGCATCCCCTACCTGGAGGCCATGGAGAAATACGGCACCGACAAGCCCGACCTGCGCATCGACCTGACGGTACAGGACGCCACCGCTCCGCTGGCCTCCTGCGGCTTCGGCCCTTTCGAGAACCAGACCGTGAAGGCGGTGGTAGTCTCCGGCTTCGAGGGCACCCGCAAGCAGATCGACAAGCTGTGCGCCGATGTGGAGGTCCAGACCGGCCATAAGGCCTACTGGTTCCGCCTGGACGAGAAGGGCGAGGTTGTGGGCGGCATCGCCAAGTTCGTCCAGCCCATCAAGGACCAGGTGGCGGAGGCACTGAGCCTCACTCCCGGATGCTTTGTGGGCCTCACCGCCGGAGCCAGGGGCGCGGCCCAGAAGACGGCAGGCGTGCTGCTGAAGGCGCTGGGGGCCTTCTGCCCCGCCCACATGGACAAGGAGCGCTACGAGTTCTGCTGGATTGTGGACTTCCCCATGTACGAGATTGGCGAGGAGTCGGGCGGGCTGGAGTTCTGCCACAACCCCTTCTCCATGCCCTCCGGCGGACTGGAGACAGTGGAAAAGGCCATCAAGGGGGAGATCGACCCCCTGTCCATCACCGCCTTCCAGTACGACCTGGTGTGCAACGGGGTGGAGCTCAGCTCCGGCGCGGTGCGCAACCACAACCCGGAGCTCATGGTCAAGGCCTTCTGGATGGTGGGCCTGGAGGAGGAGGACGTGCGGAGCAAGTTCCCCGCCATGTACAACGCCTTCACCTACGGCGCGCCCCCCCACGCGGGCATCGCCCCTGGAGTGGATCGGATGGTGATGCTCCTGTCCGGGGAGGACTCCATCCGGGAGGTCATCCCCTTCCCCATGAACAAAAACGCCCAGGACCTGATGATGGGGGCCCCGGGCACAGTGGAGCAGAAGCAGCTGGACGAGCTGAACATCGCCATCACCAAGACGGAGGAAGAATAAACAGGGGCCTGCCCCCTCAAAGGCGGGCTGCCCTCTACGGAGACCGCTATGAAATATTATCTTGCCCTTGTACTCACCGCCCTGCTGCTGGCCGGCTGCGCCTCCGGAGGCGCTCCGGCGGCAAGCAGCACGCCTCCTCCCTCCCCTCCCACGGAGGATCAGGCGGTTTTTGCCCCCGTCGAGCCTCCGGAGCCTGAACCGGAGCCCGACCCCCGGCAGGAGGCCATTGACACGCTGCTCTCCCTCATGACGACGGAGGAGAAGGTTGGCCAGCTCTTTTTCGCCCGCTGTCCCGCAAACGACTATGGAGGCGAAATCGCGGCGGAATATCTCCTGGGGGGCTACCTCCTCTTCGGCCGGGATTTTAAGGACAAGACCGCCCAGGAGGTGCGGGATCAGATTTCCATCTATCAGGCGGCCAATCACCTCCCCATGCTCATCGGCGTGGACGAGGAGGGGGGCACGGTGGTCCGGGTGAGCGCCAACCCCCAGCTGCGTGAGAGGCGGTTCTCCTCCCCCCAGAAGCTGTACCAGCAGGGCGGGCTGGAGGCCGTGCTGGCCGACTGCCGGGAAAAGGACGAGCTGCTCCGCTCTCTGGGGATCAACGTCAACTTTGCCCCGGTGGCCGACCTGTCCACCAACCCCAAGGACTTCATCTACCCCCGCGCCCTGGCACAGAGCGCGGAGGAAACCAGCTCATATATTTCCGCCGTAGTGGACCAAATGGGGGCGGACAACATGGGCAGTGTGTTAAAGCACTTCCCCGGCTACGGCCCCAACAAGGACACCCACACCGGCTCCGCCCTGGATACCCGGCCCCTGGAGACCCTTCGGGGGGAGGACTTCCTCCCCTTCCAGGCGGGCATTGAGGCTAGTGGCGGGACCACCGCCGTGTTGGTATCCCACAACGTCATTCAGGCGCTGGACCCGGAGCGCCCCGCCTCCCTCTCCCCCGCCGTGTACCAAATCCTCCGGGAGGAGCTGGGCTTCGACGGTCCCGCCCTCACCGACGACCTGGCTATGAAGGCCATCACTCAATACGCCGGGGAGCAGGGACAGTCCCCCGCCGTGCTGGCTCTGGCCGCCGGGTGCGACATGGTGGTCACCACCGACTTTCAGGCTCAGATCCCCCAAGTCCTGGCCGCTCTGGAGGAGGGAAGCCTCTCCCGGGAGCGGGTTGACGAGGCCGCCGCCCGGGTGCTGTGCTGGAAATACAATCTGGGGCTGATTACTTAAAAAAGAGGACTGCCTGGCAGTCCTCTTTGTATTTTATATTGCTTATAAAACTGACCGGATTTTATCCGCCTATCATCAGCATCAGGATGGGCAGCGTCACAAAGCAGCCCAGAATGGACAGACAGGCCCCGGTGGCGGCGTACTCCTCGTCAGCGCCGTAGGCCCCGGCCATCACCGTCACCTGACTGACCACCGGCAGGGCGCTCTCCACCAGAAAGACATCTCTCACCAGGCCCTCCAGACCAAAGAGGCGGCAGAAAACAAGACAGACCGCCGGCGCGGCCACCAGCCGCAGCACCAGCATGGCGGGCAGGCCGGGCAGCAGCCGCAGATTTTTCAGGCCCACCTCATAGACAATAAATCCGCAGTAGATCAGGGCCAGAGGGGACACGGTGTCGCCAATATACTTGGCAAAGCGCATCACCGGCCCGGGCAGCTCCGCTCCCAGCAAAAGCAGCACCACAGCAGCCAGCACCCCCAGAATGGGGGGCTTGGTCAGGGTCTCCCAGAGGAAACGGGCTGGGCTGCCCCCTTCCCTCTCCCGGTCCCCCGACCAGCTGATGAGAATCGTGCCCACCGACTGGAGGAAGCTGGTATTGCCCAAATAGTAGATCATGATAAAGGGCATGGCCTCCTCGCCAAAGAGCTGGGTACAGACGGGAATGCCGATAAACAGGGTGTTGGACAGCCCGGCCATAGCCACAAAGACACCCCACCGCCGTTTCGGCAGGCGGAGCAGGGCGGCCGCGCCCACTGACAGCAGCAGGGTGGCTCCCACCCCCAGCAGAGCGGAAGCCAGCTGCACCCCCGCCTGGACCAGGTTGTCCCGGTCCAGGTTATTCAGCAGACCCACGATGCAGTTGGCGGGTACTGCGATGTTGATGATAAACTTTCCTAAAAACTTCTTTTCTCCGGCGGCCATCCAGCCCAGGCGGCCCATAAGATAGCCCACCGCCATCAGCAGCATCAGCACCAGACAGGCCGACACCGCGTTCATAAAGCCAGCCATCAGCTCTGGGCCTTCCCGCCGCCCTTGTTAGGACGGCGCCTCCGGCGGCGGCTGTTGGGGCGGCGGACTCCCGCGCCTTCAGCCCGCTCCTCCTGGGGCGCCGCTGTCTCCGGCGGCTGGCCGGACTCACCGCTCCCCCGGCTCCGGCGGCTCCGGTTCCGGCGGTTCGGCCGACGCTCCTCCTCCGGAACAGGCTCCCTCCGCTCCCGGCTGGGGAAGGCCGCCTCAATGGCGGCGGCCAGGGAGGCCTCCTCAGTCACAGTCTCCCCCTCCTCTACCCGGCGCAGCTTGGCCAGCTCCTCCAGAGGGGGCTCCACATAGCCCTCGGGCCGCCGGCCCTTCCCGCTGCGGACCACGCACAGCTCACAGTTGTGGTAGGTCCTGGGGGTCTCCGGGTCGGACTCCAGCCGCACCTGAGCGGTCTGGCGCAGCAGGTTGATCCCGCACACCGTCCCCGCCCCGTCGGGGGTCTCCACAAAGGACTCCTGCTTGGGGGCGTGCTTCACCAGGTCCTCATAGGCCTCCTGCTCATACTTCAGGCAGCACATCAGCCGCCCGCAGGTGCCGGAGATCTTGGTGGGGTTGAGGGACAGATTCTGTGTCTTGGCCATTTTGATGGACACCGGCTGGAACTCGTCCAGGAACTGGGCGCAGCAGAAGGGCTTGCCGCAGATGCCCAGGCCGCCCAGCAACTTTGCCTCGTCCCGGACGCCGATCTGCCGCAGCTCAATGCGGGCGTGGAGGGTGCCGGCCAGATCCTTCACCAGGGCCCGGAAATCCACCCGGCCCTCGGAGGTAAAGTAGAACAAAATCTTGCTGCCGTCGAAGCCGTACTCCGCGCTGACCAGCTTCATGTCCAGGCCGTGCTCAGCAATCTTTTGCTGGCAGATGGACATGGCCCGCTTCTCCCGGTCCCTGTTCTTCTCCACCGTTTTGGCGTCCTCCAGCGTAGCCAGGCGCACCACCGGGCGCAGAGGAGCGGTGAGCTCGATCTCGTCGATCATGGTGTTTCCCTGGACACAGTGGGCGTACTCCGTCCCCTTGGTGGTCTCCACAATGACCCCGTCTCCCACCTGGAACTGGATTCCCTTGGGATTAAAATAGTATTCCTTGCCGCCGTTCTGGAAACGGACGCTGATAATCTCTACCATAGGTATTTTCTCCTCAATATATCGCAATTTGTAAACTAACTCAGGTGGCTTCAAACATTCCCGCGCACAGCCAGCCGGACAGCTGTCCGGCACTGACATTGAGCCGGGCGGCCCCTCTCAGCTGCTTTACCAGCTCCGCCGCCCGCAGCAGCCTGCGCCGGTCCCCGGCCCGGACAGCCCGGCTCCCCAGCTCCATCCAGAGGTCGTCCAGCAGGGCGGACAGCTCCTCCCGCTTACCCTCCATAGACAGGGCGGCCTCCATCAGCTCCAGCTCCTCCGACCGCTCCAGGGCGTCGGCCAGCTTCTGTACCAGAGCCTGCCGCTCCGGGTCCGGGAGAACCTCCTCCCGCCCCACCGGAGACAGGGCCAGCTCCTCACACCGGGAGCGCACCGTCTGGAGCAGACCGCCGGAGCTGCCGGCAATCAGGAGAAAGGCGGCGTAGGGCGGGCCCTCTTCCAGCAGCTTGAGCATGGCGTTCTGAGCGGAGGGATTCATCCGGTCCGCCTCCTCCAGGAGGTACACCTTCCGCTCCCCCTCGTTGGGGCGGATGTAGGCGTCGGCCCGGAGCTGGCGCACCTGGTCCACCGTGATGGGCTTACCCGTCTCTGGGTCGGAAATGACCGACACATCGGGATGGACAGCCCTTTCCACCTTAATGCAGGGCCCGCAGCGCCCGCAGGGCTTCTCTCCCTGCCCGGTACACAGCATAGCCGCCGCCAGCAGCCGGGCCAGGGCGTGCTTTCCGGAGCCGGGAGGCCCGGAGAGGATATAGGCGTGAGACAGCCCCCGCTCTCCCTCCTGCCGGGACAGCTGGTCCTTCAGTTTTTCATTGCCTTTCAGGGCGGAAAGGTTCATATCGTGCCTCCATGTTCTTTCCTTTTTGCAAAAAGGAAAGAACCAAAGGAAAAACTTTCTGGAAAAACTTCGTTTTTCCTCTAGGTCTCAATAACGCGGACCTCTGACTGCATATTATACCCTATTTCCCGCAAATAGGCCAGTTCTTTTTTTGAAATTCGTTCCCCGGGGGCCACAACGGGGACGCCGGGGGGGTAGGGGGCGATCTGACAGGCGGCAATCTCCCCCTCGCAGTCCTCCAGGGGCCAAACCCGGCTAGGGGCGAAGAGGGCTTGCCGGGGGGAGATCACCCGCTCCGGGATGGGCGGGGCGGGGATGGGCGGGCAGTCCCCCATCATATCCCGCAGCCCCTCCAGCCGATCGGCCAGATAGGGGATGGCCTTCCCCGTGTCCTGACAGGTGCAGATAAAGACCACATGGCCCCCATCCTCCATCTCGGGGACATAGAAGTGCTTCCGCAGCGCCCGGACAAAGGCGGGGCCGTCCTTCACCTTCAGCACAAAGCGGGTGGGGTCCAGGGAGAAACCCCGGTAGGGCCGGTCGGTCAGGCTGGGGAATCTCTGCCGCAGCTCAGCCACCTGGACGGCGACCCACTGGTACTTCTCCGCCCCCCACCGCACCATCCAGTCCCGGACCACGTCCAGGGAGGCCATCATGGGGTAGGAGGGGCTGGAGGTGCCGAAAATGGAGGCGGTCCGCCGCACCAGGTCGGGGTCGAAGCCGCTGGCGAAGAGCAGGGCGGCCTGGCCCATGGCGGGGAGGGTCTTGTGGGCGGAGACGGTCACCACATCCGCCCCCCAGAAGGGGGCCAGCCCCAGAAAGGGCAGGTGAGCCCCGTGGGCCCCATCCACAAAGAGCCTTCCCCCGCGGGCGTGGACAATTTGAGAGATAGCCCCGATATTTGACAACACTCCGGCATAGGTTGGCGAGGTAATACACACTGTTTTCACATCCGGGTGCTCCTCCAGGGCCCGTTCCACCTCCCCCGGGGAGATGGGGCCGGGAAGATTTTCCGATTTCAGCCAGGGCCGCTCCAGCCAGACGGGTTCCAAATTCAGGAGGGCCAGGGCATTGAAGGCGGAGCGGTGACAGCTCCGGTCCATGAGCACCCTGTCCCCCGGACGGCAGCATAGGGCCAGCCCGGTGTGGACCCCCATGGTGGACCCCCCGGTGAGGAACTGGCACTGGTCAAAGCCGAACAGCTCCGCCCACAGGGCCTGGGCGGAGTCGAAGGGCTCACCGGCCTCGTAGAGGTTGCCCGTCTCGGGCAGCTCGGTCACGTCGATGGGGGCCATCCACCTCAAATCTGAGGGCTGATAGATGATCCCCTTGTGTCCCGGCATGTGGAAGCGGAAGGGCCCGCTGTCGGCGTAGCTGCGCAGTGCGTCGTAAAGGGGGGTTGGCATAGGATTACCTCCATAAAGTAGGGGGCGGCCTCTGCGCCGCCCCGCAATCCACAAAATCGCGGGGAATCGGGGCGGCACGGAGGCCTCCCCCTACAAGAAAAAGGCGGAAGGGTCGCCCCTTCCGCCTTTTTCTTATTTCTGATGGGGGGCGTAGGCTACCACGGTGCGGCGGTTGGGCTCCACGCCGGTGGAGTAGGTTGTGACGCCCTTGTAGTCCTGAAGGGCGGTGTGGATCACATGGCGCTCGTAGGCGTTCATGGGCTCCAGAGTCATGTTTCTCCGGTACTTGACCACCTTGCCCGCCACCTTCACGGCCAGCCGCTGGAGGGACTCCTCCCGCTTGGCCCGATAACCCTCGGCATCCACATGGATGCGCACCCGCTTGGACTGGCCCCGGTTGACGGTGTAGCTGGTGAGCTGTTGAATGGCGTCCAGCGTCTCGCCCCGGCGACCGATGATGGTGCCCAGGTCCTGACCCTGGAGGATCACCTTATAGTTGCCCTCGCTGGTGATAAAAATCTCGGGGGAGGCCTGAACATTCAGGTGCTCTATCAGGCCCACCAGGAAGGCGCGGATGCGGTTGGCCTTCTCGTCCTCGGGGCTCACGGGGTCCATCGTGACCGGCTCTCTGGGCGCGGAAACGCTGCCAATAAGCACCTCGTCGCCCTTTTGCAGCCGCTCCTCCGGGCGGGGACGGGGGCGGCGCTCAGGCCGGGGCTGGTTCCTTCTGGGTGGAGCCATGCCCGGCTTGGCGGCGAGAATGGTCTCCTCCGCCACAGGGGCGGCGGGGGCCTCCTCCTTTTTGGGGACCTCCCTGGGGACGGGCTTGGCCATCGGCTTGGCGGCAAGGACGGTCTCCTCCGCCACGGGGGCGAGTCGCTCCTGCTTGGGGGCAGGGGGAGCCTTGGGCTCCTCCTTCTTCTCGAGAACCTCGGTGGTGATGGGGCGGGCCACCCCGTCTACCTCCTGATAGCTCACCCGGACCTTGGCCGGGTTGCTGCCAAAGCCCAGAAAGCCGGACTTTGCCCGCTCAATCACTTCTACAGATACGTCGTCCCGGTCCAGGCCCAGCTGGAACAGAGCGGCGGAAATGGCGTCCTCCTCGGAGCGTCCGGTGGTCTCAATCCATTTCAACATCACTTAACCCTCCTTATCTTCGTCCTCGTCCACTTCAACCTCAATCTCCTCCACCTCAATCTCGACCTCCTCGGTAAGAAGCTCGGCGGGAGTCTCGGGCTGAACGGGGGCGGCAGTCAGCTGCTCCTCCACGGGCGGAACAGGGGTCTCAGGGGTCTCGGCGGTCTGGAGCTCCGGGGTCTCCTTCTTCTCCTCCGCCTTGGCGGGGGCGGATTTGCCCTTCTTCTTGCTCGCCTTGGCCGCCTCGATGGCGCGGAAGAGCTCGTCAGGGTCGGTGTAGGGGGTCACGCCGCCGTAGCGGCCGGGGATATAGGACCGGCCCCGGGCATAAGCCCGGATGCCCTCCCGGCTGTCCTCTCTGTTGACCCCCTCCTGGTCGGACTCCTCCTCCTTCTTCGGAGCGGGCTTCTTCTTGCCCCGGTTCTTTTTCTCCTCCTCAAGGCGGCGCTGGCGCTCCTGCCGGGCCTCCTCCTTGCGGCGCTTCTCCTCCTCCTTCTCCTCAGCCTCCCGGCGGGCGGAGGCCTCCCGGGCGGCCTCGTAGTCCTTTTTCAGCATCTTGCCGCAGATATACTCCTGGACCATAGTGACAAAGTACTGGGCAATCCAGTAGACAGACAGGCCGGCGGGGACGGTAAAGCCAATCCACAGGGACATAATGGGCATCATCCACAGCATCATTTTATTAGTGCTGTCCATCTGGGGATTTTTCTGCTCCCGGCTCATCTGGTTGGTGACCATAGACACCTTCATGGACAGGAAGGACACCGCCGTGGACACCAGAGGCAGGATAAACAGGCCGATAAAGCTCCATTCCAGCTTTCCGGTCCAGAATTTCCAGGTGGGGATATCGGCCAGATTGATGCCTAAAAACTCGAAATTCAGCACAAACAGGCTGTTGGCCCCGGTGGCAGCCTTGAGGACCTCCAGATTCTCCGGCTTGACCAGAGAGAGCAGGTACAGCTGGTTATAGGCCCCGTTCTGGAACAGGTTTTCCGCCTTTTCCATCACAGCGGCGGTCACCCAGCCGTTGGACACCGCCACCCTGGACCAGTCCAGCTGGGTGGCCAGGGTCTGAATCTGCTCGGCGGACATGCTCATAAAGTAAGTCAGGGGCTCACGGATAATGCCATAGAGGGCAATGAGCACAAACATGGGGATGAGGGACCACAGACAGCCCCCCATGGGGTTGACGTGCTCCTTCTCATAGAGCTTCTGGAGCTCCACATTGTAGCGCTCCCGGTCCTTGCCGTACTGCTTCTGGAGCTTTTTCATCTGCTCGGAGAGCATAGTGGTCTGAATCATGCTCTTCTTCTGCTTCAGCGTGACAGGGAACAGAATCAGCTTGACCACAATGGCAAACAGGATCAGGGCTATGCCGTAGCTGTTGAACAGGTTATAAAAAAACAGCAGCAGCCAGGCAAAGGGTTGTAAAATAATACCCACTAAGATTTACCTCCGCATATTTAAGGTTCTGTAGGGGCCGGCCTCTGCGCCGGCCCGCTCTTCTGAGGCAGAGCCATACTCGACAGCGGGGCGGCGCTTCAGGCCGTCCCCTACGGCACAGGGTCATATTCAATGGACTTCTGCCGGTGGAAGGGCTGGCACCTCGCAAGCCTGCGCAGGGCCAGCCAGCCCCCCTTGAAAACGCCATATTTCTCCACCGCCTCCAGGGCATACTCCGAGCAGGTGGGAATAAAACGGCAGCAGGGGGGGCGCAGGGGCGAGATGCTGCGCCGGTAAAACCGGATCAGGGCCAGAAGAAGAGTTTTCACTGCCGGCTGTCCCCTTTTGACGGGAGCAGTCCCAGCTTTTTTGTCAGCTGGCGGAAGCTGCGCACCAGCTCGGCGTGCCGGCCGTAGATTACCCGGGTGCGGGCCACGATAACAATATCATAACCGGGGAGCAGCTCACCCTCGTGGACGCGGTACAGCTCCCGAATACGGCGGCGGGCCCGGTTGCGCTTGACGGCGTTGCCCAGCTTGAGCCCGGTTGTGATGCCCAGCCGGCTCACCGGCCGGCCGGTTTTCCGGCAGTAGATGACGAAATAAGGGGAGACAGCACTTTTTCCCTTGTTGTACAGCCGGCGGAACTCGTGATTCTGTTTCAACGCGACAGTATGCTCCATGCCGTCCTCCGTAAAAAAGCGTATACGCACATAGAGGGCGGGGAATTTCTCCCACGCCCCTGTTTTGTGCCTATTAAAACTGTGTCCTCTTATCCCGCCCCGGCAGGACCCGGTCCGTTCTCACCTGAGCTTAATAAGTCAGGCGGGCGCGGCCCTTGGCGCGGCGGCGGGCCAGCACCTTGCGGCCATTGCGGGTGGCCATACGCTTGCGGAAGCCGTGCTCCTTGGAACGCTGGCGCTTTTTGGGCTGATAGGTACGAAGCATGGGGGACACCTCCTCATTTGAAATCAAGCCGGCTCTCCCGGCCCAACAACAGCTCCGGCTGAGAACAGGAGCTGCGGTCTGCAAAAGATACGCCTAGTATTATAGCGGATAAATGCGGCCGCTGTCAACCAAAATTTTATCTCCGCCGCCAGGATTTTTTCATTTTCTCACTGGATGCTATATCTTGTGACAGCTTTTTCTCTATCCACAAGGTATGCCCGCCCCGGGCGGCCGTCAGGAGGTGTATTTCTGAAGCACTGAGATAAACAGCCCCATATCCAGTGGCTTTGCCAGGTGGGCAGTCATGCCGTTTTTCAGCGCTGCCTCCTTGTCCTCCTCCATGGCGTTGGCCGTCATGGCGATGATGGGCAGGTCTTTCACATCCCTCCGGGGCATACTCCGGATAGTTCTGGTGGCCTCATAGCCGTCCATAATGGGCATCTGCACATCCATCAGGACCACGTCATAGTAGTGCTCCGGCGATTCAGTCATCATAGCCACCGCGTCGGTCCCGTCGGGGGCCGCCTCCACCTGGAAGCCGGCCTCCTGGAGAATCGCCTCCGCAATCTCCCGGTTGAGCTCGTTGTCGTCCACCAGCAGAACCCGTTTCCCGCTGAAATCGGCCTGGGTCCAGGGGGCCTCCTCCTCCTCTTCCTTCTCTATCAGATTATAGGCGGACAACAGGGCGGATTTCAAATCGGACATGAACATGGGCTTGGCGCAGAAAGCGGTGATCCCCGCGCCTCTGGCCTCCTCCTCAATATCCGTCCAGTCGTAAGCGGTGAGTATGATGATGGGCACGTCGCTTTTCACCGCCCGGCGAATTTGCCGGGCGGTATCCACACCGCTGAGCTCCGGCATCTGCCAGTCGATAATGTAGGTGCGGTATGGGTCCCCCTCCTCCTCCGCCTTTCTTGCCCGGTAAACCGCCTCACGGCCGGAGGCCGTCCACTCGGACCGAAGGCCAATCTCCTGGAGCATCTTGCTCACGCTGTCGCAGGTATTCAGGTCGTCATCCACCACCAGGGCCCGCAGCCCCTCCAGCTCTCTGATCTGGGCGGCGTTCTTCTCCACGTCCTGGAGCTTCAGGCTGATCTCCACGGTAAAGACGCTTCCTCTGCCGGGGGTACTGTCCACGTGGATGGTTCCGCTCATCATCTCCACAATGTTTTTGGTGATGGCCATACCCAGGCCGGTGCCCTGAATGCCGCTCTGCGTGGCGGTACTCTCCCGCTCGAAGGGGTCAAAGACGTGCTTGACAAACTCAGGCGACATGCCGATGCCGTTGTCCTTCACAATAAAGGTATAGTCCCCGTAGCCGTGGCGGAAGGTGGTCTTCTGGCTGATCCGGAAGGTGACCATCCCACCGGCGGGAGTGTATTTCACCGCGTTGCTCAGCAGGTTGATGAATACCTGATTCAGTTTCAGGGGGTCGGCGATGACGTCCTCATTGACCACCTCAAAGGTGTCGATAAACAGCTCCAGCTGCTTGGCCTTCACCTGGGGCTGTATGATATTCACCAGGTTGTGCATCAGCTCAGAGATGTTGCACTCCTGCTCCTTGATCTGCACCTTGCCGCTCTCGATGCGGCTCATATCCAGAATATCGTTGATGAGGCTGAGCAGATGGTTGCTGGAGGACAGCACCTTCTGTAAACAGTCCCGGACCTGGTCCTTGTTGTCAATGTGACTGACTGCAATAGTGGTAAAGCCTATGATGGCGTTCATAGGGGTACGGATGTCGTGGGACATATTGGACAGGAAGGTGGTTTTGGCCTGATTGGCGTGCTGGGCCTGCATCAGGGCGTCCTGAAGGGCCTGAGTCTGTTCCCTCTGCGCCCGGACCTGGTCCGTGATATCCCGGGACACCACCATCACCATAATATCTCCGGAGTCATCCTGGGTCATCACGAAGGACTGCCGCACACACATTTGCTCCTTCGTGGAGATTTGGCCCCAGTAGTCCGCAGTGACCTCAAGCTCCCCCTGTTCAAAGCGCTCCTTCAGATATTCCAGATTTGACACGGCCCGGTATTCCTTCAGTGACTCCTCCAGTACAAAGACCTCCCACTTCTGGAAGCACAGGGAGGCGGAGCAGGGCGCCTGGAGCCCCACCCGCTCCAGCAGGGAGACCTGCCGGCCATCTATGGTGCACACCACGTCGTGCTCAATCAGGTCCCGGGTCAGGTTGAACTCAAAGGTGCAGAAGGCGGCGGAGGTAATGGCGATCCGATACTGCCGCTCCTTGCGGTTCATGACGGACAGGGCCTTCTCACTTTGCAGCTCCCGCAGCTTCAGCTCCGTGATATTCTGCCGGACATACAGAATGCGGGTAACCCGGCCCTCCTCCCGCTGGAGGCACACCGCGATCAGATGCTCCCAGTCCTCCTTTCCGTCCCGGGATACATGGCACTCGTAGGTGAAAACATCCTGCTCTGAGAGAAGCGCCTGTATGGAATTGATCTCAAAGGTCCTCCGGAACCGCTCCTGATCCTCCTTCTCAATGATATCCAGAGCGTGAATCCGAACGATATCCTCATAGGGTCCCTCCATTCCCAGACTGCTGCTCAGGGGCCTGATTCCAGCCATATAGGAATATGTACCCTCCTCCAGATCCACCGTGAGGTAGCGGGAGGAGAAGAGGGTGTTCAATCCGTCCAGCACATAGCCGAACTGGGTATTCTCCTTTTCCAGCCGCTCCCGGCGCTTCCGGGCTCTGAGCAGAAGAACAAGGATATAGATGAGAAACAGGCATATGAGCATGATTTCCAACTGGATGCCCACCATATTTTCCGCCTGAATCATATTCTGAGTCACATTTTTGGGGAAGGTCTGCACCAGCACATATTCCCCATTGGACAGGTCCCGGACGCAGATGTTATCCGTCTTGCAGCCGTCCTCACAGAGGAAGGATCCGTCTGTGCCCGGGCGGTCAAACACCTCCTGAACAGCCTGAGCCGTCCTGGAGTCAATCACGCCGTCCGCCAGCAGACCGTCCACAAGCCTGGCCTCATAGCTTTGACTGTCGGAGCTGGCGATGACGGTTCCCTCCCGGGTGCACAGGAACACGGCGGCCTTCTCCCCGAAATAGCTGGTGGCCAGCATATTCCGCAGATAGTCCTCCGCAAGATAGAGGCCCAAGAGCATGCCGATGATTTTGCCGTCCCGCTCCACTGGAGCGTAAAACACCATCATCATCTGGCCTGTCAGTCTGGACTGAAAAATTACCTCCAGACCGCTCTTCCCCTGCATTCCCTGGATAAAGTAGTTCCGGTCACTGCTGTCGGAGATCTTTCCGCCTGAGGACAGGTTGACACCTTCTGCGTTAGTGAAGCGGATGGCGTCGAAGGAGGAGTGGGACTCCATTTCCTTTAAAAATTCCGCGTCAATCACAGAGTTTCCCTCGTCCGTGCTGAGCAGATAAGCATAGTTGCGGATTCGCAGCAGCGCGTTGTTAAACTCGCTTTCGATGCGCTCCGCGGTCTGCCGGGCGGAGTCTGCTGCATAGGTCTTGTTGCGCTCCTCAATCCTGCTGCTGTTCTGCGCCGTATACCAGAAAAACAGAAGTACAATGGCAAGCAGGAGAAAGGCTACATACACCATCTCCTGGGATATCTTCTTCCCCTTCACAATTCGCCCTCCTTACAACCTCCAGACCTTCCCGATCCCGCACGCATATAGAGCTTCTCTTAATGTATTATACGTCAAAGCGCCAGCCCCGTCAATATTTTGGTCTCTTTCTAAAATAAAAGAAGGGATATCCGCAAATTGACCTTGCTGTCTCTTCTCTTTTTTGGTATAATGGAAAGAGTGGAAATTTATGCGATTTTATACGCGGAAAGCGGCTGAGTCCCTTTTCCGTCAGTCATGAGGAGTGAAGGAAATGAACCCCGCCGCGGAAGTATGGGAAAAAGTAAAGGCACTGATGGGGGCGGAGATGACCGCCACCACTCTGAACACCTGGTTTGACGACGCCGAGGCCGTCGCCCTGGAGGAGAGCCGCTTCGTGCTGTACAGCCCCACCAGGTTCAAGCGGGATATCATCGCCGCCCGCTATATCGTCCCGATTCAAAACGCCCTCCACGAGCTCTTCTCCGCCGATTTTCAGGTCACCGTTCTCACCGAGGGAGAGCGGGAGGGCTTTCAGGAGACGGCCAAACAGAAGGTATTCCTCCCCGGCACCGAGGATTACACCTTCGAGCGCTTTGTGGTGGGCTCTTCCAACAAGTTCGCCCACGCCGCCGCCCGCAAGGTGGCCGAAAACCCCGGAGAGAGCTATAACCCCCTGTTTATCTTCGGCGAGTCCGGCCTGGGCAAGACCCATCTGCTCTATGCCATCGCCCACACCATCCACGCCAGCCACCCGGAGTATAAGGTCATCTACATCAAGGGGGACGCCTTCACCAACGAGCTGATCGCCGCCATCCGGGAGGGCCGGAACCAGGAGTTCCGGGAAAAATACCGGGGGGCCGACGTGTTCCTCATGGACGACGTGCAGTTCATCGCCGGCCGGGACTCCACCCAGGAGGAGATGTTCCACACCTTTAATACCCTCTACGAGCTTAAAAAGCAGATTGTATTCACCTCCGACCGCCCCCCCAAGGAGATGCTCCGCCTGGAGGACCGGCTGAAAACCCGCTTTGAGTGGGGCCTGCTGGCCGACATCATCCCCCCCGACTATGAGACGAGGATGGCCATCATCCGCAGCAAGTCCATCCGCATGGGGATGGAGCTGCCCGACTTCCTTATTCAGCTCATCGCCGAAAACATCACCGCCAACGTCCGGCAGATTGAGGGCACGGTAAACAAGATCATGGCCTATCAGGATCTGATTGGGGACACGGTGAACAAAAACACCGTCATCCGGGCGGTGAAGGACATCTTTAAGGAGAAATCGGATATCCTGCCCACCGCCGACGTAATTATCGACGAGGTGTGCAAGTTCTACAACCTGGAGCCCGACCTCCTCCGGGGCCAGGGCCGCTCCAAGGATATCTCCATGGCCCGGCAGATCGCCATGTATCAGATCCGCCGCATGACCAACCTGTCCCTGAAGGAGATCGGCGCGGAGTTCGGCGGCCGGGACCACTCCACCGTCCTCAACGCCCTGAACCGCATCGAGGGTCTGGTCAAAACCGACCCGGAGAAGGCGGAGATTATCAAGGATATCACCACCAATATCAACTCCCGGTACGAATAAGGCGCCCTCTCCCTACCGCCTCTGTCACTTCGCGACATCTCCCCCTGACAGGGGGAGTCGTCCGGGCAGGCATTCTTTTTCTCGAGAGAAAAAGAATCAAAAAGAGCTCTCCTGTTGTCCCATTATAATCTGACTTTCCACAAAAAATTGTGAATTATCTGTGGATGAATGTGGAGAAAAAAAGCTGCTGTGGAAAGCCGCCCGTTTTTCACCACACCCCCTGTTGAGACTTTTTTCTTAGAGCCGCAGCGCTTTGCGGCATCTTTCCACAAAATTTTTGCCTACGGACTACTGTTACTAAAAAATATCCTCTCCTCCTATTGCGGAGAGAGAAAGAGACTGGAGGAACTGTTATGAAATTCTCCTGCGAAAAGGCCCTGCTGTCCGCCGCCGTATCCGTCGCCTCCCGGGCGGTGGCCGCCAAGAGCTCCATCCCCGCCATGGAGGGTATCCTCATCGAGGCGGGAGAGTCCCTGCGCCTCACCGGCTACAACCTGGAGACGGGTATCCAGGCCGCCGTCCCCGCCGAAATCGTGGAGGGGGGCTCCCTGGTGCTGTCCGCCCGGCTCTTTGGGGAAATCGTCCGCAAGATGCCCGACGACGTGGTGGTATTCACCTCCCAGGGCTGTACAGTGAATGTGAGGTGCGGACTCAGCGAGTTCAACATTCTGGGCACCGACCCGGAGGAGTTCCCGGAGCTGCCCGCAGTGGACCAGCAGAACGCCCTGGTCATCGGCCAGCCGGTGCTGCGCTCCATGATCTCTCAGACTCTCTTTGCCGTCAGCGACAATGAGAGCCGGCCCGTCCACACGGGGTCTCTCTTTGAGGTTGACGGCTCCGGCCTCACTGTGGTCTCGGTGGACGGCTACCGTCTGGCCCTGCGCCATGAGGAGGTGGAGGACAAAAAGGGGGCGGATTCCTTCTCCTTTGTGGTGCCCGGCTCCGCCCTGGGCGAGGTGGAGAAGATCTGCTCCGGAGAGGAGAGCGTCACGGTAATTCAGGGGGCCCGGCACATCCTGTTCCAGACGGGGGACACCCTGCTGGTCTGCCGACGGCTGGAGGGGGACTTCCTGGCCTACAAAAACGCCATCCCCCGGAACAACACCGTCAAGGTGGAGGTGGAGGCCCGGGCTCTGCTCAGCTCCATCGACCGGGTGTCCCTGATTATCAGCGAAAAGCTCAAGTCCCCCCTGCGTTGCGTCTTTGGGGACGGGATGGTGGATATCACCACCAGGACCGCCATCGGCGACGCCGCTGACCAGTGTCCCATTTCCGGCGACGGCGGCGGGCTGGAGATCGGCTTCAATAACAAGTATCTGATGGATGCCCTCAAGGCCGCCCCCGCCGACAAGCTGCGCATGGAGTTCACCTCCGGGGTGGCCCCCTGCGTCATCCTGCCCGCCGAGGGGGAGGAGAACTTCACATATATGGTCCTGCCCGTAAGATTGAAGGCGAACTGATGGAGGTTTCACGTGGAACAAGCAGAAAGGCACCCTAACTGGATGAACTATCCCCCTCTGCTCCAGCTCTACCAGCAGGTCCGGGAGGCGGGAGTGGAGCTGGAGCCCGACCCGAAGTTTTTGGAGGACCCGAGACTTGGACGATATCAGGAGCACCGATTGAAAAATTTAGAGGTGCCACAAAGCATCAAAGATTTTCTGACGAAGGTAGGTCTGCCCGATCAATTTCGTCCTTTCCGCCTGCCCAGTGACGAGAGGAGCGGAAAGCATGTCTATCTTGGAACCCTGTTTTGGGTCAGCTGCCTGAGAAATGAGACAATCAATAAGAAAAAGTATCTGGTGATCGGAGAAAGTCGGGAATTTAGCCCGATTGTGTTCACCAGCGAGCGTGAAATGCCAGACGGGGCGAAGGAAAAAATTTGGAACTACTTCAAGGACGAACATGTCTCTTATGAGGTGGTGGAGCTGAAAACCGGGTCAGTGTGGACCTGGTATCACGACTCCTATGGTGACGAGCTGAGCTTTGTAAACAGCAGTCTGGAGCAATATCTGCTTTCTATGGCCTATTGGCAGAGCTTTTATCAGGATTTCTCAGAAAAAATTGAGAGCTATTTGAAGAAGAACAGGGATAAACGGGAGTGGGAGTATGTGGAGCGAAACCGAAAAAAGCTTTACGCCCCTTTTCTGGAATGTATGAGGACGCTGGATCCGCCGGCTCTGCGCAAGCGGATGACCATATGGAAGCGTTTGACTGACATCTCCCTGATTTGAGGTTATCAATATGGACTCACACGAGATTAAAATACACACTGAATTTATCAAGCTCCAGGACCTGCTCAAGTTCGCCGGGGCGGTGGAGACGGGCGGGGACGCCAAGCTGATTATCCAGGAGGGACGGGTGGCCGTCAACGGCGAGCCCTGCACTATGCGGGGGAAGAAGCTGCGGCCCGGAGATAGAGCGGTAATCGATAACGAGACGGAGCTTGTGGTTACGTGATTGTCAAAAGTCTGGAGCTGGATTTTTTCCGGAACTATGCCCATCTGGAGGCGGAATTTGACCCCAGAGTCAACCTGATCTATGGCGACAACGCCCAGGGCAAGACCAACCTGCTGGAGGCGGTGGCCTATCTCTCCGCTGCCCGGTCCCACCGGGCCCGGTATGACAGGGAGATGATTATGCTGGGGGTGGACTCCGCCTTTGTGAGGGGGGAAGTATTCAGCCGTGACCGGGATTTTTCTCTGGAGGCCCGTCTCTTCCGGGGCCGGGGCCGGCAGCTGTATTCCAATGGAATACGCCTGAAGACGGCGGCGGAGCTGGCGGGAATTTTGAATACCGTCCTTTTCTGCCCCGAGGATTTGTCCCTTATTCGAGAGGGGGCGGCGGAGCGGCGGAGATTCCTGGATGGGGGCATCTGCCAGCTGCGGCCCCGATACGCCCAGGCTCTGGCAGAGTATAACCGGCTCTACGACCACAAGACCCGCATCCTCCGGGACTGGCCGGAGCGGCCCTCCCTGCTGGACACCCTGGACGACTTCAATCTCCGTATGGCTCAGACCGGGGCCATTATAATTCACTACCGGGCCCATTTTGTGAAGCGCCTGCGGGAGCACGCCCCCGCCATCCACGCCGACTTCTCCGGGGGCCGGGAGGGGCTGGAGCTGGGCTATGAGACGGTGTCCAACGTAGACGACCCCCAGGCCCAGCCCCGGGAGCTGCTTCCCCTCCTGCTGGAGCACCAGGAGAAGCACCGCCAGGCGGAGCTTGACAGCCGTCAGTGCCTGTCCGGCCCCCACAAGGATGACCTGGCTGTCACCATCGGCGGCCAGTCCGCCAAGACTTACGCCTCCCAGGGCCAGACCCGGACGGCGGCCCTGTCCCTCAAGCTGGCCCAGCGGGAGATTTTCCAGGAGGAGACCGGGGAGTGGCCCGTCCTGCTGCTGGACGACGTCCTCTCCGAGCTGGACCCCAGGCGGCAGGCCTTTGTCCTCAACCGCATCCGGGGGGGCCAGGTGTTCATCACCTGCTGCGAGGAGGAGAAGCTGGAGGGTCTGGAGGGCGGGAAGGCCTTTCATATCTGCGGCGGGAAGCTGATATAGGAGGAAAAAATGGCTGTTTTACTTCCCTTTGTTTTCATTCCCTTTTGCTTTCAGCTTTTCGCATTGGGCTGTATCAAAAACCGCTTTTTACGGTGGAGTCCCCTGATAATATTTGAGATGATTCTATTGATTGGAATGGTAAATCACCGGCTGAATCCGCCCTCCTTTGACATTTTAGGCTGGGAAATATGGCTATGGCTGATTGGGAGTGTATTTTTAGGCTGTATACTGGCCTGGCTAGCTTATGTTTTGTATGAGAGAAAGAACAGGTAGCGCTTATGTATCTGCATTTGGGACAATCGGTTGTGATTCCAGACCGGGATATTTTGGGTATATTTGATTTGGACAACGCCAGCTGGGCCTATAAGACCCGGGAGCTGCTGGAGCGGGCGGAGGCGGAGGGTCGGGCCATCTGGCTCACCGACGACCTGCCCCGATCCTTCATCCTGGCGGACAGCCGCTGGGGAGAGCCTGTTGTGTACATCTCCCCCCTCTCCCCCGCCACCCTGGCCCACCGGGCGGAGCGGGGCGGATTGGCTCTGTAGGGGGCGGCCTCTGTGCCGCCCCATCATCCTTGCGTCATAACAGCGGGGCAGCCTCTGCGCCGCCCCCTGCATGGTATATTATAATAGAGAATAGAATGGAGGTTACATTATGGAATCCATCGAATATCTGTGGAAAGACCGCAAGCGGCACCTGGGACTGCCTCTGTCCTTCACCAAATACCGTCTCAGCGAGGACCGGCTGTTCTGTGAGGTTGGCTTTCTAAACATCAAGTCTGACGAGGTGCTCCTCTATCGGGTGCGGGATCTCCAGCTGAACATCGGCCTGTGTCAGCGTATTTTCGGCGTAGGGACGGTCTGCGTAATTTCCTCTGACAAGAGCATTCCCCACCTGGAACTGAAGAACGTCAAGCACCCACGGGAGGTCAAGGAGCTGATCCACAGGCATGTGGAGGAGGCCAAGGACAAGCGGCGGATGCGGACCACCGAGCTTGTGGGCACCGAGAGCGGCGATGATTACCACGAAACCGCTGATCTGGACGACGAGGAATTGGATTAATATAGGCAGGAGCGGATATCATCCGCCCGCCGCAGAGCGAATTACAGCATATTTTCAGGCGGATGATATCTGCCCCTATCAGGATTTTACCATCGCGGAGGTTAAGCTATGTCTGAAGAATTGAACCAGCTCAACGAGCTGAACACCACCCAGACCGACCACGAGTACAGCGGGTCGGAGATCCAGGTCCTGGAGGGTCTGGAGGCGGTGCGCAAGCGCCCTGGCATGTATATCGGCTCCACATCGGAATCCGGCCTGCACCACCTGGTGTATGAGATTGTGGACAACTCCATTGATGAGGCCCTGGCCGGGCACTGTACGGACATTACCGTCACCATCAACCCGGGGAACACCGTCACCGTCACCGACAACGGACGGGGCATCCCAGTGGACATCCAGCCCCAGACGGGCAAGCCCGCCCTGGAGGTGGTTTTTACCATCCTCCACGCCGGCGGCAAGTTCGGCGGCGGCGGATATAAGGTCTCCGGCGGCCTCCACGGGGTGGGCGCCTCGGTTGTCAACGCCCTGAGCGAGTGGCTGGAGGTCCAGGTCCACAAGAACGGGGAAATTTATGAGATGAAATTTGCCCGGGGTAAGATTACCCAGGAGATGAAGGTGGTGGGCCGGACGGACCACACCGGCACCACCGTCACCTTCAAGCCCGATCCGGAGATGTTCGACACCCTGGAGTACAGCTACGACACCCTCCATACCCGGATGCGGGAGGAGGCCTTCCTCAACGCCGGCCTGCGCATCCAGACGGTGGACCTGCGTCCCGGCCGGGAGCAGGAGGACGACATGTGCTATGAGGGGGGCATCCGGGAGTTTGTCACCTTCATCAACAAGAACAAGGACCCCCTCCATAATGACGTGATCTACATGTCCGGAGCCCGGGAGGACTCCATGGCTGAGGTGGCCATGCAGTACAACGACGGCTATCAGGAGGTCATGGTCTCCTTTGCCAACAACGTCCACACCCCCGAGGGCGGCATGCATGAGGAGGGCTTCCGCCGGGCGCTGACCAACGTCCTCAACGCCTACGGCCGGAAGATCAAGCTGCTGAAGGACGACGAGAAGGTCTCAGGGGACGACTGCCGGGAGGGCCTCACGGTGGTCATCTCGGTGAAGCTCACCGAGGCCCAGTTCGAGGGACAGACCAAGGCTAAGCTGGGCAACAGCGAGATGCGCACCCTGGTCAACTCCATTGTCTCGGAAAAGCTGGAGACCTATCTGGAGGAGAACCCCTCTGTAGGCCGGGCCATCCTGGATAAGGCCCTCATGGCAAACCGGGCCCGGGAAGCCGCCCGGAAGGCCCGGGAGTCCATCCGCCGCAAGACCGCCCTGGGCGGGGCAGCCATGCCCGACAAGCTGCGGGACTGCAACGAGGCAAATCCCGAGCTCACCGAGCTCTATATCGTCGAGGGCGACTCCGCCGGCGGCTCGGCCACCCAGGGCCGGGACAGCCGTTTCCAGGCCATTCTTCCCCTGTGGGGCAAGATGCTCAACGTGGAGAAGGCCCGGGCGGACAAGGTTTACGGCAACGACAAGCTCACCCCCGTGATTACCGCCCTGGGGGCCGGCATCGGAGACGACTTCGACCTGAACAGGCTGCGGTATCACAAGGTCATTATCATGGCCGATGCCGACGTGGACGGCGCCCATATCCGCACCCTGCTTTTAACATTTTTCTTCCGCTTTATGCGGCCCCTCATTGAAAACGGCTATGTCTACTCCGCCGTCCCTCCCCTGTTCAAGCTTACCCGGGGCAAGCAGACCCGGCTGGCTTTCTCCGAGGAGGAGCGGGATAAGATTTCCGCCGAGATGCGGGGGGACAACCCGAACGCCAAAATCGACATCTCCCGCTTTAAGGGTCTGGGCGAGATGAACCCCCACGAGTTGTGGGAGACCACCATGGACCCGGAAAAGCGCACCTTGCGCCGCATCGAGCTGGACGATGCCGTCCGGGCGGACGAGACCTTCACCGTCCTCATGGGCGAGAAGGTGGAGCCCCGGAAGGAGTTCATCGAGCGTAACGCCAAGTATGCGGTGAATTTGGATTATTGATGCTTTGTTTTCGGAAAGGAGCGCCAGAAATGAGTAATCGGGAATTTGCAAAGACCCTCATTGACCAGATACCGGAAAACCGCCTGTTCTATGTAATTTCCTATCTGCAGGGGGCGGCGGTCCCGGACGAAACCCCGAACGCCGAAACATTAGAGGCTTTCACGGAGTTGGACAACGGCGGGGGCCACCCATTCAACGGCACAACGGAGGAGCTTTTTGCCGAATTGATGGAGGAATGACAATGTTAAATGTCAGATACTCCACAAGATTCAAGAGAGACTTTAAGCTCTGTGTAAAGCGTCATTGGAATATGGAATTGCTCCAGCAGGTAATTGACAGGCTGAAAATCCCGGACACGCTCCCGCAAAAAAATTTGGATCATAGTTTAAGCGGGAATCATTCCGGACACCGGGAATGTCATGTAGCTCCGGATTGGCTGTTGATTTACAGGCAGGATGGAGAAGAATTGTTACTTTACCGCACAGGTACGCACGGTGATCTGTTTGGTATATAAAACCCACCTCTAACAAGGAGGAACACAATAAATGTCTAAAAAACCCCAATACGACCCCGAGGAGATTCGTTACCCGGACCAGAAAATTGTCGCCTCTCCTCTGGTGCCGGAAATGGAGAAATCCTATATTGAATATGCCATGTCGGTCATCGTGGGCCGGGCTCTGCCCGATGTGCGGGACGGCCTGAAGCCCGTCCACCGGCGCATCCTCTACGCCATGTATGAGGACAACCTGACGGCGGATAAGCCCTTTAAGAAGTCGGCCACCTGCGTGGGCGACGTGCTGGGCCGCTACCACCCCCACGGGGATCAGTCTGTCTACGACGCCCTGGTCCGCCTGGCCCAGGACTTCTCCATGCGGTACATGCTGGTGGACGGCCACGGCAACTTCGGCTCGGTGGACGGCGACCCCCCGGCGGCCTACCGTTACACCGAGGCAAGAATGTCCAAGCTCTCCGACGAGATGCTCCGGGACATTGAGAAGGACACAGTGGACTGGGACCCCAACTTTGACGAGACGAGACGGGAGCCCAAGACCCTCCCCTCCCGCTTCCCCAACCTGCTGGTGAACGGGTCCAGCGGCATCGCCGTGGGTATGGCCACCAATATCCCGCCCCACAACATGCGGGAGGTCATCAACGCCGCCATCTGCGTGCTGGACGACCCCGAGGCCACCCTGGGCGACCTGATGGAGCACATCAAAGGTCCCGACTTCCCCACCCGGGCCATTATCATGGGCCGGGCGGGCATCCGCGCGGCCTACGCCACCGGCCGGGGCCGGGTGACCATCCGGGCCCGCCATGAGTTCGAGGAGTTCGGCAAGGACCGCACCCGGATTGTCATCACAGAGATTCCCTACCAGGTGAACAAGCGGATGCTAATCAAGAATATGGCCGATCAGGTGGAGGACAAGCGGCTGGAGGGCATTTCCGACATCCGGGATGAGACCGACCGCAACGGTATGCGCATTGTCATCGAGCTGAAGCGGGACGCCAACCCCCAGGTGGTGCTCAACCGCCTCTTTGCCCAGACCCAGCTCCAGACCACCTTCGCCATCAACATGCTGGCTCTGGTGGAGGTAAACGGCAAGCTCCAGCCCCGGATTTTGTCCCTGCGGCACATTCTGGACGAGTATATCGCCTATCAGGAGCAGATCATCATCCGGCGCACCAAATACGACCTGAAAAAAGCCCAGGAGCGGGCCCATATTCTGGAGGGCCTGCTCATTGCTCAGGACAACATCGACGAGGTTATCCACATTCTGCGCACCAGCTACGACAACGGCAAGGAGCGGCTGATGGAGCGGTTTGGGCTGGACGACGTCCAGGCCCAGGCCATCTGCGACATGCGGCTCATCTCCCTCCAGGGACTGAACCGGGAGAAGCTGGAGGCGGAATACAAGGAGCTGGAGGAGCGCATCGCCTACTTCAACCAGCTGCTGGCCTCCGAGGAGATGCTCCGGGGAGTCCTGAAGGACGAGCTTACCGTCATCCGGGACAAGTACGGCGACGACCGGATTACTGAAATCCAGGACGTGGAGGACGAGATCGATATCGAGGACTTGATCGAGGAGGAGCAGTGCGTCTTCACCCTCACCCAGGCGGGCTACATCAAGCGCACCCCGGTGAGCGAATACGCCGCCCAGTCTAAGGGCGGTATGGGCAAGAAGGGCATCACCACCCGGGAGGAGGACTGCGTGGTGGACGTGTTCACCGCCTCCACCCACGACTATATCCTCTTCTTCACCGACACCGGCAAGGTCTACCGCAAGAAGGGCTATCAGATTCCCGAGAGCGGCAAGACGGCCAAGGGGACCAACATCATCAACATTCTGCAAGTGGAGCAGGGGGAGCGGGTGCAGACCATGCTCCACTACCGGGAGCACGAGGGCGAGGAGCTGTATCTGTTCATGGTCACCCGCCAGGGCACGGTAAAGCGTCTGCCCGTCCACACCCTGAAAAACCTGCGGAACAACGGCATCCGGGCCCTGCGCCTGGACGAGGGGGACGAGCTGGTATCCGTCCGGGAGACCGACGGAAGCAAGAAAATCCTCATTGCCACCCACGACGGCATGGCGGTGTGCTTTGACGAGAACGACGTGCGGCCTATGGGCCGGGACGCCGTGGGCGTCCGGGGCATCCGCCTCCGGGAGGGGGACTACGTGGTAGGCGCCGCCCGGGCCATCGAGGGCAGGACGGTGCTGTCCATCACCGAGAAGGGCTTCGGCAAGCGCACCCCCGTGGAGGAGTACCGGATCACCAACCGGGGCGGCCTGGGTATTAAGAACTACATGGTCACCGACAAGACCGGCCCCATCGTGGGGGTCAAGGTGGTGGACGGCAGCGAAGACCTGCTGGTGGTCACCCAGGCGGGCATCCTGATCCGCACCCATGTGGACTCCATCCGGATGGCGGGCCGCTCCACTCAAGGGGTCATCGTCATGCGCTTCAAGGAGGAGGGGGACAAGGTGATCTCCCTGGCTCTGGCCGAGCGTGAGGAGACCGTCGAGCCTGAGTCTTTGCCTGATGAGGAGAAATCAGAGGAGTAATCTATGTATTTTGTGCCAATGTGGGAGTCCGCCATCGACCCCAACGGCGATACAGAGGTCATGCTGTATGTGGTGCTGTCCCTGATTGGACTGTGTCTGGAGTTCACCGCCCTTAATAAGGCCTATAACTGGACCATGGGCTGGCTGCGGAAGCGGGCCGGGGGAAACGACGCCCATCTCCCCAGCAGGACGCAGGGGGTAGTGGGCGCGGTGTGGGGCGGAGTTTTTGTCCTGTTTGGGCTGGCTGTGATCGTTCCCGCCACCGCCCCTTTCGGAGTCATATGGACCCTCCTGGCCGGCATATTTACCGCGTTGGACATCTATCAGGTCTTTATAAAGCGGCATGTCAGGGCCCGCCCCCGGAGCGGAGGGCTCGCCCCGGAGGTCCAGCGCCAGCTGGCCCTGCTGGAGAGCCTGAGGGCCGCCGGGATGATGGACGAAGAGGAGTATTGGGAAAAACGACGGAAAATTTTAGAGGAGCTGTGATTGTATGAAACTGGCCAACGCCCTGTCCCAGCGGTCGGAGCTGCAAACGAGAATCCGCCAGCTGGAGAGCCGGCTGAGCAACAACGCCCTGGTCCAGGAGGGGGAGCAGCCCGCCGAGGACCCCACGGAGCTGCTGGCTGAGCTGGAGGCGGACTACGCCCGCCTGGAGGAGCTGATCTCCGCCATCAACCGCACCAACAACTCCACCAGGATGGAGGACGGGGCCACCCTGTCCGACCTGCTGGCTCGCCGGGACTGTCTCAAGGGCAAACTGTCCATCCTGCGTGGGTTTTTGAACAGCGCCAGTGCCCTGGCCCACCGCCACTCTGTCAGCGAGATCAAGATTAAGAGCACCGTCAACGTCCGCCAGCTGCAAAAGCAGGTGGACGGCCTGTCCAGAGAGCTGCGGGAGCTGGAGGAGACCATCCAGGAGAAGAACTGGACCACCGAGCTTTTGTAGGGCGCGACGACCCCGGCGCGCCGTCTCCCCGGGATACACCGTCCCTGTTGAACGGCGTGCCCGGTGGTCACGCCCTGCATTTATCATTTTGGTTGCGCGAGAGGCGGGCGTCAAGCCCCAATGTGCCGGGGCCAAGAGGCACGTTGTATGGGAGCGGGCGGGACCTCGCTTAGCCGGGTTCGAACCCTGGCTTATTATCAGGTCCGTTACTGTTACACCTGTACCGTTATCTGTCGTGAAAGACGCTTATTTTTATCACCGGACGTCGGTTTCGCGCGGGCGGGTTTGGGGATTATGGAAAGGCTGGACGCGGGAATCGTGTCCAGCCTTTTGTATTAAAATATCTTGACAATGTATATAAACTTAAATATAATACATAGTATAAAGCAGAAGGGGGTATCTGATATGGCGCAGACGAACGTAAATATCCGGATGGACGCGGAATTGAAGCGTCAGTTTGAGGAATTTTGCGCGGACGTGGGCATGAGCATGACCACGGCGTTTACCGTGTTTGCAAAAAAAACCGTGCGGGAAAACCGGATTCCCTTCTCCGTGGACCGGGAGATTCCCAATGAGGAGACAAGGGAAGCAATAGAAGAGACCCAGCGGATGATGGCGGACCCGAGCTACGGGAGGAGCTATACGGATGTTGATGAGATGATGAGGGAGCTGCTGGGTTGATGTATACAGTAAAGCCGACGACAAAGTTTCAGCGGGATGTGAGAAGAGCGGCAAGGCGAGGATATAATATGTCTCTGTTGACGGAGACAATCAAACGATTGGCTGCTGGAGAAAAGCTGCCAGAGAAATTTAAGGATCATGATTTGATTGGAGATTATATTGGCTGCCGGGAGTGTCACATTACTCCAGATTGGCTGTTGGTCTATAAGACAGATCAGGATAAGCTGATCCTGGTGCTCACCCGGACGGGAACTCACAGCGATTTGTTTTAAGGAAGAAGGGGCTATGAAAACTGTCACCATCTACACCGACGGGGCCTGCTCCGGCAATCCGGGCCCGGGGGGCTGGGGGGCCATCCTGATGTACGGCTCCCACAGGAAGGAGATGTCCGGAGGCGAGGCCCAGACCACCAACAACCGCATGGAGCTCACCGGGGTGATTGCCGCTCTGGAAGCGTTAAAGGAGCCCTGCGTGGTGGAGCTGTACTCCGACAGCAAATATGTCATCGACGGCCTGGGCAAGGGCTGGGCCCGGGGCTGGCGGGCCCGGGGCTGGGTAAAGTCGGACAAGAAGCCCGCCCTCAACCCCGACCTGTGGGGCCGTCTGCTGGATTTATGCGAGAGGCACACCGTCAACCTCCACTGGGTTAAGGGCCACGCCGAGAACGAGTTCAACAACCGCTGCGACCAGCTGGCGGTGGCGGAGAGCCAGAAATATAAATAGAGTTCAAGGTCGGAGGACCTGAAAATAAAGAGAAAGAAGGCATTTACTATGGGCAAATTTGTAATCTCCAAGACCAAAAACGGCGAGTTTACCTTCAACCTGAAGGCGGGCAACGGCGAGGTGATTCTCACCGCCTCTGAGAGCTACACCAGCATGTCCAGCTGTCAGGGGGGCATCGCCTCCGTGCAGAAGAACGCCCTGGCCCACGTGGAGGACCAGACGGCGGAGGGCTTCGAGGAGCTGACCCACCCCAAGTTCGAGGTCTATCAGGACAAGGCCGGGGAGTACCGCTTCCGCCTCAAGGCAAAGAACGGCGAGAACATCGGCAAGAGCGAGGGCTACAAGGCCAAGGCCAGCTGCATGAACGGCATCGCCTCGGTGGGCCGCAACGCCCCCGACGCCAAGATCGAGGAGCCCGAGGAGGATTAAGACCCTCTAAAGCTACGAAAAAGCGCCCGTCAGGGCGCTTTTTTGTCGGTTTTCTTCTGATTCCGGTAGCAGATATCCCGGTTGCCGCAGGTGGCGCATCCCCGGCCGCATCCCCGCTTCTTGCCGTAGTCGTTCAGCAGCAGGATGGCGATAGGGATGCCGATCACCGCCACGGCGAACAGCCCGATGGCGAAAGCCTCCATTGACAGGCCCCCTCTCAGTCGAAGTAGAACAGCTCCTCAAATTTCTTGTCCAGGGCGACGCACAGCACCAGTGCCAGCTTGGCGGTGGGGTTGAACTGCCCCGTCTCGATGGAGCTGATGGTCTGCCGGGAGACCCCCACCAGCTTGGCCAGCTCCCCCTGGGACAGGGACCGCTCCGCCCGGGCCACCTTTAACCGATTCTTCAGGACCAGCTGATCGTCCATGCCCTCACCCCTGTGAGAAATATTTTACCACATAAAAGACCAGAATGACAAGGGATATTATCATTGTGATCAAATCAGAGGTATCCCCTCGCTTGGTCAGCCGGTACAGCCGGCTGCTGACGCAGGAGGTCCAGAACATAATCATCACACTGTCGGAGGGCAGGTTGTGAAAGTGGTTGTAGGCGACGATGGCCAGCCCTGCCATCAATGTAAAGGCCAGGCTGAAGGACTCCCCCTCGATGGTAATGGTCCGCTCCATCTCGTCCCGGTTTTCATTTTCTTTGCGGCTCTTTTCCAGAATTTCATTCTTATCCATTGAAATGACTTCCTTTCCAAATTCCCAGCCTCGGTCCGGCCGTGACCTCCCCTGGTGAGGCTATCATAGCACAGCGGGGTTATAATGTCAAGTACACTTGTCAAAAAAATAATAAAACTTGGCAGAACAGAATAGACTTGCCTTTTTTCGGAAAACAGGATACAATCAGGAACAACGCTAAATTGACTTAGGAGGAAAATGGAATGAAGGAATTTCGGGGAAGTCAAAACTACGTGGCCTCGGAGGAGCTGCTCCGTGCGGCCAACATCGCCATGGTGCTGCAAAAGCCCCTGCTCATCAAGGGGGAGCCGGGCACCGGCAAGACCATGCTGGCTGAGGCCATCTCTCAGGCGCTGGGCAGAAAGCTCATCATCTGGAATATCAAATCCACCACCAAGGCCCAGGACGGCCTGTATGTCTACGACGTGGTCCAGCGCCTGTATGACAGCCAGTTCGGTGGCCAGGGGGTGGACGACATTGAGAAATACGTCAAGCTGGGCAAGCTGGGGGAGGCCTTCACCGATCAGGAGCAGGTGATTCTCCTCATTGACGAGATCGACAAGGCGGACCTGGAGTTTCCCAACGACCTGCTGTGGGAGCTGGACCGGATGGAATTTCACATCCCGGAGACGGGCCGGACAGTGAAGGCCAACCACCGCCCGGTGGTAATTATCACCTCCAACGCCGAGAAGGAGCTGCCCGACGCCTTTCTCCGCCGGTGCGTATTCCACTATATTGAGTTTCCCGACAGGGAGCTGATGGAGGACATCGTCCGGGTCCACTTCCCCGACATCGACAAGAAGCTGCTGGACCAGGTGCTGGAGGCCTTCTACAAGATCAGAAATCTGCCTCAGATCAAGAAAAAGCCCTCCACCAGCGAGATCATCGACTGGATCCAGGCCCTCCAGCACGGGGGCGTGGACGTGCGGCGGATTGTGAAGGAGGTGCCCTATCTGGGGGTGCTCTTGAAGAAGAACGAGGACATCGACGTCCTGCGCCGGCAGTGGCGGTGAGCCCATGTTTACCGATTTTCTGTATCTGCTCCGGCGAAACGGTCTGAAGGTGTCCCTCACCGAGTGGATGGCCCTGGTGGAGGGGCTGGACAAAAACCTCCACAACGCCAGCTTTACCGGCTTCTATCATCTGTGCCGGTGTCTGCTGGTGAAGAGCGAGGCCGACTTCGACGCCTTCGACCGCACCTTTCTGGAGTACTTCAAGGACGTCCCCTTCCAGCAGGAGGTATCCCAGGAGTTATTAGACTGGCTGAATAAACCGGAAGTATTAACCGATTACGCCAACTGGGATGAAATTCAGGCGCTGAAAAATATGGGCCTCTCCGAGGAGGAGATCGAGCAGATGCTCAAGGAGCGCATGGAGGAGCAGAAGGAGGAGCACAACGGGGGCAGCTACTGGGTGGGGACCCACGGCATGTCGGTCTTTGGAAACGCCGGTCTGTCCCCCAGGGGCATCCGGGTGGGGGGACAGAGTATGTACCGCCGGGCCTTCCGGGTGGCTGGGGAGCGGAAGTTCCGGGATTTTCGCCGGGACAACACTCTGGACACCCGCCAGTTCCAGGTGGCCCTGCGGCACCTGCGGCAGTACTCCGGACTGGTGGACCTCCCCCCCACCGAGTTTGACGTGGACAGCACGATAAAGGACACCGCCGGCAACGGCGGGGTGCTGAAGGTGCGCTACAAGCGGCCCCGGGAGAACACAGTGAAGGTCCTCCTGCTGATGGACTCCGGGGGCTCCATGGACTACTACGCCCAACTGTGCTCCGCCCTGTTCCAGGCGGTGAGCAAGTCGGGCCACTTCAAGGATTTAAAGGTCTACTACTTCCACAACTGCGTTTACGGCCGGCTCTATCAGGACCCCACCCTCCTGTCCCGGAACAGCGTACCCACCGACTGGGTGCTGTCCAACCTGCCCGGGGATTACAAGCTGATTCTGGTGGGGGACGCCCAGATGGCCCCCTACGAGCTGATGGGGGGCTACTACGGCCGGAGCGGCCGGGAGGACGGTCCACGGTGCGGCATGGACTGGCTGCGGCTTTTGAAGGGCCGCTTCCGGCATACCGTCTGGCTCAACCCCAGCCCCCGCCCCGACTGGGGCCCCTACTGGTCCCAGACCTACGATACCATCGCCCAGGAGTACCCCATGTTCCCCCTCACGGTGGACGGCCTGGAGGAGAGCATGAAAAAGCTGCTGAGCAGATGAAAAGACCCCTCTGATGGGTGTACCTTTGTAGGGGCGGACATTGTCCGCCCGCGGGCGCGCAGTGCGCGCCCCTACAATGGGTCCCGTTCCATCAGAGGGGGCTCTTTTATTTTTCCGCCGGGCTGTAATAGGTGGCGCCGTTCTGACACTCCTCATGAAGCCGCCCGATATCCACCAGGTACTCGATAAAAAACCGGACGTTCCGCTCAAAGCGCAGGGAGCGGCGGGGCTTGTGGGTGAGGAGCTGGTAGAGGAGGCATACCCTTTCGTCAATCTCGCTGGCCGTCATAGGCCGGTCAATGAGGGCCAGGATTTCCTCCGCCCGGCGGCGGATCAGAGCCTGATTGGCGTCGATGAGTCCGCCGATCTCCCCGCCGGGGCACACCCCCCGGTGGGCCATGATGTAAAAATCACAGCCCAGCCCCCTCAGCTTCTCCCGGCTGGCGATGGCCATTTGCTGGCTCAGGTTGTAGGGCAGCTTGGCAGTGAGCAGCTCCTGGCTGAGCAGGGCGTCGGCGGTGTAGCACACGTTGTCCGGGGTAATGGCGCAGATATGCCCGGCGGAGTGGCCGGGGGTGAGGACAATCCGGAACCGGGCCCCGCAGAAGTCGAAGGGGCCGTCCCCCTCCGGGATGAACAGGTCGGGCCGGTGGATCATGCAGGAGGACTCCTGCGCCACTGTCCCCGGGGAGAGGGTGAGAAAGTAGCACTTCAGCGTCAGCGGTGTGGAACACATCCCCGCCTCCGGGAAGGTGAGGGCGATTTTTGTACCGTACCTCTCCTGAAAATAGCCGTTGTTGGAGCAGTGGTCCACGTGGGCGTGGGAGCACAGTATCCCCACAGGGGTCAGCCCCGCCTCTGACAGGGTGCTTTCCAGCTCCTCCCGCTCCTCGAAGAGCCCTGTGTCCAGCAGGACACACCGCTTCTCATCCAGCTTGTACAGCGGGATCAGCTGGTTGGCCTCGATGACCCAGGTGTTTCCCTTTACTTGTGTCAGATTCATGTCAATACCTCCAGGGGATGTTGTGTAGGGCGCGCCGTTTTTAGGGATAGGGCGGCCTGCGGGAGACGGGCCGCCGAGGTCGTCGGCCCCTACGCAAGGTGATTTGTAGGGGCGCATAGTATGCGCCCGCTGTTCTACATTCTGCATACGGGCGGATAATATCCGCCCCTACAGGCCCAGTTCCTTTTCCAGGTCCTCCGCCAGCCGAATCACCGCCCATGCCTGAGAATTGGTGGTCCGGGTGTCCTTGATCTGCTCATAGACCTGGGCCTGATAGCCCATCTCGGCCAGCATTTTTGCGGTGCCGTAGTGCATAACGATTGTGTAGGAGTACTGCTGGACTGTGCCGTCTAAAATCATGTCTATTGTGGACTGCCGGCTCTCGAAATGGCCGAACCAGTTCAACACATCCTGCATGGACTGCTTTAAGTCCTGATACATGGCCTCCATGTCGGTCCGCTTGAAAATATACCAAAACTGCTTGTTATAAGAAAATTCCTCACCCTTTTTTCCGTATATGTCGGTAGGGGTCGGGTTGTCCCCGGTACTTCTGATTTGGCAGTCGTATTCCTTGAATTTTCGATTTTTAATGGCCGGTTCCGGCTCAAAATAGACGCCGGTATAAATTAAGAACCCCAGCCTGCGGTCCTTCTGATTCCATTTGTCCTTTCGGAAGTTGACGATCTTTCCCAACCCGTCCGGGGCAATCTGGCGGAAATTCTGCCCATCCTTTTTGAATCCCAGGGGCTTCAAGATTTCCTCATGAACCCGCCGCAGCAATTCCGTGTATTTGTCCTCGATGGGCGTGGGGTCGAGAAATTCCTGTACCTTTCCAAACAAATTCATAAACTGCACCCCTTACTGCTCTCTCTGCTTCAAATACACCATCAGCACCGCCACGTCCGCCGGGGACACTCCGGACACCCGCCCGGCCTGGCCCAGATTCTTGGGGCGGATGGTGGCCAGCTTCTGCCGGGCCTCCAGCCGCAGTCCGGCGATGGATTCGTAGTCGATATCCTCCGGCATGGGGCGCTCCTCCATCCGGCGGACCTCCTCCACCTGACGCAACTGGCGGTCGATGTAGCCGGCATACTTGATGGTAATCTCCGCTTCGCTCACAATCGCCGGGGGCAGATCGGGCCGGTCCGGGTCGAAGGGGGTCAGATCCTGATAGCTCAGCCTGGGCCGGCGGAGCAGATCGGCCAGCCGGGCTCCGTCCTTGACAGGGGACTCCCCCCGGGCCTCCAGCAGGGCGGCCAGCTGGGGTGTGGGGGGCGTGCCGGTGTGCTCCAGCCGCCGGACCTCCCGGTCCACAGCGGCGTACTTCTCCTCCACCCTTTCATATTGTTCCCGGGAAATAAGCCCCAATTCATAGCCGATAGGGGCCAGCCGCCAGTCGGCGTTGTCCTGGCGGTGGAGCAGCCGGTACTCGGTGCGGGAGGTCATCATCCGGTAGGGCTCGTTGGTGCCCTTGGTGACCAGGTCGTCGATGAGCACCCCGATGTAGCCCTGGTCCCGGCGGAGAATGAGGGGCTGCTTTCCCTGTATCTTCAGGGAAGCATTTACCCCGGCCACAAAACCCTGGACGGCGGCCTCCTCATAGCCGGAGGAGCCGTTGAACTGCCCCGCCCCGTACAGGCCGGGGACGGCCTTGGTCTCCAGGGTGGCCTCCAGCCCGGTGGGGTCCACACAGTCGTACTCGATGGCGTAGGCGCACCGGGTCATCTCCGCCCGCTCCAGGCCGGGGATGGTATGGAGCATCTCGATCTGCACCTCCTCCGGGAGGGAGGAGGAGAAGCCCTGGATATACAGCTCCTCCGTGTCCAGGCCCATTGGCTCGATGAAGAGCTGGTGGCGCTCCTTGTCGGGAAAGCGCTCCACCTTGGTCTCGATGGAGGGGCAATAGCGAGGCCCCACCCCCTCGATGGTGCCGTCGTAGAGGGGGGAGCGGTCCAGATTGGCCCGGATGATTCTGTGGGTGTCCTCGTTGGTGTAGGTCAGCCAGCACACCGCCCGGTTTTCCGGGGGCGTCTCCGTCTGAAAGGAGAAGGCCGGATTGTCGGTGTCCCCTTCCTGGCGCTCCATCTTGGAAAAATCCACGCTGCGGGCATTGACCCGGGGGGGCGTGCCCGTCTTGAACCGGCGGATGGTCAGCCCCAGCTTTATCAGCGATTGGGTCAGGGGCAGGGCGGCGGACAGGCCGTCGGGGCCCGAGTCCCTTACCACCTCCCCCACCACAATCCGGCCTCCCAGGTGGGTGCCGGTGGCGACAATGGCGGCCTTCACCTCATACACCGCCCCGGTGTGGGTGACCACCCCGGACACAGCGCCGCCCTCGGTGAGGATATCCACAATTTCCGCCTGCTTTACCCACAGGTTTTCCTGCTTCTCCAGGGTGTGCTTCATCACCTTCTGATACTCCCGGCGGTCGGCCTGGGCCCGGAGGGACCAGACGGCGGGGCCCTTGCTCCGGTTGAGCAGCCGGTACTGGATGCAGGCCCGGTCAGCGGCCTTAGCCATCTCGCCCCCCAGGGCGTCCAGCTCCCGCACCAGATGGCCCTTCCCCGTGCCCCCAATGGCCGGGTTGCAGGGCATATTGCCCACCGCGTCCAGGTTGACGGTGAAGCAGAGGGTTTTCATCCCCATCCGGGCGGCAGCCAGGGCGGCCTCGATGCCCGCGTGGCCCGCCCCGATGACGGCGATGTCGAATTGTCCGGCGAAATAGGTTTTCATGCAAATTCTACGCTCCAGTCAGGGGGGAGATTCAACAGTGTGCCGAAGCTCTCCAGCACAAATCGGGTTTCCTCACAGTGAAACACCACGTCAAAGGTGCTGTTGACGTCTATGCTCCAGTATTCAAAGATAACATAAGGCTCGTCCACAAAGACGATGGCCAGTAGATGGCGGAAGCGTCCGTTTCCGCCGTGGGCGGCGTCGAACCGCTGGGCCAGGTCGTCCAGCCGGCAGATGTTTTTTGCCACGAAAGCGATAAAGGGCCGCAGAGCGTCGAATTTCTCCTCCTGGCCCTCCAGGTCCACCGCGATGTCGTAGTCCTCCTCGGCGGAGATGCAGACCTCCGTGCCGTTCACCAGCTCCAGCTTGTCCGGGTCGGTGATGAACTTGCTTAGATCGCCATACCGGCCGGGCCGGTCCTCGTTTTTGCGGTCCCACATAGTACGTCCCCCCTATTTTGTCATTGGGTATGATTATAAGTGATTTTGTGGAGAAATTCAAGGCGGCGGGTTGCGGAAAATTCGTTTATGAGGTAGAATCGCAGAAGAGGCAAGGGCAGAGCCCTTGCCCTATACGCGCACCGATTTGCGGGACAGGAGAATGGAAAATGGACCACGAATATTTTATGGCCGAAGCCCTGCGTCTGGCCCGGGAGGCCATTGCCGACGGCGACGTGCCGGTGGGCTGCGTGATTGTGAAGGACGGGGAGATCATCGGCCGGGGCCGCAACCGCCGGGAGGCGGACGCCAACGCCACCGCCCACGCGGAGGTGGAGGCCATCCGGGAGGCCTGCGCCCGGCTGGGCAGCTGGCGGCTCCAGGGCTGCACCCTCTATGTCACCCTGGAGCCCTGCCCCATGTGCGCCGGAGCTATCATCAACGCCCGGGTGGAGGAGGTCCGCTATGGGGCGAGGGAGGAGAAGTCGGGCTGCTGCGGCTCGGTGCTCAACCTTTTCGAGGAGCGGTTCAACCACCGCCCCCGCATCTATCAGGGGCCCCTGGAGAGGGAGTGTGAGGCGGTGCTACAGGAATTTTTTCAAAGTTTGCGATGATATTTAAATCTTTTGTAACAACTGACGTGAACTTTTGTAAAGAAACCCGTCTATACTAATACTCGCAAGGCAAGAACATCTTTTCATTCTATCCTCCATTTTTGAAAGGTCGGCGGGTCGCTCCGCTGGCCTTTCTCTCTTCTCTCTAACCGCCTGTCCAAAAGCGCCAAAAAATTCCGGTACACGGCCGTGACTTTTGGACGATTTAATCTTTTTGTAACAACTGACGTTGGATTTGTTAATATCTTTCAGGTAATATAAAATCTGCAAGAGACAGTTCGTTTCATTTTAATCCTCTTTTTCAACGGGAAGCCCCGGATACCTTGGAGCAGGTATCCGGGGTTTTTCGTTTTCCGGAGGGCCTTGAGCCCTCTGTAGGGGCGGACATTGTCCGCCCGCTTTTTCGGACCCAGCCTGTTAACCGCGGGCGCACAATGTGCGCCCCTACACAGTCTCCTCCGCGCTCCGTAGGGCGGGACGGCTCGGCCCGCCGCATTGCCGCCCGCCTCCCCCGTCCCGCCGCAGCGGCGTCCCCCTTGCGGGGAAAAGGGGCCTTTTGTGCCTGCTATCTGGGCCACTTCATATTCCGACCCAGCCCCAGGATATAGTCCGCGCTGACACCGTAGTGCTGGCAGAATTTGATAAAGGTCTGAATGGACATCTCGTGAGTGCGCGTTTCATATTTTGCCCACTGGGCGCGGCTGATGTCCAAGCTTTTTCCCAGAGTTTCCTGAGTATCGTCCTCGTCGATCCTCACAGCAACCATTCTATCTATATAATCCATATTTTCGCTCCTGCTGTCACATGTGACATTGACAGCATAAGCGGAAAATGCTATACTAATTCCAATTGTGTCATATGTGACACAATGGAGGTATGGATTATGAAAGCTGAAACAAAAAGGGTAACGGTCACACTGCCGCCGACAATATATGAAGAACTGGAAAGGCTGGCGGCAAAAAACGGGCACAAAGTACCGGGCTATGTTCGCTGGCTGATATGGAGGCATCTTGACGGGCAGGACATTTCACTTCCTCTTTTCCCTCCGGGGGAAGAATAAAAACCGGCCCGGGAATACTCCCGGGCCGGTCTGTGTGTTTAACAGATTAGCACTTCTCGAAGATGGTGGCGACGCCCATGCCGCCGCCGATGCACAGGGTAGCCAGGCCCTTCTTGGCATCGTCCCGCTTGGCCAGCTCGTGGAGCAGGGTGACGATGATCCGCGCGCCGGAGGCGCCCACGGGGTGACCCAGGGCGATGGCGCCGCCGTTGACGTTGACCTTGCTCATGTCGAAGTTCAGCTCACGGGCCACAGCGATAGATTGGGCGGCAAAGGCCTCGTTGGCCTCCACCAAGTCGATATCCTCTATCTTCAGGCCGGCCTTCTCCATAGCCTGACGGGAGGCGGGCACGGGGCCCACGCCCATGATCTTGGGGTCCACGCCGCCCTGGCCCCAGCTGACCAGCTTGGCCATGGGCTTCAGGCCGTACTTCTCCACGGCCTCCTTGGAGGCCAGGACGATGGCGGCAGCGCCGTCGTTAATGCCGGAGGCCTGACCGGCGGTCACCCGCTGGACGTGCTTCTTGGCGTCGGCCTCATGGACACCGGTGAGCTCAAAGGTGTGGACAATCTCGTCCTCCACGCCCTCGGGGCCGCAGGGGAAGGCGCCGCGGAGCTTGGCCAGCTTATCCAGGGGGGACAGGCGGGGGAACTCGTCCTTCTTGAACTCCACCATTTCCTTCTTGACCTTAATCATCACAGGGACGATCTCGTCGTCGAACTTGCCGGCCTCCATAGCGTCGGCGGCCTTCTTCTGGGAGTTGTAGCCGAACTCGTCCAGCTCCTCGCGGGTGATGCCCCACACGTCGCAGATGTTCTCCGCGGTGGTGCCCATGTGGTAGTTGTTATACACGTCCCACAGGCCGTCCTTAATCATGGTGTCCACCATCTTGTTGTCGCCCATGCGGGCGCCCCAGCGGGCGGCGGGGAGAGCGTAGGGGGCGGCGGACATGTTCTCGGTGCCGCCGGCCACGATGATCTCAGCGTCGCCCAGGGCGATGGTCCGGCCGGCCTCGATGACCGACTTCATGCCGGAGCCGCACACCATGCCCACGGTGTAGGCGGGGACGGAGGTGGGGATGCCGGCCTTCAGGCTGGCCTGACGGGCCACGTTCTGGCCCAGGCCGGCGGTGAGGATGCAGCCGAACATGACCTCGTCCACGTTCTCGGGCTTCACGCCGGCCCGGTTCAGGGCCTCCTTGATGACGGTGGCGCCCAGGTCGGCGGCGGGGGTGTCCTTCAGGGAACCGCCGAAGGAGCCGATGGCGGTGCGGCAGCAGTTGACGACATAAACTTCTCTCATGATGGGTGTTACCTCCTAAAATTTAGTAGGACGCTGGGGTCAGCGCCCGGGATAACCGCTCTTGCGCTCCATTATACCGGAGAAGCGCTTAAAAAGCAATAAGATTTTTCGGAGAAAAAGGTAATGGGCGGGCTCCGCCCCGCCCCGTTTGGGATTTGGTATGGCTGTAGGGGGCGGCGCGGAGGCCGCCCCCTACAGTCCTCAGTATACAATCTCCTCGCCGTAATGGCCGGCGGTATGGGGAAGGCCGTTGAGCTGGCTGGTGTCCCAGGGCATCAGGGTGTAGCCCTCCTCAAAAATGCCGGATTCCTCCAGCACGGCCAGGGTGTGCCTGGCGTTGGGGGTGAGGGTGACGGTGAGATAGGAGTTGGAGGGGCCGGTTTCATAGAGGATTTCCCCGTTGCCGGCGGGTCCGAACGCCTCGCTGTAGTTTCTGGAGGCCTCAAAGACCAGGTCGGTCATATAGGTGTTCTCATAGCGGTCTTTGCTGTTGTCAAAGAGATACCGCACACCAATGGTCCCCTCGTTGAAGTCGGCCTGCACCGCGTCCCACAGCTCCTGGCGGCAGTCATCCAAAAATACATTCTCGTCGTAGGACTTCCCGTTCAGATTTACAATATTCAGATAGGCAGAGGTGAGGCGGGCGTCCTCCAGGAAGCGGTCGAAGCCGTAGGCCAGCCGCACCAGCTCCCGATCCTCCAGAATCTGCCGCAGGACGTAGGCCACCGTGCCCGGCGTGTCCAAATCGCCCTCAGCAATGGGGACGCTGTTGTAGCGCCGCTCCAGCACGCCGCCGGACAGGGTATAGGAGAGGGAGACAGAGGCGTAGTCAAAGCTGCCCGCATGGGTGTACCGGAAGTCGTCCTCCTGGTCCCGGCCATCTACGATGGCCTGATGGAGAGCCAGGAACTTTTCAATCTGGGCAGGGTCGGTGATGGTGGCGTTCAGGCTTTGGCCGTCGTCGTAGGGGGCGCCCATGCTGATATTGACCTTGACGGACTCCACCCGGCCGGGGCTGGGGACCCGGCTGACCACGCCGAACACGTCCACGAGGCAGACCAGACACAGGACCAGCATGACGGCGGTCATCACCGCCCCGCCCCTCCAGGCCTTGAGCACCCGGAAGGATTTTTTCAGAAGCATCTCGGCGGTAAAATAGCCGATGACTGTCCAGACCAGGATGCAGGGGATGAGGATGGGCAGCTCCGCCCAGCCGAAGAAGGCGGCGGTGAACATGCCGAAGGCCAGCCCGGAGCAGAAGGACACACCGTATTTGAACAGGGGCCGGACTACCGCCACGGCGACCACGTCCCCGGCGGTCTCCACGTGGCGGCGGCGGTAGACATACAGGGAGGCCGCCGCCAGCAGGATGCCTACCAGGGCATAGATCAGCACCAGTATGGGGGCGCTGAGATGGGCCGGGGCATATTCGCTGGCCGGCCACCAGCCCACCGCGTCCGTCAGGGCGCGGGTAGGGGTGAGGTACTCCACCACGGTCAGGGCGCCGGGGGTGCCGGCATAGCCGTAGTAGAACTCGGTCATCAGAGCGTCAACCAGGAACCAGAGGCCCGATGCCAGCATATTGAGGATGAAGTAAAAGGCGGGCAGGGCCAGAATATGACCGGTGAACATGGCGCAGAAAGCGGCGAAGGAGAAGAAGAACAGGCAGATCCCGCTCTGAGCCAGCAGCCAGGTCCCCAAGGCGGACAGGGCCTTTCCCCAGCTGCCCATGGGGAGGAAGGAGACCTCAATCATGGCCGTCAGCACCGCCACCGCCAGCAGGGGCAGGAGCAGGAAGCTGAGCCCCGCCAGATACTGGGTGGTGAACAGGGCCTCCCGGCGCATAGGCAGGGCGTGGGTCCAGCAGGCGGAGCGGTGGTTATAGAGGTATCCGAACACCGCCATGGCGCACAGGATGGCGAAAAAGGCGGCCAGAAACACGCCGGGGGGCAGCATATCGGGGAGCTCCGCCGCCATATCCATCAGCCGCCGCTGGGGGGAGGTGGACGCATAGCGTTCAAAGTAGGTGTTCAGCATGTTCAACGGGATGAGAAACAGCCAGCCTACCCCCCACAGTGTCCACAGGGGCCAGAAGCGGGCCAGGGTCTTGCGGTAGAGGGCGCCGTTAAAGTACGATGTCGCGGACCGCATAGTCCTCACCTCCCAGTTCATAGATAAAGATTTCCTCCAGGGTCAGGGGCAGAGCCTCCATCAAAATGGGGGCGCAGACCGCCATGCGGGTCTTGATCTCCGCCGGGTTCCCCCGGACAATGAGGGTGTACACCCGCCCGATCTGGGAGGTGTGGAGCACATTCAGGTCTTTCGGCAGCTCGGGCAGCTCCCCGTCGGCGAAGGCGAGCTGCAGCTTGACCACGTTGTCCTGGAGGTCGGTGAGGGACCGCTCCAGCAGCACCTTGCCATGGGACAGGATGCCCACGTGGTCGCACACATCCTCCAGCTCCCGCAGGTTGTGGGAGGAGACCAGCACGGTGGTCCCCCGCTGGGCCACGTCCCCCATGAGCAGGGTCCACACCTGGCGGCGCATCACCGGGTCCAGGCCGTCCACCGGCTCGTCCAGCACTAGCACCTCCGGATTGCAGCACAGGGCCAGCCGGAAGGCGGACTGCTTCTGCATCCCCTTGGACAGCCGGCGGATGGGCTGCTTCTCGTCCACCTCGGGGAAGGCCTCGGCCAACGCCTCGTACCGCTTCATGTCGAAGTTGGGGTACATCCCCCGGTAGAAGCGCATCATGTCCCTGGTGGAGGCGGAGTTGAAGTAGTACAGCTCGTCGGGGATGGCGGCAATTTTGGCCTTGACCGCCGGGTTTTCGTAGACCTGCTCCCCGTCTACCAGCACCGAGCCCGAGTCCGGGCGGTAGATGCCCATAATGTGCCGCAGGATGGTGGATTTGCCCGCTCCGTTGGGGCCCACCAGCCCGTAGATGGAGCCCTTCTCCGCCGTCATGGTCAGGCCGTCCAGGGCCGTGAACCCGTCGAAGGTTTTCACCACGTTGTTTACCTTAATCATCCAAATTTCCCCCTTCCAGGGCCCGAATGCGGGCCCACAGCTCCTCGCCGCTGACGCCAAGGAACAGCAGCTCCCCCGCCGTCTGGTCGAAGGTCTGGAGCAGGTCGTGCTTCCGCCCCTCGTCCACCCCGGTGTTGGGGGCGGCGAAGGAGCCCTTCCCCGGCACCGAGTAGACATACCCCTCCGACTCCAGAGCCTCGTAGGCCCGCTGAATGGTGTTGGGGTTGATGGCCAGCGTCCCCGCCATGGTGCGCACCGAGGGCAGCTTCTCCCCCTCCTGGATTACCCCCGTCACCATCAGCCGGCGCAGGCCGTCCTTCACCTGTTCATAGATGGGCCGGGCGTCTCGGTAGTCTAAGTTCAACATCACAGCTCCTCCTTTCCGGATACTGTATTAACTGTATTAGTACAGGTAGTATATCAGAGGGGCGGAGGAAATACAATTAAGAACTCCTTAAGATTTATAAAAAGGCCGCCCCGGCGGGCGGCCCTGAGAAAGGCTTAGTGATTTGGATCATACTGCTTGCAGGCGTACTCCAGCTTTTTAAAATCACAGCAGATTTTAAGGAGAAACGCGTTCTTTTTATGTACGACGCTGAAATAGGTCTGGGAGGCGTGATTGAGCACATCAGCCTTGCTCCGGTTGATAAAAGAAATCTGGCGGCGCAGCAGCTCGGCATATTTGACATCGGGCTCCTTGCCGATGTCAAAGGAAATGAGAGCCGCGTCATGGACAGGGATCATATTGTTAAAGCCGAGCAGGCCAAGCTTCCCGTTGTCTATTTTCATAATATGGCGTCCGGGCTTAATATTGGCGTGGTTTGGCTTCGGGGACTCCATGGGAACAAAATAGCGGTGGTCGCCTACATAGAGGACTACGCCCACATAGGGCCTGCGCCGGTTCTTATTATCCTGCACCCGGGGATCCCGGCTCTTCAAAAAACGAATATATTTGTCCGAGATACGGTACAGCTTCAGAGACTCCATAGGCTCCTCCACACAGGACGGGGGAGGCGGGCGGTAAAGCCTGCCTCCCCCCTTTTCCGGTCCCTACTTGCGGCAAGGGATTTCCGCTTTTTTAAGGTCTGACTTGCGGCACAGACTGTCCGCTTTTTCCGGTCCCGATTTACGGCTCGGGCTCTCCGCTTCGAAAGGAGGTGAAAATAACACGGAGGTAATTTTCACACTTGCGGATTACTCCGCACCTTTATTATATGCCCTTTTAATACAAAATGCAATCCCAAGATGTAGGGAAAGTTCCCGGAAGGAACAATATATTGTTTTAAAGGACCACTGGAATTCGCTATTTCCTGTCCTTGCCGGCCAGGTAGTCCCGAACCACCTGCTCCTCGGAGAAGAAGTGCTTCACGCCCCTGATCTCCTGATACTCCTCGTGGCCCTTGCCGATTAGGGCGATAATGTCGCCGTCCTGGGCCTGGTCGATGACCCAGCGGATGGCCTCCGCCCGGTCGGGGATGGAGATATATTTCCCGTTATGGCGGGCCAGGCCCACCTTGATGTCCTCGTTGATGGCCTCCACCTCCTCGTCCCGGGGGTTGTCCATGGTGAGGACGGTGAGGTCGGCGTATTTGGCGCTCATCTCCCCCATGTCGTACCGCCGCAGGCGGGAGCGGTTGCCGCCGCCGCCAAAGAGGCAGATCAGCCGGTGGGGGCCATAGGCCCGGAGCATGGACAGCAGGTTCTCCGTGCTGACGGCGTTGTGGGCGTAGTCGATGAGCAGGGTGTAGTGCCCCGGGGTGGGCAGAATCTGGGTGCGGCCCTTCACCTGGACGGTCTCCAGGCCCCTGGCTGCCGCCTCCCGGCTGATGCCCGCCAGGTCCGCCGCCGCCAGAGCGGCCAGGGCGTTTTCCACGTTGAACCGCCCCGGCATGTCCAGCAGAAACTCCCCGGACATGGGGCCGGAAACGGAAAACCGGCTGCCCAGAAAGCTGGGGCGGCGCTCCTCGGCAATGCCGTCCGCCCGGTAGCTGGCCTCCCCCGCCATGGAGAAGGTGGTCAGGGGACACAGGGCGCCGGCGGTCACCGCGGGGGTGTGCTCGTCGTCGATATTCACCAGCCCCTGTTTGCACTGCCGGAACATCAGGCTTTTACACTGGAGGTACTCCTCAAAGCTCTCGTGCTCCCCCGGGCCCACGTGGTCGGGGGACAGGTTGAGAAACACCCCGATGTCAAACTGAATCCCGGCGGTGCGCCGGAGCTTGAAGCCCTGTGAGGAGGCCTCCATCACCACATGGGAGCACCCCGCGTCCGCCATCCGGCGGAAGAGGGAGTGGAGCTCGTAGGACTCAGGGGTGGTATTTTTGGTGGTGATCCTCTCCCCGCCGATCACCGCCCCGATGGTGCCGATCATGCCCACCCTGTGGCCCGCCGCCTCCAGAATGGCCTTGAGCATGTGGGCGGTGGTGGTCTTGCCCTTGGTGCCGGTGAGGCCGATGACCGTCATCTCCCGGGCCGGATGGCCGAACCAGGCCGCTGACAGCAGGGCCAGAGCGGTCCGGCTGTCGGTGACCCGCAGAACAGCGATCCCCTCAGGGACCTCCACCTCCCGCTCCACCACAAGAGCGGCCGCCCCGGCCTCCAGGGCCTTGGGGATGTAGTCGTGGCCGTCGGCCTGAAAGCCGGTGAGACAGACGAAGAGACTGCCGGGGACCACCTTCCGGGAGTCGTACTCCAGGGCGGATATCTCCACATCCAGGGACCCAGCGTCCAGGATATAGTTCAGATTTTTTACCAGCTCTGTCAGCTTCATAAATAGAGGACCCCCTCAAATACCGTGTGGGACGGGCCAGTCATGCGGACATGGTTGTCCGACTCCCGCCAGTCCACCTCCAGGATGCCGCCGATCTGCTCCACCCGGACCTGACGGTTGGCGCGGCCCAGCAGGGAGGCGGCCACCGCCGCCGTGCAGCAGCCGGTGCCGCAGCCGATGGTCTCCCCTGTCCCCCGCTCCCACTCCCGAATCTTGATATAGTCCCGGGAGACCACCTGGGCGAAGGTGACGTTGATTTTGTTGGGGAACAGGCTTGTCATATGCTCGATGGCGGGGCCGTATTTGGCCACATCGAAGGAGGCGGTGTCGTCGATGAACATGACGCAGTGGGGGTTGCCCCAGGACAGGGCGGTGATGTGGAAAGTGCAGTCAACTATATTGACAGGTTGGTTGACAAACTGCTCCAACGGGGTGTTCACCGGCACGGCGGCGGCGGACAGCCGGGGCTGGCCGATGTCGGCGGTGATGTTCACCGCCCTGCCGTTCTCCACCTGGAGCCAGACGTGCTGCATCCCCCCCAGGGTCTCGATCTCAAACTCAGTTTTTTGAGTCAGCCGATGGTCGTAGACATATTTGGACAGGGAGCGCAGGGCGTTGCCGCACATCTCACCCTCGGTGCCGTCGGGGTTGAACATCCGCATCCGGAACTCCCCCCGGTCCGAGGGGCAGATGAGCACCAGGCCGTCAGAGCCGATGCCGAAGTGCCGGTCGCTTACCCGCCGGGCCAGGGCGTTTGGGTCGTCAACCTCCTGAGAAATGGCGTTGACATACACGTAGTCGTTGCCGTAGGCCTGCATTTTGGTGAATTGTAGTTCCATATTTTGATTTCTCCTCTGCGGCCCCCTTCGCAAAGGGGGCTGGCACGGCGAAGCCGTGACTGGGGGTTTTCTCCCGACAGCTGCGGTACGGGAGAAAACCCTCCGTCATCCGCTGCGCGGATGCCACCTCCCTTTTCAAAGGGAGGCTTTTGGGCTTTACCTGTGGCTGTTATGCCAGCGCCTGCTCCAGGTCGGCGATGATGTCCCGGGGGTTTTCGATGCCGATGGAGATGCGGATAAACCGCTCGTTGATGCCCAGGGCCTCCCGCACGTCGGCGGGGATGGACTCGTGGGTCTGGGTCAGAGGGTAGGTGACCAGGCTCTCCACCCCGCCCAGACTCTCGGCGAACATAATCAGCTTCACCCGGGACAGCAGATTCATGGTGGTCTCCAGGCTGTCCAGCTCAAAGGAGATCATGCCGGAGAAGCCGGTGGACTGCCTGGTCATGACGGCGTAGTCCTTGTGGTCCTCGAAGCCGGAGTAGTACACCTTCTTCACCTTGGGGTGCTTCCGCAGCCAGTGGGACACCTCCATGGCGTTGGCGTTGTGCCGCTCCATCCGCAGGGCCAGGGTCTTCAGCCCCCGGAGGAGGAGCCAGCAGTCCATGGGGGCCAGGCCGTTGCCATGGGACTTGAGCTGGGCGTGGAAGAAGTCGCACATCTCCTGACTTTTTGCCACAGCGATGCCGGCGATCACGTCGTTGTGGCCGCAGAGGTACTTGGTGGCGCTGTGGACCACCACATCGGCCCCCAGGTCCAGGGGACGTTGGAAATAGGGGGTCATGAAGGTGTTGTCCACCACGAAGAGGGCCCCGATCTCATGGGCGATGTCCGCCAGGGCGGCGATGTCCGCCACCTTCATCATGGGATTGGTGGGGGTCTCGCAGAAAATCATTTTGGTCTCCGGCTTGACTGCCGCCCGGACGGCGTCCAGGTCGGACAGGTCGATCCAGGAGAAGGTGCAGCCGAATTTGGAGAAGATCTCGTCGCAGATGCGGAAGGTGCCGCCGTAGATGTCGTCGGAGAGGATCACGTGGCTGCCCACGGGGAGCCAGGTGAACAGGGCCATGTTGGCCGCCTGGCCGCTGGAGAAGGCGAAGCCCTCCAGGCCGTTTTCCAGAATGGCCATGGTGCGCTCCAGCTCCTGGCGGGTGGGGTTCTGCACCCGGGTGTAGTCGTAGCCGGTAGAGATGCCGAAGGCCCGGTGCCGGAAGGTGGCCGTCTGAAAGATGGGGAAGCTCACCGCCCCGGTGATGGGGTCGCAGCCCATGCCCCCGTGGACCACCTTGGTGTCGAAGGCCAGTTTTTCCTTGCGGTCGAAATTGTTGTAGTAGCACTCGTTTTTCATGGATGTTACCTCCTTGTGTCGGGGGCCGCGCCCCAGCCTTGTCCAGCTTATGGACCTAGTATACCGAAATTTTTTCCAAAATAATTGGCGGAACCTGCTTTTCATATTGCAAAAAATGCGGTATACTGAATGGTATGGAAAAGCCTCCCTTTGTAAAGGGAGGGGGACCGCCGCCGCAGGCGGTGGTGGAGGGTTTTCCTGAAGAAAGAAACCCCCCGGCCCTGCGGGGCCGCCCCCCTTTGCAAAGGGGGGCGGGGAAAGGAGTCGAGATCATGCTCCAACCAGCCAACTACCAGCGCCGGGGCTACCTCCACGAGGACTTCCGGCTGTTCCACCTGCGGGACATGGGGGTGGAGGAGATGGAGTACCACTACCACGAGTTTGACAAGATTGTGATATTTCTGTCGGGCCGGGCCAGCTACATCATCGAGGGCCGGTCCTACTTTCTCAAGCCCTGGGATGTACTGCTGGTGAGCCACCACCTGATCCACAGGCCGGTGACCGACCCGGATCACCCCTATGAGCGGGCGGTGATCTATCTGGACCCGGGCTTCCTCAGCGCCAGCGGCACCCGGGGGGAGGACCTGGCCTCCTGCTTCCGCCTGGCCCGGGAGCGGCAGTTCGCCCTGATGCGGCCCGAGCTCGGGGAGCGGGAAAAGCTGAAGAGCCTGCTGGACAGCCTGGAGCGGGCGCTGGGGGACGAGGGTTTCGGCGGGGACCTGCTGGCCCGGACCTGTTTTCTCCAGCTGCTGGTCTTTCTCAACCGGGCCATGATCCGGGACCGCACCCACCGGGATCAATCGGTGAGCCAGTACGACCCCAAGGTGGCCCAGGCCCTGTCCTACATCAACGACCACCTGGGGGAGGAGCTGACGGTGGACAGCCTGGCCCGGCAGGTGTACACCAGTAAATTCCACTTTATGCGCCGGTTCAAGGAGCTCACCGGCTGTCCCGTCCACCAGTATATCACCCAGAAGCGGCTGCTGGCCGCGGCGGAGCTGCTGCGCGCCGGGGTGTCCGCCCAGGCCGCCTGCGGCCGGTGCGGCTTTCAGGACTACTCCGCCTTCCACCGGGCCTTCCGGCGGCAGTTCGGGGCCAGTCCCAGGGAGTTTATGCCCTAAGCTGCGACAGACACTCGGCAGCGGCCAATCAAAGCAGTTCCTTCTTTTTCAGCCTGACCGTCCCGCCCTCTGGGGACAATGCGACGCCCCATGTCATGTTCAGCGCAGTCCGCTCCAGCCTTTCCAGGGTGTCTGTGATCTGAGCTTCACTCCCGTTCAACACAGAGAGCAGCTGCGTCACCGCCTGGAAATCCCTCTGCTTATAGAGCGCTGCTTCATGCCCAATTTGTATGCTCTGATCAATGCCTCTTTTATAGCGCGTGAGGGCATCCTTCAGCAGAGGTAAGCCCTTCTCCCGGTTTCCTGCCCAAAGCTCGCCGCACCCCATGGCAAAAAATCGCGGTGCGTCGTAATTTCCGGGGGAACTGCCGTAGTGAAAATCGCCACAGCGCTGCTTGTCCGATAAAACCAGGAAATCGTTATAGCAGAAGGTGTCTAAACAGGAAAAGATTTCCTGGTTCAGCTGGGGTTTGATTACCTCCTCCCAGACTGTTTTCATCTGTTCAATGTTGAAAAACTGCTTATAGCTGGACGGATCGTCCACCGCCAGTTCGTCATAGGAGTTGATAAAGACATCCGGGTCATTACTTCTGCGGGGGTTAATCTTCTTACCGGCGTAGTAGTGATCTGCACAGGAGGCAGACAGAAAAAGCAGCACATGGACAACGGTCCTCGAATAGGAAATTTCCGGGTAGACTACCTCTGTGTAGTGCTTCGAGATGCGGACCATGTGCTTTGCCTTCCTGGGGCTGAGAACAAAACCGTTAACCTCGCACATCATTTTTAATTGCTGATACAAAAACTTGTTCATCTCTGTAGTGCTCCAAAATTTTTCTGGGTCCATTTGAACGGCTCCTTTCCCTTGCTTTATACTTGATTATAGTGATATTCCAGTTCTGTTTCAAGTGTTTTCCAGGAGCATTGACAGCGGTGGTATGATGGAACCATAAAAGACGCGGGAGGGATGCGCTATGAATCGCGAGGCGCTTGTCAGGATGGCCCGGGAGACGGTGGAGATCAGCCGTCAGGGCCGATATCGGGCCGGGGGCCGGGCGGTGGTGCTCGACGCCGGGCGGCCCACTTGGCTGTGGACCGCCGAAGAGCTGGATGAGCTGGTGAGAGATACTGAGATCCCGGCGGAGGGTCCCTCCGCCGCCCTGGAGGTCCGGGGGGAGGGGACGGTGGACGCCATTTTCCGCCTGGCGGGCGGGGAGACCCTGTGCCCCGAAATCGGGGTGCTGAACTTCGCCTCTGCCAAAAATCCGGGAGGCGGCTTTCTCAACGGCTCGGTGGCTCAGGAGGAGTGTCTGGCCTTCTGCTCCAGCCTGTACCACACCCAGACCACCGGCCAGGGGCCCCGGTACTACGAGATCAACCGGGCCAACCGGGACCCGGTATACACCGACACCATGCTCATCGGGGATGTGGCCTTCTTCCGCGCCGGCGATTACGCCTTGACGGAGTGCCCCGTCACCTGCCCGGTGATCACTGCCCCTGCGGTGAACATGGGCATCGTCATCCGCAACGGGGACGATACGGGCCGGGCACAGGAGGTCATGAAGGGGCGGATGAGGAAAATTCTGGCCCTCTTCGCCAAATGGGGCTGCGCCCGGCTGATCCTGGGGGCCTATGGCTGCGGGGTGTTCCGCAACGACCCGGAGGACGTATCCAGGTTCTGGCAGGAGCTGCTGGAGGAGGAGGGCTGGGGCCGGCTCTTTGAACAGGTCACCTTCTCCATCCTGGAGCGCCCCGGGAGGGACGGCAACACCGCCCCCTTCTGCCGCCGGTTTGGGGGTGCTGGCCGATGAAGGGCCTTTTGCGGTATTGGCGGGAGGGCAACAACCTGCTTAACGCCGCGGCGGTCACCGCGGCGGTGATGTTCCTGCTGGCCGGCCCCTGCTGGAGGCTGTATGTCCATGTGATGGACCTGGGCCCCGGGGGCTGGGGAGGCGCGGCCGGGGCGGACACCCCCATCGCCCGTTCCGTCCGGGAGATGGAGGAGCTGGACCGCTTTGCCCTGCTGGTCCGGGGGACGGCGGAGGAGTATCCAAAGCTGGACTACTTCTTTGTGGGCGGGGACACCTACTGGGTGTTCCCCCTGGACAGCGGGGAGAGGGTGGCCGGCCGGTGTGTCCAGACCCTGGAGAATATCCAGAGGGAGAAGAAGGACGGGGTCTATCAGGTGCTCTACCCGGTGGGGGCCTGGAGGGAGTGGAAGCTCACCGGGGAGGAGCGGGCCGGCGTGGAGCGGGACGTCCCCCAGCTGATCACCACCCGGTATTTTGTGGACATGGAGGGCCGACACCGGGAGAACATCACCGAGACCCGGTTTAAGGGAGGCTTTTGGACCCTCTGCCTGCTGGCGGGGCTGGGCTCCATGTTCGTGACACACCGGAAGCAGGAGAACCGCCGGAAAAAGGAGGCTGACATCACCCTGCCCCAGAACGATTTGGAGCGGTGGATTGTGGGCTCCTATGCCATCTGGGGGCAGTTCTTCGCCCAGCTGGGGCGCAGTGGAGACGGCCGGCGGGATGTGGAGGCCCGCCGGGGGCCCATCCGCATCGGCGGCCAGCCTATGGATGACCGGGGGCAGAAATTTACCCGGGAGACCCTGAAAGACAGCTGGGACATCTCCAGCCAGAAGGAGTTGTTTGAGACGGTGGACTATATGTCCGCCGGCCCGGGCTTTGAAAGCTGCGAGACCCAGGCCGCCCGGGCCTGGCAGCTGTGCCGGTCCATGCAGCTGCTGGGCATGTGCTTTGCTGCCGGCTGGTGCAGCCGGGAGGAGATGGTCAGCCGCTCCTGTCAGGTGGGCCGGAAAATGCAGGAGAGCTTCCGGTCCTGGGAGGAGCTGTGCGAGGGCTTTTTGGAGGGATTTTACACCTGGCGGCTGGGCGCCTTCGGCTTCAGAGACGCCCAGGCCGCCCTTCAGGAGCGGAGGGAGATTTACCAGGAGCTCAGAGCCCGGCCCGACAGCCCCTATAGGCTGAACTGGTATTACCCCCTGGACCCGGCGGCCCAGCGCAGAAAAGAGGCCCAATTTGGGGCGCTGGAGAAATAAAAGCTCGGGGCGCCGGTCTCAAAGCCGCGCGCTCTGTCCTGTTTGAACAAAAGAAGCGCAAAATTTGGGAAAAATTTTCTCGTGACATTTTCCCTTGTCTGGTGTATCATGTGGGCAGAAGAGGACTCAGCCTCATATAAATGGACAGAAAGGAATGATTCCAATGAGCTATTTAACCCGTAAGCGGCGGGAGCGGGAGTTTGTGGAGCTGACCCGGGAGCTGCTGGACTCTGATCAGGTGCGGATGATGGGCCGGTGGAAGCACCACGGGCCGGTGACCACCTTGGATCACTCCCTTTTCGTGGCCTTCAGTACCTACCGCATTGCCCGGGCGCTCCGCATGGACGTGCGCGCCGCTGTCCGGGGGGCCCTGCTCCACGACCTGTATCTCTACGATTCCCGGGACAAGTCCGCCCACCCCGGCAACCAGTGCTTTGACCACCCCCGTTTCGCCGCCCGGAACGCCGCCGCCCTGACCCCCCTCAGCCCCAAGGAGAGAAACATCATCCTCTCCCACATGTGGCCCCTGGGGGGCGCCCTGCCCCGGTCTTTGGAGGCCTGGATGGTGGATCTGGTGGACACCGTCTGCGCCGGGCTGGAGGTCTCCCGCATCTGCCGGCCCTCCCGCCTGCGGGAGCGGCTGGGCGTGCGCCCCATGTCCCCCGCCTATCAGTAAAGGAAAAATGGCCGCCTGTCCGGAGTTCCGGAGGGGCGGCCGCCGCTGTTTTTCAAGGGATTTTCTCCCAAAAAGACCGTTTCTCGCTTTTCGCAAAAAATATTGCCGGATAGTGGAAAAACGGAAAAATTTATGCTATAATGTCACCGGGCTCCGCGCACAGCGCAAGGCCCCAGTCAGGAGGAAGCTTATGAACGACTATTCCGCCCCGCTGCAGGCCAAGCGGGAGCAGCTGCTTCAGGCGGGCGTGCTGATGATGGACCCCGCCGCCGTCTATGTGGAGGACGACGTGACCGTGGGGGCGGGCACCCTGCTCCTGCCCGGCACCATTCTCCGGGGAAAGACAGTCATCGGGGAGAACTGCTGCATCGGCCCCCAGGTGATGCTCACCAGCTGTACCGTGGGCGACGGGTGCACCATCAACGCCTCCCAGTGCGAGGAGAGCACCATTGAGCGCAGCTGTCAGATCGGCCCCTATACCCACATCCGGCCCCACTGCGTGGTGGGGGAGGGCTCGAAGATCGGGGCCTTTGTTCAGCTGAAAAACTGTAATCTGGGCCGGGGAACCAAGATGGCCCACCTGACCTATGTGGGGGACAGCGATGTGGGAGAGGACTGCAACTTCGGCTGCGGGACCGTCACCTGCAACTACGACGGCTTCCAGAAGCACCGCACCACCATCGGCAGCCACGTCTTTGTGGGCTGCAACACCAACCTGGTGGCCCCGGTGACCGTGAAGGACGGGGCCTTCATCGCCGCCGGCACCACGGTGACCGACCTGGTCCGGGAGGACGCTATGGCCATTGGCCGGGTCCGCCAGGAGGTCAAGGAGGGCTGGGCCCGGGAGAACCGGAAAAAAAGGGGAAAGAAATAGGGAGTACCACGGGCGAGCGGGCCCGGGGAATAATAGAAAGGGAAGTACAGAAAGAGGGGACCGGCCAAGGCCGGCTCGAAAAATGGGAGGATGAACGTCACATGATAGCACACGGCAAGGACATCAAGGTCATTACCGGCAACTCCAACCCTGCGCTGGCCGCGGACATCTGCAAGGAGCTGGGCATCCCTCTGGGCAACTCAGTGGTAGGCGCCTTCTCCGACGGGGAGAACTTCGCCTCCATCTATGAGACAGTCCGGGGCTCCGACGTGTTCGTGGTCCAGTCCACCTGCTCCTTCGTCCGGGACAACAAGGACGGCACCACAACCAACTGCACCGTCAACGATGCGCTGATGGAGCTTCTGATCATCATCGACGGGCTGAAGCGGGCCTCTGCGGGCAGGATCACCGCTGTGATTCCCTATTTCGGCTACGCCCGCCAGGACCGCAAGACCAAGCCCCGGGACCCCATCTCCGCCAAGCTGGTGGCCAACCTGATTACCACCGCCGGCGCCGACCGGGTCCTCACCATGGACCTCCACGCCAACCAGATTCAGGGCTTCTTCGACATCCCGGTGGACAACATGCTGGGCTCCCCTATCTTTGTGGACTACTTCAACCGCAAGTTTAAGGACTCCAGAGAGGACACCATGGTAGTCTCCCCCGACGTGGGCAGCGTGGCCCGGGCCCGGGCCTTTGCCCAGAAGCTGGATATGCCCCTGGCCATCGTGGACAAGCGGCGGCAGAAGGCCAACTCCTCCGAGGTGATGAACATCATCGGCGACGTGCGGGACAAGCGGGTCATCCTCCTGGACGACATGGTGGACACCGGCGGCTCTCTGTGTCACGCGGCCAAGGCCCTGGTGGAGATTGGCGGCGCCAGAGACGTCACCGCCTGCGCCTCCCACGGGGTCCTCTCCGGCCCCGCCATCCAGCGCATCCAGGACAGCGCCCTGGACGAGGTGGTCTTCCTGAACACCATCCCCCCCAAAGAGGACGTCAGCTGCGGCAAAATCCGCTACATCTCGGTGGCCCACCTCTTTGCCGAGGCCATCAGCCATATCTACATGGAGACCTCCGTGTCTCCCCTGTTTGTGTAATTCAAACAAGCGGCATAGCCGTTTGTTTGAGGAAGCTGCGGCCAGCTGCGCGCGCCCTTCGGGCACACTTGCGGCCGAGAAGTGTTTTTGATGCGGCAAAGCCGCCCCAAAAACGGATTATGATTCATTTCGCCGCCTGCGGGCGGCGAAATTTCTGCGAGGGAACGACCATGTTTTTCAAAAAGGACGCCGGCGGCGTGAGCTGGCTGCTGGTCTGCCTGGGCAATCCGGGGGACAAATATGAGAACACCCGGCACAATGTGGGCTATATGGTGGCCGACGAGATGGCCGGGCGGCAGGGCAAGCCCATCCAGCGGCTGAAATTCAAGGCGCTGACCAATATCCTCACCATCTCGGGGGAGAAGGTGCTGGTAATGAAGCCCATCACCTACATGAACCTGTCCGGGGAGGCGGTGCGGCCGGCGGCGGATTTTTATAAAATCCCCCCCGAGCGGGTGCTGGTGGTGTCTGACGACACCGCCCTGCCTGTGGGAAAGCTGCGCATCCGGCAGAAGGGCTCCGCCGGGGGTCACAACGGGCTGAAGAACATCATCCAGCACCTGGGCACCGACCAGTTCCCACGCCTGCGGGTGGGGGTGGGGGAAAAGCCCCACCCCGATTACGACATGGCAGACTGGGTGCTGGGCAGGTTCCAGGGCGAGGACAAAAAGGCCATCGACGCCGCCGTCAAGCGGGCCGCCGACGCCATCGAGTGCATCCTGGCCCAGGGCATCGACCGGGGCATGGGGAGGTTTAACGGATGAGCCCAGCCGGCGGGAGAAAAATCCCGGGAAATCTATTGTAATACACCGGGAAATCTGATAAAATAAGGCTATCAAAAAGAAAGGGGGCTGACCGGATGTCAACCGAAAAGGAGATTTTAGTGGCGCAGAAGGCCGCGATGTTCGATCTGATCCAGATCATCAAAAAGCAGCCGGATAAGACCTATACTGTGGAGGAACTGGAAGCCCTTATTGTCGCCTATATCACAGGAGCGGAACAGTAAAACTCCGGTTTCACATGAATGAGCCTCCCCTACCGGGGAGGCTCCTCTTCTTTCGGCACATAGTGCGGGCAGGCCTTTGTATCGCAGTGCCGGAACTTTTGCCGGGGGTAGACACAGTGTCCGGAGTAGCAGGTCACAAATCTGCCGTCGGGGTACTGGACATAGTGCTGGCAAAAGTGTGTACAGGTTTGACAGGTATATTTATTTTCCATATTAAACACCTCACTATGAATATACCATGTAGTGACTACAAAGTCAATATATGGTGAGCGGTTGACGAAAGCTTTTTTTGATGGTAACCTAATTGCATCATATAGTCACTATATAGTGCATAGGAGGTGGGACACGTGGCTGGAACAAACCTCGTGAACCGGACAAAACTGATTTCTTCTCTGGCAAATGAGCTGGTGGAGCCATTTAATGAGCTTTCAAGAAAAACAAGGGTCCCCAAGACACGCCTATTAGACGAAGCGGTGGAAGATCTCTTGAAAAAGTACGAAAAACGGATGGCTGAGTAAGCCATCCGTTTTACTGTTGAATAGAAAGCCGGATTTTGGTATAATTGCTGTGCTGCCCTACATAACCCAATCTGTGGCAACAGAGAGGGGGTGGAACAGTGGAAGTCCTAACGAGCTTTTTGGTGTCGGTTATGGCAAACGTAGTTGGCTATTGCGTATGCAAATGGCTTGACCGGCACGACAAGGGTAAGTAAGCCTAGAAAGTTCCCGCGGAGAGTGGCCTCTCTCCGCGGGACTTTCTTTGCGGTGGAAACAGTAATCCTAACGAGCTTACTGGCTGAGTAAATTATACCACAACCGATTCAGGATATGCAAGAGACAAAAAGCTTTTTCTGAAACAGAATCATCTATATTCCGGGACAAAGCCTCTGGCGAAGAGGGGGTCGATGTCGAAGGTGACAAGGTCGCCGGCGGAGCACTTCATATTGGTGAGGTCGATGAGGGTTTCGGCGGCGCCGATGGGGCCGATGACCCGGGCCTTCTGGTCATTCACCCGGACGACGCGGCTTCTGGACCGCCGCCATCTGCGCCAGAAGGCCCAGAAGGAGGTCTCCCGGGGCCGCTCTACCCCCAGGCCGTTCTGATAGCCCACGGGGAGCACCCCGATCCGGGCGGGCTTTTTCAGGACGATGGGCCTGTCGGCGCCCAGGCAGTGGCCCTTGGGCAGCCAGCGGACCTCGGCCAGGGGGGCCTGGCCGTAGCCCACGGTTTTGAGCCTGTCGTCCCGGGTGCGGCGGCACCGGCCCAGAATGGCCGAGCCCACCCGCACCGCGTCCAGCCGGGCGCTGTCGTTGTGGAGCAGGGCAAAGGAGCCGGCGGCGTGGACGGTGCCCGTCTCATAGCCGGCTTTGTGGACGGTGTCCAGCACCTGGTGGAACTGGTCCAGCTGGTGGGCGGCCTCCGGGTCGTTGGGGCGCATGCCGTGGAGCTGGGTATAGATGCCCTCCAGGGCCACGTTGGGCAGGGAGCGGTAGGCGAGAAGGATTTTCTCCGGCTCGCTGACCAGAAAGCCACCGAAGCCCATGCCGGTGTCCACCTGGATGTGGGCGCAGGCCACGGTGGCCCGGTTTTCTGCCAGGGCGTTGAGAGCCAGCCCGGTGTCCACCGAGGAGATGGTGCACACCACATTCAAATCCACCAGCCGTTCCAGCTCCTCCCGGTCGGTGGTGGAGCGGAGCATCAGGATCTCCTCGTCCTCGAAGCCGGCCTGGCGCAGCTTTTCCGCATCCTTGGCGTCGTACACGGCGAAGCGGCCGATGCCCTCCGCCCGGAGCAGCCTGGCCATGGGGACGGTGCCCGCCCCGCCGCCGTCTCCGGTGAGCACGCCGTAGATCACCGCCCCGGCCGCCCGCTCCTTGATGACGGACAGGTTGTGCTTGACTGCGGCCTTTTCAATAATCAGCCTGCGCATAGGAACGCCCCTTTCTGTCTCTGCGGGAGATGCTCTAGTAACGCTATTTTATCACCTTTTCCTGAAAATAGCAATACGCACAGCCAAGAGTTGGATACACGGGTGCCGCTGCACCGCCCTGGCCTGTCACGGAACCAGGACCGAGGCGTCGGAGAACGGGGCGTTGTCAAGGAAATTCTGCGGTGCGAAGAGAGGAGTCCGTGAGATTTTTCGGTCAAGGTTGCAATTTGGGGACGATTGGTGTAGAATATCAATACCAAATTTTTAAAGTGGAGGAGTATGGTAATGGACGACAAGGTAAAAGCCCTGCTGGAGCGGGTAAAGGGGACCGCCGGCCACGCCGCCGACGCTGCGGCGGATTCCGCCCGGGCCGCCGGCAAAAGGGCGGGTCAGATGATGGACACGGCCAAGCTGAACGTCCAGCTCTTCGACCTGAACGGGGAGTATAACGACGTCCTGCGCCAGCTGGGCCAGGTGATGGTGGAGACCCACCGAGGCCAGGCCCCCGAGAACGCGCTGGTCACGAGCCTGCTGAGCCAGGCGGACGAGCTGTCTCTGAAGATATCCGAGCTGAAAAACCGCGTTGCTGACCTGAAGCGGGTCCAGACCTGTCCCGTCTGCGGCGGACCCTGCGGAAGGGGAGACAAATTCTGCCGCGCCTGCGGCGCCCGGCTGTAAATGAGGCCTCCCTCATTGAAGGGGGCCTGATACGAGGAGGATTTCTATGGAGTATACAAGAGAGCAGTATGAAGCCAGCGCCCGGGTCATCCGGAAGCGGCTGGGGGGCTTTGCCCCCAAGGTGGCCATGGTGCTGGGCTCCGGCCTGGGCTATCTGGCGGACGAGGTGGAGGGTGCTGTCTCCATCGACTACCGGGACATCCCCAATTTCAAGGCATCCACCGCACCCGGCCACAAGGGCCGGCTGGTGTTCGGCATGCTGGAGGGCCAACAGGTGGCCGTGATGCAGGGCCGGATGCACCACTACGAGGGCTACTCCTATGAGGCGGTGTCCTACGCCGTCCGGGTGCTGCGCCTGCTGGGCTGCGACACCCTCATTGTCACCAACGCCGCCGGCTGCGTCAACACAGGCTGGAGGGCGGGGGACCTGATGCTCATCACCGACCAGATCAAGATGTTTTCCGAGTCCCCCCTCCGGGGGGAGAATCTGCCCGGGTTCGGCGTCCGCTTCCCCGACGCCTCCCACCTGTACACCCCCCGCCTCCAGACGCTGGCCCGCGAGACGGCGGCCGAGCTGGGCATCCCCCTGCGGGAGGGGGTCTACTTCTACTGCTACGGCCCCCAATACGAGACCCCGGCGGAGATCCGGGCGGTCCGTATCCTGGGGGGGGACGCCGTGGGCATGTCCACCGCCCCGGAGGTAATCGTGGCCGGCCACTGCGGCATGGAGGTGCTGGGCCTGACCCTTCTGTCCAACATGGCCGCCGGCATCCTGGACCAGCCCCTCTCTGAGCAGGAGGTGCTGGACGCCGCCGCCGCCGCCCGGGAGAAGTTCTCCGGACTGGTGCGGGCCTGTCTGAGGAAGATGTAGCGCAGCGGGGGCTTTTGGAATTGCTGTAGGGCGGGACGACCCCGGCCCGCCGTGTTTCCCCAAATTACGGCACATGAGAGAGACGGCGCGCCGAGTCGCCGCGCCCTACACATGAGGAGGAAACCTGAAGATGTCTATTCTCTTTGAAAACGTGACCGCCGTCACCATGGACCCGGCAAATCCGGTCCTCAAGAACGCCTATGTGGCGGTGGAGGGGATGAAAATCGCCTCGGTGGGGACACGGCGTCCCGACGGGGAATTTGACCGCTGTCTCGACTGCGCCGACAAGGTGCTCATGCCCGGGCTGGTGAACGCCCACACCCACGTGCCTATGACCCTCATGCGGGGCTACGGCGGGGGCTGCGACCTGCACACCTGGCTTAACAATTACATCTTCCCCGCCGAGGACAAGCTGGACGACCGATGTGTGGCCGCCGGGGCGGCCCTGGGCCTGGCGGAGATGATTGCCTCGGGCACCACCTGCATCGCCGACATGTATATGAATACCGAGACCATCGCTCAGACCGTGCTGGATGCGGGCATCTCCGCCAACCTGGCCTGCGGAGCGGTGTACTTCGGCGCGCCCGAGGACTTCTCCCCCGAGACCTGCAATGACTGCGGCAACCATGTCCGTCTCTATGAGAACTGGCACGGCGCGGGGGACGGCCAGCTTCTGGTGGACGCCTCCATCCACGCCGAGTACACCTCCTCCGCGCCGGCCTGGGAGTGGGTGGCGGATTTTGCCCAGAAGCACAATCTGAGGATGCACGTCCACGTCTCAGAGACCGTCTCGGAGCATGAGAAGTGCGTCGATAAATACGGCACCACCCCCGCCCAGCTTCTGGACCGATACGGCGTGTGGCAGAACGGCGGCATCGCCGCCCATTGCGTCTATCTGTCCGGCGGGGACGCGGAGCTCTTTGCCAAGCGGGGAGTTACCGCCGTCCACAACCCAGTGTCCAACCTGAAGCTCATGTCCGGGGTGGCCCCCCTGTTCTTTATGCGGGACTGCGGCATGAATGTGGCCCTGGGCACCGACGGAGTGGCCTCCAACAACAGCCACAACATCTTTGAGGAGATGAAGACAGCCGCTCTGGTGCAGAATTACAGCTTTGGGGAGGACCACGGACTGCTTCAGGCGGCGGATATTCTGGCCATGGCCACCGTCAACGGGGCCAGGGCCCTGGGCCGGGATACCGGGGTTATCGCCCCCGGCAAAATCGCCGACCTGATTCTGGTGGACTTCACCGCCCCCAACCTTTTCCCCTGCCACGATATTATGGAGAACCTGGTCTATTCCGCCGCCCCCTCCAACGTGGTGATGAATATGGCCCGGGGAAAAATCATATATGAGAATGGGACATTCCTCACCCTGGACCTGGAGAGGGTCAGAGCTGAGGTGAAGGACTACGCCCTGCCCCACATCTTCGGAGGGAAGTAAATGCCCGCCTACTTTGAGATGTCTCTGCAATTTCTCCGCAAGGACCTGTACCCCGGCTTTATGACGGACTTTGACGCTCATCTGGAGGAGGCCGGTCTGGCTTTTTTTGACGGCTTTTGGGAGGACAGGGGCCTGTCCCAAAAGGCGATCGCCGCCTGGAACCAGCAAAAGCTGGAGAAGGACTTCTGCCTGGGGCCAACCACCCACCGCTCCCGCGACTACAAACAGACCCTGTACCGCTTCGGAGACTACAGCGAGGTCCGGGGCTTCTGGATGAATCAATATCCGGATAAGGGGCTGTTCAACTGCTCTATCATCATCCCGGAGAGCGAGGTGGTGGACGAGGGCAATTACACCATCTTCCTGCCGGAGCAAGCGGGGCAGCTGCGGGAGCTGGCTGAAAAGCTGTGGCAGTTCCCGGCGGTAAAGGCCATTCAAACCGGGATGGAGGAGGATGCCCATATCAGCCTGCGGGAGCTGCGAAAGGGCGTTCCGGCCTGCGTGTGCCCCTTCGCCATCGTGGAGCGGGACTGCCACCCCTATGACGACGGCTCCCAGGTCATAGAACTGACCCGGGGCAGGCCGGGACTCCTCCTGCTGGAGAACGACGATCTCCCAGCCCAACCCTGTCAGTAAGCCTGATACATCAATTTAGGAGGCGGCCTATGGCCCGATATGATGCGCCCTCCCGCCGGAGCGGCGGGCAAAAACAGAATACCTTCTTCGGGGGGGCGGCCATTCTGGCGGTGGGCATCCTGGTGGTCAAGGTCATCGGCATGTTCTATAAGATTCCGCTGGTCAACATCATCGGAGCCCAGGGGAACACCGACTTTACCAACGCCTACAACATCTACGCCGTCCTGCTCACCATCTCCACCGCCGGGTTCCCGGTGGCTCTGTCCAAGCTGGTGAGCGAGGCCAACGCCCAGGGCCGGCGCAATCAGGCCCGCCGCACCTTCCAGCTGGCGATGATAATGCTCCTGATTCTGGGGGTGGCCTCCTTCCTGGTGATGTACTTTAGGGCTGACGCACTGGCCGACCTGATGCACGACACCAAGTCCTCCGCCGGCATCAAGGCCCTGGCCCCAGCGGTGGTCTGCGTTGGCTGTCTGGCCGCCATGCGGGGCTACAGCCAGGGCCACCTGAACATGGCCCCCACCTCTGTCTCCCAGATCATCGAGGCCGCCTGCAAGCTGGCGGTGGGCCTGCCCCTGGCCTGGTGGATCATCAACCGGATGAACCTGCCCCCGGAGGCGGGGGCCGCGGGCGCCATCACCGGCGTGACGGTGGGCACCGTTGTAGCCCTGGCCTATATGCTGGTGGATTTCCTCATGGCCCGGGCCCGGGAGCCTGGGCGGGCCCGGGATGTGCCCGACGAGGCGCGGAGCATCGTCTGGAGCATCCTGCGCATCGCCATCCCCATCACCCTCAGCTCCTCCATGGTGGGCATCGTCAACGTGATTGACGCCTCTCTGGTTCAGGGCCAGCTTCAGCGGGTGCTGCTGGAGAACCCGGCCTCCTGGGAGCTGTATCAGAGCTTTGTGGACTTCACCCCCCTCCAGAGCGCCATCGCCGCCTGGAGGGACACCTTGGCGGAGGACGCGCCCGCCACCATGGCCGCCCTCAGCGCCCAGATAGACAAGGAGCTGGCCGCCAAGACGGTCCAGTCCGCCGCCCAGACCCTGCGCACCACCCTGGAGGCCATCAGCCGCACCCTCTACGGCAACTACGGCGGCGCGCTGAATATCTATAACCTGCCCGTCTCCCTGATGACGGCCATCACCGCCTCGGTGATCCCGACCGTCTCCGGGGCGCTGGCCCGGCGGGACCGCCGGGGGGCCACCCGGGTGGCCAGCTCCGCCATGCGGATCACCGCCCTGCTGGCCTGCCCCATGGGAGTGGGACTGCTGGTGATGGGCCAGCCCATCATGCAGCTGCTCTACCCCACCCTGGAGCGGGATCTGGCCGGTCCGCTGCTGTCTGCCCTGGGGCTTGCCACCGTGTTTGTGTGCATGATGCTGGTGTGCAACTCCATTCTCCAGGCCTACGCCTTCGTCAACGTCCCCATCCTGGTGATGGTGACAGGAGGGGCGCTGAAGATTTTCGCCAATTACCACATGGTGGCCATGCCCAAAATCGGCATCTATGGCGCGCCTGTAGGCAGCATTCTGTGCTTCGGGCTGTGCTTGGGGCTGGACCTGCTGATTATTTCCCGGGCTATCCCCCGCCGGCCCCGGTATGACGACGTGTTTGTCAAGCCCCTGCTGGCCTCCGTCATTATGGGCGGCGCGGCCTGGGCGGTGTACGGCTTGGGCTCCACCCTGATGATGAAGCTGGGCTTGCTGTGCGTCAGAGATCAGGCAACCCAGCAGGTGCTGGGCCTGAGCCGGGCCGGCAACGGCCTGATGACCCTGGGGGCCATTGGGGTGGCTATGGTGATCTATCTGGTGCTGATTGTGGTGCTGGGTGGTATCTCCCGGGACGACCTGGCCCTGATGCCAAAAGGGGACAGGATTGCCAGGCTGCTGCGGATCTGACACTTTATTGAAGAAAATGGCAAATGATGGAAGAGAAAAAGGCCAAACAAGTCCTGCGCAGGGAGAAAATGTGAAAAAACTCCAAATAAACACTTGATAAGGAAGAGAAATTGTGATAGATTTTCATAGGGCGGAAAATTATAAGATAGACGATCTGCTCCGGATTATGGAGCTGCTTCGTTCGCCGGGGGGCTGTCCCTGGGATATGGCCCAGACCCACCAGTCCATCCGGCAGAATATGCTGGAGGAGGCCTATGAGGCCGCCGACGCCATCGACCACGCCGACATGGACAACCTGAAGGAGGAGCTGGGCGACGTGCTGCTCCAAGTGGTGTTCCACGCCCGCATGGCCCAGGAGGCCGGGCAGTTCACCTTTGACGATGTGGTGGACGGGGTGTGCAAAAAGCTGGTCTACCGCCACCCCCATGTCTTTGGAACAGTGGAGGCGGCGGACCCGGAGGGCGCCCTGTCTGCCTGGGACGCCCAGAAGCGGACGGAGAAGGGCCAAAAGACCGCCGGCGACGCTTTGGACAGCGTGGCCCGGGCTCTGCCCGCTTTGACCCGCGCGGCCAAGCTCCAGAGCAAGGCGGCCAAGGCCGGCTTCGACTGGGACTGCGTCGCCCCCGCTCTGGACAAGCTGTCGGAGGAGCTGGAGGAGTTTCAGTGCGCTGTTCGGGAGGACTCTAATGTGGAGGAGGAGCTGGGCGACCTGCTTTTCGCCGCTGTCAAGGCGGGCCGGTTTACCGGAGTGGACGGCGAGACCGCCCTGCAAAAGGCCTGCGAAAAATTTATCCGTCGGTTCCGGGCTGTGGAGCGGCTGGCGGAGGGGCCCTTGGACCAGATGGACGTCCCGGCGCTGGAGGTGCTGTGGCGGCGGGCTAAGGAGGAAACTTAACACCCGGAAGGGTCTATATTCACAGCCAGGAAATTACGCGCCAGAAAGACCTTGTCCGGGCCGGTGGTTCACGGCTGTGAATATAGACCGCCAGAGGGGTTTAAGTCTAGAACCTGTATTCATGGCTGAAAATGCCGAATGGCCGGAGAATTGTCCCGCCGGACAGGGCAGATTTTCGCAGGAATACGATGTGCATCGCAAGAAAATTTAACGCATTACGGCGGGAAAGGACCCGGCCGGGCGGCGTTTGAGGTCATATATGCAGGTTCTAATATTTCGGCAGTCCCGCGGGCTGTCAATACAATGCACAGGAGGATAAAGTAAACATGAACAAGACGGAATTGATTGCGGAAGTGGCTGAGAGAGCCGAGATGTCTAAGAAAGACGCCGAGGCGGCTGTTTCCGCCGCTGTGGACGTCATCACCGAGGCCCTCCGCAAGGGGGAGAAGGTTCAGATGGTGGGCTTCGGCTCCTTTGAGGTAAAGACCCGGGCTGAGCGCATGGGCCGCAACCCCCGGACCAAGGAGCCCATTCCCATTCCCGCCTCCAAGGCCCCGGTGTTCAAGGCCGGCAAGGCCCTGAAGGACGCGGTTGCCCGCTGATCGGGAGCGATATGTCAGGAGGCGCCGCCGTAAGGCGGCGTCTCTTCGTTTTGGAGGAATATGATGCGACTGGACAAGTGGTTAAAGGTATCCCGGCTCATCAAGCGCCGCACCGTTGCCAACGAGGCCTGCGACAACGAGCGGGTGTCGGTCAACGGCCGGCCCGTCCGGGCCAGCTACGACGTGAAGGTGGGCGACCAGGTGGAGCTGCGCTTCGGGCAGAACACCGTGAAGGTGGAGGTGCTGGTGGTGGCCGACAATGTGGGCAAGGCGGACGCCGCCGCCATGTACCGGGAGATCGTATGAGAAAACGGCTGCTGTGCGTCCTGCTGGCGGCGGCGCTGGCCGCGTCCGCTGGCTGCTCCCGTTATGCAGCGGCCAAGGAGTTCAGTCTGTTCGCTATGGATACACTGGTCGATGTGACCCTCTATGCGGGGGAGCGGGGGGCGGTGGACAGGGAACAGGCAATCATGAGCGGTGCGGTCAGCAGTATGGAGAAGGCACTGTCGGTAACCCATGAGGACAGCGATGTTTTCCGCATCAACCGGGAAGCCGGCCGGTCGGGCGCTGCGGTGAGCGGCGAAACCATCGAGGTGCTGTCCAGCGCGCTGGAGCTGTGCGAGCTGACCGGCGGTGCGCTGGACATCACCGCCTACCCGGCGGTGAAGGCCTGGGGGTTCACCACAGAGGAGCACCGGGTCCCCTCCCCCGCCGAGCTGGAGGCGCTGGCAGCACAGATCGACTACGCCGCCGTGGAGCTGGAGGGGGACACCGTTACCCTCCCCGCAGGGATAGAGATCGACCTGGGGGCGGTAGCCAAGGGCTACGCTGGAGACTGGCTGGCCCGGGACGCCCGGGGAAATGGCATCACCTCTGCCCTGCTGAATCTGGGCCAGAGCACCATCGTGGCGGTGGGGAGCAAGCCGGACGGCTCCCCCTGGCGCATTGGGGTGGTGGACCCGGCCCGGCCGGAGAACTACTTCGCTGTGGTGGAGCTGGAGGACTGCGCGATGGGCACCTCCGGGGGCTACCAGCGGTATTTTGAACAGGACGGGGAAATCTACTGGCACATTCTGGACCCGGATACCGCCGCTCCCGCCCGGTCGGGGCTGGCCTCGGTGACGGTGGTCTCCCCCTCGGCGCTGACCTGCGACGGGCTGTCCACCGCCCTGTTCGTCATGGGACTGGAGGAGGGAGCCGCCTTCTGGCGGGACCACCCCGAGCTGGATTTTGAGGCCGTCTTTGTCACGGAGGAGGGAGAAATCTTCCGCACCGCCGGACTGGAGGGCCGCTTCTCCCTGGCGGAGGGCTATACCGACCGGGAGGTGACCGTGCTGGAATGAGGAGCAAAGTCATTGGGCTGCTGCTGATTGCCGCTGTGGCCGCCTCGGCGGGGTGGCTGCTGCTCCGGCGGGGGGACGTCCCCTCCCCCACCGCCCGGATTACCCGGGACGGGGTCCTGCTGGAGGAGATCGACCTGGATAAGGTGGCCGAGCCCTACTCCTTCACCCTGGAGGACGGGAGCGGGACCAACACTGTCCAGGTGGAGAAGGGCCGCATCCGGGTATCGGAGGCCGACTGCCCTGACCAGGTCTGTGTCAGCCAGGGGTGGATTTCCAACGGGACAGCGCCCATTGTCTGTCTGCCCCATAAGCTGATGATTGAGATTACAGGGACGGGGGGGGAGCTGGATGGGGCGGCCGGTTAAAGGGACGGGACGAATTACCCGGCTGGCCCTGCTGACCGCCATCGCCCTGACCATCTTTCTGGTGGAGGCCCAGATCCCGGCCCTCACCACAGTGCCGGGGGTCAAGCTGGGGCTGTCCAACATCGTCACGGTGTACGCCATGTTTGCCATGGGGCCGGGGGACGCCCTGCTGGTCCTGTCCGCCCGGGTGTTTCTGGGGGCGGTGTTCTCCGGGCAGATGATGACCTTGATCTACAGCGCCGCCGGAGGGCTTTTGAGCTGGTGCACCCTGTGCCTGCTGCGAAAGCTGTTTACCCGGGAGCAGATCTGGCTGGTCAGCCCGGCGGCCGCCATCTTTCACAACCTGGGCCAGCTGCTGGCTGCCGCTGCCGTGCTGCGCTCCTGGGCGGTGATGGCCTATCTGCCCTATCTGGTCATTGCCGCCGTCCTGGCCGGACTGTTTACCGGAATCGCGGCCCAGGCCCTGCTCCGGCGGCTGGAGCGGCTGAATAAATAATATAAAAAGAGGAGAAAAGCAATGGGAACTATTCGGAAGGGCGTCCCCAGGGACATCCCCCTGGTGGCGGAAATCTATGACCGTATCCTTGTCCAGGAGGAGACGGGCCAGGCGGTGATTGGCTGGGTCCGGGGCGTCTACCCCACCGAGGAGACCGCACGGGACGCTCTGGAGGCCGGGGAGCTGTTCGTTTTGGAGCGGGGGGGAACCGTGGCGGCTGCGGCCAAGATCAACCGGGTGCAGGTGCCCGAGTACGCCCTGGCCCAGTGGACCTGCCCCGAAGCTCCGCCGGATCAGATTATGGTGCTGCACACCCTGGTGGTGGACCCCCAGCAGGCGGGAAAGGGCTGCGGCACCGAGTTTGTGAAATTCTATGAGGACTATGCCCTGGAGCAGGGCTGTCCCTACCTGCGGATGGATACCAACGTGAAAAACACCGCCGCCCGGGCCCTGTACGCCAGGCTGGGCTATCGGGAGACGGGGATCATCCCCTGCGTCTTTAACGGCATCGACGGCGTCCAGCTGGTGTGTTTGGAAAAGACCCTGAAAAAATGAAGCAGCTATAAAAACAGCGGACCGTCTTACGGTCCGCTGCCCAGAAAAGAGAAAATCCAGCGCATAAAGCCCCCTCCCTTTGGCATACTAAGCCGGAAGGAGGGGATTTTTGTGTCCAGACAGGAGTCCAACGCCCCCCATCCCCGGCAGGAGCCCCGCATTCCCGGCCCGCTGTCCCTAGGGCGGCTGGAGGAGGTTTTCTCTGACTGCGTGGACTTCGCCAGGCGGGAGGTCTATCTCCACGGTGACAGCCAGCGGAGAGCGACGGTGTGCTACATCGACGGCCAGGCCCGGTCAGAGCGGCTGAATGACTATGTGCTGCGGCCCCTGGCCCAGGACCCTATGCTCGCCTCCGCCCCGGAGTCGGAGCTCTTCGACCTGATGGAGCGGGGGGCCCTCTACGCCCACGGGGCCAAGCGGGAGACCGAGCCCGACAAGGTGGTATTTGCCCTGATTGACGGCTCCTGCGCCCTCTTTCTGGAGGGGCGGGACGACTGCCTGGTTTTCCCTGTGGCCACTGAGGAGAAGCGCTCGGTGGGCGAGCCGGAGAACGAGCCCGCCCTGAAGGGGGCCCGGGACTCCTTTGTGGAGAGCCTGCGCACCAACACCTCTCTGGTCCGCCGCCGCCTCCGGGCTCCGGAGCTGAAAATCAGGGAGCACACCGTGGGCCGGCAGTCCCTCACCCCGGTGGACGTGCTGTGGCTCGACGGCATCGCAGACCCGGAGACGGTGGCCCTGCTGGAGGAGCGGCTGGAGGACATCGACATCGACGGGGTGGAGGCCGCCGGCAGCCTGGAGGAGTATCTGGTGGATTCCGCCCGCTCCCCCTTCCCCCTCATGCCCTATACCCAGCGGCCCGACCGCTTCTGCCAGGGCCTTCTGGAGGGCCGGGTGGGCCTGTTTGCCGACGGCATCCCACTGGGCTGGCTCCTACCGGGGACCATCGACCAGTTCTTCAAGACGGGCCAGGACCGGGCCTACCACTGGCTGGCCGCCTCTGCCCTCAGCGTCATCCGCTGGCTGTGCTCCCTTATCACCCTGCTGGTGCCCGGGCTTTATATCGCCCTGGTGACCTTCCACCCCGAGGCCATCCCCCCCAGGCTGGCCCTGTCCATTGTGGCCGCCAAGCAGGAGGTGCCCTTCTCCACCATCTTTGAGGTACTCATTATGCTCCTGGCCTTTGAGGTGGTCCAGGAGGCGGGGCTGCGTCTCCCCGGCCCCATCGGAGCCACCGTCTCCATTCTGGGGGGGCTGGTCATCGGCAACGCGGCGGTGGAGGCCCACATCGTCTCCCCCGCCGTCCTCATCGCCGTGGCCATCGCCGGGGTGGCGGGGTATACCGTGCCCTCCCAGGATTTTGGCAATGCCCTGCGGCTGTGGCGGTTTCTGCTGGCCATTCTGGCCAGCCTGGGGGGGCTCACCGGCCTGGCCCTGGGCTGCGCCGGGCTGATCTATCACCTGGCGGGGCTGGAGTCCTTCGGCGTGCCCTATCTGGCCCCCTTTACCACCGGGACCAGGGTGCCCCGGGGCCACCCCAGCCTCTTTCGCCTGCCTCTGCCCATGATGAAGTGGCGGGACGGCCCCATCCAGACTCAGAACAGGAGGAACCAGAGATGAAATACACCTGCGTAGGGGGCGGCCGACCTGCCGTCCCGCTTCTGGCAGCTATAACGGCGCTCCTCCTCACCGGCTGCTCAGGCCTGCCCACCGCCCGGGAGATGGGGGACATGGCCCTCCTGCGCACCCTGGGGGTGGACCCCTCCCCCGCCGGGGTGGCCGTCACCGGCTCCACCGGGCCGAGGGCCAAGGGGCTCCAGGCCGAGGGCCAGCCTGCCCTTACCCTGTCGGCCGACCGGGAATCCCTCAGCGGGGCCTGCCTGGCGATGCAGGGCCAGAGCGACAGCTATGTCTTTTTCGGCTATGTGGACCAGCTCCTCCTGGGACAGGAACTGGCCGGGGAGGGGATCCGCCCGGTGCTGGACTACTTCGCCCGGGACGCCGAGCTGGGTCTGGGGGCCCAGCTGTGGCTGGTCCGGGGGGCCACCGCCCGGGAGGCGGTGTCCGTCGGCGGGGACGAGGGGATCGACAAGCGGCTGGAGACCCTCCGGCATGACAGCGAGATGGGCATCGCATTGGTCACCCGCACCGCCGGAGAGGTGTATACCGACCTGCTGGAGCTGGGCTCCGCGTACGTCCCCGCCCTGTCCCTCTCGGGGGGAGAGAACAGCTTCCTTACTGAGAACGGCTATGGTGTGCTCAGGGGCTTCTCCCTGGCCGGATTTCTGGACGGCGACGCCGCAAGAGGGCTGGAGCTGCTGGCCGGAGGCCCCTGCGCCCATGTGATTGAGGCCGAGCTGCCGGACAATCGGGTGTCCGTCAAAATCAACTCCGCCTGCACCAAAAGCCGGCTGGAGTTTTCGGGGGATGCCCCTTCCCTGCTGGAGCTGACCTGCAAAATAGAGGCCCGGCTGACCGAGTACCGGAAGCGCCCGGAGGGAGAGGCGCTGGAGGAACTCCGGGCAGAGCTGGAGAGACGGGAGCGGGAGCGGATAGCGTCCGCCCTGAGCCGCCTGCAGGGCCTGGGGGCGGACTGCGCCGGCCTGGGGGCGAAAGCAGCTATGCTTCAGCCCGCCCGCTGGCAGACGTTTGAAGCGGACTGGCCCGAATGGTTCAGCCGGGTGCCGGTGAAGATACGGGTTGAGGTGAAAATTCTGTAGGGGCGGTCTGTGGCCGTCCGTCTGTAGGGCGCGACGACCCGGCGCGCCGCTGCGTCGGGAAAAGGGAACGGCGTGCCTGGTGGTCACACCCTACACATCATGCGGCGGCGAAAGGAGGTATCCCATGAAGGAGGACAAAATTTCCCGCACCCAGCTGATGGCTCTGCTGTGGGCGGGGGTAATGGCCCCGGCGGCGGAGCTGCTCCCCGCTCTGCTCTTGCCGGGGGCGGGCAGAGGGGCCTGGCTGGCCGTGGTCCTGTCCGCCCCCCTGGTGCTGGCGGCGGGCTGGCTGATGGGCTCCCTGGCCGGCCGGGAGGGTCTGGCCAGAGGAATCACCGAACTGCTGGGCCGGTGGCTGGGCGGAGGGGTCCTGCTGCTATATATAGTGTGGGCGCTGCTTCTCCTGTCCCTCCGTCTGCGGCTGTGCGCCCAGAGACTGCTGTCCTCCGGAGAGCGGGATGGCGCCCTGTGGTTCTTTCTGCTGGCGGCCGCGGCGGTTCTGCTGTGGATGGGCCGGGGAAAGCTGGCCGCCTTCGCCCAGGCGGGACAGCTCTTTCTGACGGCCCTGCTGCTCACCGGGGGGACGGTGCTGGTCCTGTCTCTCTTTCAGGCCAGGCCGGAACGGCTGCTCCCCCTGTGGTGGGCTGAGACCGGCCCGGTGCTCCGGGCCGCCCTGTCCGCCGCCGGGGTGATGGGCTGGGGGCTGTTTCTGCCCTTCCTGATGGGGGAGGTGCGGGACCAGGGGGAGAACCAGCACTGGCACTGGCTGTTCTGGGGGCTGGGCGGGGCCCTGCTGCTGGCGGCCGCTCAGGCGGTCATCCTGGGAAACCTGGGGGCGGCGCTGGCCGCCCGGCTGGACAACCCCTTCTTTGCCCTGGCTAAGAGCGTGGGGGTGGAGGGGGCCTTCCAGCGGGTGGAGGGGGTGGTCACCGCCCTGTGGACCTTCGCGGACCTGACTATGGGCGGGGTGCTAATATTTGCCCTTCGGGCTATGGCAGCCCAGCTGATGCCTGGGAGGGCTCTGCCCTGGGTCCCCTGGGGGGCGGTGCTGCTGGGGGCCGCGGGGGCGCTGCTCCTCTTCCCGGCTCTGGGCACGGCGGAGGAGTGGAACCGCCGGATGGTGCCGGCAGTCAATCTTTTCCTGGGGCTTCTGCTGCCGGCTGTGCTCTGCCTGCCCAAAGGGCTCAGGGCGGGGAGGAAAAAGTAGGGCATATCTTGTGGGGAGCGCCCGGTCAAGACCGAAGATATTGCGGCCGGAAAAAAAGACAAAAAAACTTTGAAAAAATCCAAAAAAATGCTTGACAAAGGGAATCGGGCGTGGTAATCTATGCAAGTCGCCCGGCAAGAGCGGCAGCGAGCCACAGAAGAGCCTGAGGCGGGCACGAAAAAAGGTTAAAAAAATCTGAAAAAAGTGCTTGACAAAGGCTTGAAGATGTGGTAAGATAATCCCCGCCGCTGAAAACGAGCGGCGTGCACCTTGTAAATTAAACAACGTGACAAACGAGA
>NZ_QWKG01000049.1 GCF_009911595.1 Colidextribacter sp. OB.20
CCGGAGGCCAGCGCCCAGCCCGCCGGACCGGCCCCCGCGCCGGCCCCCGGCCCCTGGAAGAAATGCAGCTTCTACACCATCCGCAAGGACAAGGGCGACAAGCACCCCGCCCCGCACAAGGTGGACGGCTACACCGACGGCATTTATAACTATTACGCCATCGGCACCACGTCCAAACAGTGGCACGCCATCAACCCCGTTTTCGGCCTGTCCGTTTACCACTCCACCACCCGCCAAAAGGCCCAGGCTGGCGCGCTGGTCTATCTGGACCAGGTAGCAAAGGCCGAGGCGAACCCCACCGCCGTTATGCAGAAGTACGCCGACATGATGAAAGCGGCCCAGGACGGCGGCAACCTGTCCCTGTTCTAAGCAAGCCCGCAAGGCCGACGGCACCCCGCCGCCGCTGGTGCAAGCCCAGCCGCCCGGCATCCGGGCGGGCGCTCATGGGCCACAAAACCCAAAACCACAAAACGGAGGTATCACCCATGACCAGAGAACAGCTAAACGCCAAACTTGACCGCACGGACATTAGCGGCATCGGCGTGGAGTGCATAGCCGCCAACGGCTCCACGGTTTATTATTTCTATGAGGACTTCGACGGCCCTGCAACCGGCATCCAAAGAGCTATGAAACAGCTCTACCCGCTGATGGACAAGGGCAAAATCCAAAAACTTACATTCATTGAGCGTCGCCACTAATCAACCGCCCGCAAGGCCGACGGCATCCCGCCGCCGCTGGTGCAAGCCCAGCCGCCGGACAACCCCGGCGGGCGCTCATGGGCCACAAACCCAAAACCACAAAATGGAGGTACACAAAATGGCATCGGCTGAAAGAATCATCCCCGGCACCTTCTCCAAGGTCCCCGGCGGATACGAGCAGAAGATTGACGAGCGCACAAAAATTTTCGTCCCGGATATGTGCGCGGCCAGCTTCATCCCCGAAACCGGCGAGCTTCACGGCCACGCCCCCGATTATGAGGCGCTGGAAGCGGCCAAGGCTCCCGCTGTCCAGGCGGACAAGCCCGGCGAGTACGCCTATTACTACGAGACACAGCACGCGCCCACCGGCTGCGACTTCTCCGCCGACCTGGCCTATTATGGCAAGCATTACTTCCTGCGTCCGCTCCGCGACGGCCTGCCCCGGCTCCATGGGCGCGGCATCACCTACGACGAGGAACGCGGCACCTACATGGTCACGCTTCGCGCCTATGACAAAATCAAGGAGCAATACCGCATCAAGAAAGAAATGTGCTTCGACTGACCCGCAAGGCCGACGGCATCCCGCCGCCGCTGGTGCAAGTCCAGCCGCCCGGCATCCGGGCGGGCGCTCATGGGCCACAAACCCAAAACCAAAACACGGGAGGAAATGCTATGTACTATCCGATAAACGAAAACACGGCCCGCCTTTCCCATCAGATGATGTCCATGTCGGACTACAAAGAGGGGAGTGCGACGGCGGGATACCGTGCCGCCGTGGACGAGGCCGCCGCCCTGGTGGAGCGCCAGAAGCAGAAAGTCAGCCCCTTCTATCACGAAAAGCTGGACGCCCTTCTGGACCGCTATGCCCGCCGCCTTGCCCAGTGGACCAACGACCACAACCGCAACGGCGCAAGCTGTCCCTCCGTCCTGGTCTGCGGTGCGGGCAACTTCCCCACCCACAAGAAGGAGAAGCAGAACGCCCGCGAGGACAGTTTGTGGAAGGAGTACGACGAAATCAAGGGCATCCTGTCCAAAATCAAAAGCGTCGGCACCGGCCCCATCGACCCGACGGACCCCCACGCCCGCGAAATGCTGGAGGACCGCTTGCAGCGCCTCCAGGATACGCTTGACAAGGGCAAGGCTATGAACGCCCACTATCGCAAGCACAAAACCATGAAGGGCTTCCCCGGCATGACGGACGAAACCGCCGCCGAAATGGACGAGGCAATCAGCCGCGCCCCGGCCTTTGCACAAACTCCCTTCCCCGACTTTGAGCTTTCCAGCCTGCGCGGCAAAATCAAGCGGACTCAGGAGAACCTTGCCAAGCTGGACGGCATAGAGCAGCACAAGGACGACGCCGCAAACACCCTGGAATTTGACGGCGGCAAAATCTTCCTGAACATGGAAGCAAACCGCCTGCAAATCCTCTTCGACGAAATCCCCGACGAGGAAACCCGCGCCGCCCTGAAATCCCACGGCTTCAAGTGGTCCCGCAAAAACGAGGCATGGCAGCGCCAGCTTACCCGGAACGCCATCTATGACGCCAAGCACATCTTAGGCATCACCGACACAAAACGGGCCACCGCCGCCGACGAGGGCGACGCCGCCCAGCAGGCCGCGCCCCTGGCAACCCCGGAAGAGGCCCCGCCGCCGGAGCTTCCCACCGCCGCCGACGGTCAAGCCCTCTTCCCCTTGGCATAACAAAACCGGCCCGCCCCGGAGGTTACGAGGGCAGAAGGATTTTTATGACTGTGAAGGTTAAATTCCGAGCGTGCGGAACGGTTTGCACGTTTACAAACATCGAGTATATCCGCCGCGTGGACGAAAAGAGGAAGGTCCGAACCATGCACTTTTACGAAATCAAATCCTTTGACGCCCCTTTTCCTGTCAAACACGGTGCATCAGATTTTGACATACTGGAAGTAACCCAGTAACAGCCCGCAAGGCCGACGGCATCCGCCGCCGCTGGTGCAAGTCCAGCCGCCGGACAAACCCGGCGGGCGCTCATGGGTAAAGCCCAAAACCGACAGGAGGTTAGTATGAAACGAAAAGGAAAATGTTTTCGGTGCAAACACTTGAAGCACCAAAACGGCCCGCACACCATCGGCTTTTGCCGTCTCCATTCCGTTTTTGTTTTAGATTCCCTTTGCGGGTGCGAAAAACTGGCGGACGGCAAATATTTACTTCACAACTTCCCTAAACCCAAAACATAAGGGGGACCACAGCATGGAGTATCACGGCTTCCGCTCCATCAAGGAGTACGAAAACGAGTGCGCCCGCGTTGGCTTCACCACCCGGCGCATACCCTTCCGCAAGGGCGACGCCCCGTATTTTGCCCTTATCACCACGCCGCCCGGACACCCCACCGGCACCAGCATTGAATCCTGGACCCTCTTCACCGCCGACGAGACGGCCCAAGTGCTGGACGGCGTTATCAACGGCCACGACGCGAACTATTTAGGCAAGCTGTCCGCCCACGGCTACCGCCCGGACGGCCCCCAGGAGGCCCCGTCCCCTGCCACGCTTGAATACCCCGTGGGAGAAGGAGGGCAGATATGTTTCCTGTTCTAACCACAGCGCCCGCAGGCAAAAACACGGTTGAATACCGCATTAAACCGTGCTATAATGCACCTACAACGCGAAAAGGAGGTTTTGGAATGCCAATCAGTGAGAACAAGAAAGCATCCAACGCCCGCTACACGGAAAAATGCGATTATATCAACGTCCGCCCCCTGAAAGCGCAGGGGCAGAAAATCCGCGCCGCCGCCGCTGCCGCCGGTCAAAGCCTGCAAGGCTATATCCTCCAGGCCGTGGAAGAGCGCATGGAGCGCGAGGCGCAGAAGGGAGGCACCGCCGATGAATGACACCAAGGTATACGCGCCCTTCCGCTGCGTCGCCGCCTTTGCCGACGGCTCCCGGCTCCTGTTTGACGGCCTGACCCGCGAACAGGCCCGCTCGACCATGGACGCCGCTATGGAGCAGCACGGCGACATAGGCTGGTGGAACTGGGTAACGGATGAAAACTACCGCAACGGGGAGTATTACAAGCTGATACCGCCGCCGCCGCATTTCCCGTTCCCCATTCTGGACCTGTCCGACTGCCAGACCGAGGAAGAGCGCCAAAAGGCCCTACAGGACCCGTTTGAACCCGATGGAGCGCCAATAGGTGAGTAACACCACCCACCAGCGCAAAAGCCCGCCAAGGCCGTTTCTGCGGCTCCTGGCGGGCTTCTTTTTGCCTATTCGCAAATTGTTTTTCCAGCGGCTTTTCCTGCGCGTGGAAATGGCCGCGTTTTTGCGTGGAAAATTTTTTCAAACCTCTTTCCTTTAAGGCCCAGGACCGGCCCGGACGCCCCGCGCCCGGACGGCCCAAAACCGGACCAGCGGACCGGCGGCGGGCCATTTTCCCGGCATCAGGAGAACGGTCATTTTGACCCGGTTATACTTCTATACGCGCGCGCGTGAGGCGCGGCCTAAAATCTCGTCCGGCATGGACACTTCCTCCAGGGCTTCCCCCAGCCGGTCCAGCGCTCTTTCTCCCCAGCGCTTCGCCGTCCTCTCCGTGATACCCATTTTGACGGCGATTTTGACCCAACTGTACTTATCCCGGTAACGGTAGAGAATCAGCCGCGTGTACTCGCCGTTTATGGCGTTCATGCAGTCCTGAATTTTCTCCCGGTCCGTCTCCAGGACATGGACCCGGACGGCGACCGCTTCCAGTTTCCCCCACACGTTCCGGGCGTCCGCCTGCAAGGCCAGCGCTTCGGTAGGCTTCCCCGGCGTGGAGCTATGCGGCATCCCGTCATAGGACGTACCGCGCAGGCTGCTGTATTCGTCCTCCAGCTCCGCCCGCTCCTGGTCCAGCAAGCGCCGCTGTGCCGGAATCCCGTAAAAATATGCGATTATCGTTTTCACGTCTTTGCGCCGCATAGCTCCATGCCTCCGTGTCAGTTTGTTCCTAATTTTCCCACGCGCTATTTCCGCAGGGCGGTGATTGCCACAGCCAGCGCGTCGGCCCGCTCCGCCCATGTATCCGCCAGCCCGGCTTCAACGGCAAGCATTTCCTCGCAGTACATTTGCAGGTCCTCCAGGATGTTTGCGGCCTGTCTCTTGTGCATTGGCTCCCGCTCGGTTTCCTCCGGTGGCACATCTTCCACGGGCGGGGGAGAGGCAGGCGCGGGGAAGTCCACGACTTTCCCGCCGTTTTCCACGGCGGGCGGCTCCGTTATCAGCTCCGGCGGCTCAACGTGCATTTTTGTCTCCACTTCCCGCACATACACGCCCGGCTTATACTCCGGGCCATCCTCCGCCGGTTTCGGCTCGGTCCGCTCCGCTTTAGGCTGCTCCCGCTCCGCAGGCTTCCACTTGCGCACGTCCTCCAGCGTGACCGGCGTACCCTTGCTCCACAGCGCCGCCGCCGCGTGTTCCTGCACTTCATCCGGCAGCATAGACAGCTCATAGGCCACAGAGATACCGATTTTCTCTTTCTCCAGCCAGCCCTTGAGCGTGGGAATCAGGTGCTTTTCGATACTGTCATACCGGCCCACCTGGGCGGGCGTGGTCCCCAACTGCTCGGCAATGAGTTTCCGCGTCTCACCTGGGATTTTCTCAAACCGGCGCTTTTTCTCCAAAAGCGCACGTAAGCGGGTAGCCTCCTGCACCTTGTCCCAATCGGTTTTCTCCCGCTGGCCGTTGGTGGTGATAAGCAAGATTGCCTCGTCAATGGCCCGCAGCTCGTCCGCCTCCGGCCCCTGCTCCCGCCCGGCGTCCTCCACCATGCACGGCATTTTCCGATAGGCTTCCTTGCCCTGCTTCACAAGCTGGAGGGAGGCCAGCCGCCGACGGTGCCCGGAAAGAAGTTTGTACTTCCCGCCGCCCAGCGGCACCACAAGCCCCGGCTGCTTCACGCCGCCGGACAGTTCAATAAGCCCGGCCAGCTCGTCGATTGCCGACATGGAGTAAAAATTATCTTCGGACGGCACCAGGTCCTCCACGTCTATGTATTTCAGCACGGCGCGGCCCTCGTCCGCACGGCTCCGCGCCTGGACCTGCCCCCGGCCCTTCTGCAAGCTCATAATGTCAAATCCCACGGCTTATCCCTCCTGTTCCTTCAACGCCGCTTCCGCCGCTTCTCTTGTGGTAAATACGGTTTTGCCTACTTCACAAAATTTTACCGGGAACACTCGCCCGTTCTTAAACTGGATATGCAGGAATGGCTCTTTGCTTAAACCGATAAAAACGACCTCGCACGGATACGGCTTGTCTTTCTCCCGCAGATAGTCCCCGCGTATGGCGAAATTGGCATACACCGTTTCGCCCAGGCCACACGGCAGAATCACCAGCCTGTCTTGAACCTTCGCCTGCAAAATGGGCAACGCCTCTTTTTTGAGTTCCTGATTGCTCGCCTGCAACGATGTGACTTCCTCCGGCGTCAGCCCGGTATCCTCGTAGGCGGCAAGGCGCTCCCAAGCAGCATCTTCCCAGGGGCATCCTTCCGCACAACATCCGCCTAAAATCTGACATTCCGGCCCTGTGAAGTGCGTACAGCATACGCCCAGCAGTCCGCTTACCCTGGCTTCTCTTACTGTCAGCCTCTCCACAGTTTACCCCTCCTTCCCCTTGCCCGAATCGGTCAAGGCCAGATACTCCGCCGTCAGCTTCTTGTACTGGATAGCGGCCCAGGAGCGGGGCGCGAACACGCACAGCGGCTTTTCCTCCAGCGTGCTTTCCGGCACCTTCGGATTGTAGGAAATGGCCGTCTGGAGTACGGGGCAGATACCGCTATCCTCCAGTGACCGGCGCGCCTGCGCGAACGTCTCCCGGTTCTGCCAGTGGGTGAAGAACGCGCCCCGCAGCGTCAGCCCCGGATTGACCGCCGCCCGCACGCCGTCCACCTGCTCCACCAGGTCCAGCAGACCGGAAAAAGAAAACTCGTCCGGGCGGATAGGGATAAGCACGTCGTCCGCCGCCGCCAGCACGTTCAGCGTCACGGTATCCACCGACGGCCCATTGTCGATGATGCAGAAGTCGTAATCGTTGCGCACATGGTCCAGGACAGAGGACAGCACCCGCGCCGTGTCCGCGTCCTGCCGGTCATACAGCGCCCGGTCCGCCGCGTACAGCTCCAGGTTAGACGTGATGATGTCCAGCCCATAGTATCCGGTCCTGTAAATGGCCCGCTCCACGGCCTCGGCGTCCAGCCCATCGGCCAGCAGCAGCGCCGCCGTCCCGTCATGCTCCCCGTACACCTGGAAATACCGGGAGGCGCTGCCCTGCTTGTCCGCATCCACCAGCAGCACTTTCTTGTGGTGGACCGTCGCCAGGATGTGCGCCACGTTTGCCGCTGAGACGGTCTTACCAACTCCGCCCTTCAAATTGACGATTGCAAGCGTCCTCATTCCTGTCCCTCCGTTTCCTTGTGCCAGGCGCACCCGGTACAGTCTTTCATTTCCTCGTTGGGATTGTCCATCGGGCATCCTTCCTCGTCGGCCCACTCCGGCCTCCCGCAGTATCCCTTTTCCATTCTTCTGTCACCCCTCCCAGTTCCACCAGCCTTGCCGCCCACGGGCGGGAACCGGTGTATCGAACATGACCGGATTTTTCAGGACCCAGGCCCAGCGCCCCGGCGAGTAGTCCCCCAGCACCTTTTCCTTGGGCGTGAGGCTGTCCACGACTTCCTCCACGGGGACGCAATCAACGATTTCCACAGTCCCCAGCACCGCGCCGTAGTGCAGTTTCTTTCCTTCGCCTGGAACCACAACCACACGCATAGAATCAAGCGTTATTTTCTGCTTCCCAGCGTGGACGGCGACGCGGCCCCGAATGTTGGTCCGTCGGGGGCGCGTCTCATAGCCTTTCAGTCCCGCTACAATCGCGTATGCGTAGGGCTGATACACAGTAAATGCCCTCATTTTTCCGCTCCTTTTCCTGGTAGTTCATTTCCCCACGCTTCCCATCCCGGGCACAGCTTCCTTGCAAACAGCTCCACTCTCGGCAAGTCTCCGCACAGAGATACGATTTTTTCCCGAACCTCTCCCGGCTTTTCGCTATGCTTCCCGGCTGGCGCATACACAAACTGCCTGATGTCATGGCGCAGCGGTTTCATTTTCCCACGAAATGCCAACAGGCACACCTCCGGGTTTGCCCTGGTCCAGTATCCCATTCCAAAGGCGTCCTTCCCCGTCTTTTCGTTTCTCTTGACCCACACAAAGGCCGCTCCAAAGTAATCAAATCCCCATGCCTCAATCGCGGCAAGCGCCTGTTTAATCTGCGGAAATGTCGCCCATAAAAACAACGCGCAGTTTTCCGCAGATATTTCCTTCACCGGCAGGGCGCATATATCCTGGATTGTCATGGTCTGATAGTGCTGCTTCGCCATTCCCCGGCTTGACCTTTTTCCTCCGGTCTTTGGGTATGACCACGGCGGGTCCGCGTAGATGATGGAATATTTTTTCTCTGGAAATCCCTCAACTTCCCTCATTCTCCCGCTCCTTCCTCCACGGCTTCCCCGGCGTCCGCGCCCTCCCGGAACAGCGGCCCCGGCATCCGCTCCACGGCTTTCAGATACTCCCGCTCCTTCTTTGCCTCCAGCGTCTTGCGGCACTTAAAAGCCAGGTTCTCCAGCTCTTCCACAAAGCCCGCGCTGATGATGTCGTAGGGCATGATGACCGCCGCGATTTCCATTCCGTTTTTCGCCACGATGTACGTCTGCCCGGTATCATCCACCCGCTCATAGAACCGGAGATAGTCGGCCATATCCTCCAGCGGAGAAAGAAATGCTGTCTGAACGAACACAATGCTGTCTCCCGCGCTAAGAGGCTTGACCACATACCCGTTATGCTCCACCGTGGGCCACTCGTCGTAAAGCGTCCGCTCGCCCTTTGCGTAGTCCTCCACGTTCAGGCTCTCCGGCATCGGCTTCCTGGAGAAAAAGCACTTTTTCCGCTTCTTGTCCGATACATCGAACATGGCGCACAGGTTGGATTCATCCAGGACCGGCAGGCCGGACAGAGGATAGATTGCGTACCCATTCCCCAGCCATTGCCGGATAAGCTCCCCGCCCTCCGCTATTTCATCGAACAGGTGAAAAGCCTCCTGCCTGATACAAAGTGCCGCGACCTTTTTCAGCTTCACCGATTTTCCTCTCCTTCCGGCTTCGTCTCGCCGTCCGGCGCGCAGGTCACAGCGATAAATGCGTGCTGCACGTCGTCCGCCGATGCGTTTTCCACGTCCAGCTTCCACCGCTGGCCGACACGGTAGCCCGTCACCTTCCTGTTGCGCTTGCAGGCTTTCACCAGCTCGATAATCCCGCCGCCGACCATGGACACCAGGATAGCGAACCCCAGCCACACCCAAAAGCTCGAAAAGATAAACCGACAAAATTCCATGACTTCATACCTCCAAAAATCAATAAATGCGCTTTTCACGATATACCACAGGTAGTACACAGCATCATACCTCCTGTATGTCGATGTTGAACCGCTCCTTCATCAGCTTGCGCTTCATGATGTACTCCTTCGTGCGGGTGGCGCGGCTCTTCACGTCCTCCACCACCAGCACCCAAAAACTCCCGTTGTATTTCGCCCACGTGTCGTCTCTGGCTTTTTCGTAGGTAAAATCCGCCCTGTACCGGATAGCCCGCACGCGTTGGCCCTCGCCGTCGGTGTAGGCTTCCTGCAAGGTGAAGTCAACCTGCATCCGCAGTTCTCGGATTTCCCCGGCCCGCTCCAGCGCGGCCAGCTCGTCATACCGGCGGGCCTCCTTCTGGCTGTCGAACCGCAGGACGGCCCCGCTGGCCGTCACCCGCTCGGTGGGCTTGTTGTGATACTTAGCGGGTTTCCCCGGCCCATCACCGGCAGGGCAGGGGAGAGACTGGCGCTTCTTCCTCCGTTCCTGCTCCGCCCACTTCCGCAAAGCCTGGGCCTGATAGGCGGGCGGCAGGTCCTTCACGTCCACACCCATCACTTTTTCCTCGCTTTCCTCCGCCTACCCGCGCAGTAGTCCCGGATGATTTCGGCCCGCTCCCATTCGGTTGTGCTTGCTACCAGGTGTCCGTAGCTGACGCCCCGCCTCCTGGCCTCCGCCGCCAGCGCGTTCAGAGCCTCGCTATCCGTGGCACACCCGCCGCCTGGCAGCTCTACCATGCTCATTCTGTTTTCCTCCCTTCCCGCTTCCTCTGCTTCGGTTTTTGCTTCGGACGGATAAACTTCCCGTCCTTCCTGTAGAACCGTGCCACCAGGTAGCACCCGCCGTTCATGTCGTTGTGAAAAGCCTCCGCCGCCGACATAAGATATCCGGGATAAAGGCTCTCAAACTTTGCGAATTTCTCTCCGCTCTCCAGGCTTTTAGCCAGCTCCCGCGCCTTGCTCCCTGATATGCGCCCGTCCCGCGTCCTCGGCTCCGGGTCCACCAGGTTTTTAGAGGCCGTCCACGCTTTCCCCCCAACGGGAGACTTCACGATGTAGTTCCCCAGCCCGGCAAGCCCGTCCTCGGTGAATTGCAGACGGCGGGAGTTGGCGTAGCCGTATTCCCACATACTTTCCAGGGTGTCCCGGTCAATCCCGCCGTTGACGGTGATGTGATGGTGATACCGCCCGCCCCGCTTGCCCCGCTCGGTGACAGCTATGTATTTCAGTGGCGGCAAGCCCATCTTCTTCCGCAGGCGTTGTATCCGCCGGATGTAGTTGCGCAGGTTACGGGCTGCTTCCTCGTCGCTCCCCGGCTGCTCCCCCTTGTAGGTCAGATGGATTTCCAGGTCCTCCGGCGTGAAGTTTGCGTGAAGTAGGCGGACCAGCTTTTCTTCCCGGTGCCTCTGGTTGAGCTTCTTTTGGGCCTCCGTCGAGGGCTTCCTTTTCTCCCGCTTCCCTCCGCCCGGCTTTCCCGTCTCAAAGACCGGATAGATATACACGTCCAGGTATTCCCCGCAGGTATACTTCTTTTCCCGGTACACCGTCCGCATACCGGCAGCACCTCCCCCGTGGTCGTTAAGTTACTATCCCATACAAGCCCGAAACGCGCCGCCGCGCGTTGTTTCCCTCTTGTATCTGTCCCCGGAGTGTGGTACAATATATAGCGTACTTGGTTGTCGCCCTCCGGGGCGTCCGCCCTGCGCAAGCTGTAGGAGGCTTACGCAGGGCGTTTTCTTTTATCCGAACCGCCCGCGCGGTCCCGTGCCGGTCGGCCAGCCCATCGGCGGTGCAAACGGCCCGCCCATCATCAGCCCAACCAGACCGCCCATCGACTGCCCCGGCAGCATCGTTTTCAGTATCGTACAGGTGGTTGCGCCCACATCCGGGGGAAGCTCTTCCAAGATTTCCAAAATTTTGATGATAGTAACTCTCGACAGCTCCGCCTTTTCTTCCATAGACAGCTCTTTCTTCTCTCCATCCGCGCCTTTGGCGGCATCCCCGCTGCCCTCCTGCTCGGCCCGGACGGAATCGACGGCCCGTTGCGCGGCACCCTCGCCGCAGTCCCGGTCATACAGGCGCTCGTCAAACTCGTCCCCGGACAAGTCCACTTTCAGCACCCGCCCGTGCAGGTAGTCATACTGCGTGTACTTCTCCAGCAGTTTAGCGCAGCTCTCCACTGTCACGGCCCCTTCCTCGGCAGCGTGCATAAATCCAAGCCCCTGAACGTGGCTGTGGTCATACAGTGCTTTCAGGACCCGCGCCTTGTCCAATCCTTTGATGTCTACCATTTTCTTTTTCCTCGCTTTTCATTTATTTGGACCCGTTTACCGGGTATCCAGCGTGTTTCCGGCCCTCGCCGTTCAGCCATTTCAGGTGTTTGCACCGCCGCATCACGCACCCCCGCCGCCGTATGTAAACGTCGTTCATCAGCCGTTCATGCAGGGCGCACCAGGCCGTGGCATTGGCTGGCGGTTTGCTCCGCTTCTTTTTCACGTCACGCCGACACCGCTCTTTCCAGCTCTTCCATCGTCCGCAGCTTCTTCCCGCACCACTCCGGGAGGTTGGCCCGCACCACGGCCTCGGCCATAGGAGGACACACCGCGTTCCCACACCGCGCCACCTGCTTGCTTTTCCCGTATGCCCGGCCCGTGTAGTCTCGGTCGATGATGTAGTCGGGCGGAAAGCCCATGGCGTTGTATAGTTCTCTTGGTGTCAGCATCCGCAGGCCGATGTCCGCGACAAAATAGGCGGTTCCGCCCATTTCCAGTGTCAGTGCCTCGTTGTCTTTCAGGTCATACCCGCAGAAGCGATTCAACAGCGCCCGTATTTCCGGCCAGTGTCCCATATCCGCGCCCGGCTCGTAGGTCCGTACTTCCGTGCGGATTTCCGCAAACTCCCCGGCGCTGGCCGTGATGGTCCGCAGGGGCTTCCGCTGGTCCTGGCCGATGTCCTGCCCCTTGAACTCGCATATGTGCGTCAGCGTCAAGGCTTCCCGGTCGTGGGAGGTCACGGTCCGCATCGGCTCCGCCACGTTTAGCGGATTCCCGTTTCCGTAATACTCCACCAGGTTTGCCGCAATCAGGCCGTAGCGGTTGGAGGCGTCCACGGTCCGCAGCGTCTCCGCCACGCTCTGTCCCCGCACGTTCTCGCTCTGCTCCGTGTGGTATTGAATCAGCGCCGGGGAAAGAAGGAGCTGATTTCCCGCCGTGGTGACGGTATGTACCGGGGCCGTTACCTGGCTTCCCACCGAATTACAGGTGTTTGTCACAGTCCACGGCACGATGTACGGCGTCTTGGCCCTTATCACAAACTTGTCCACTCCACGAATCACGCGCCGCATGGTGTTGTCCGCAAGCGGCCTGACCGCCGTGACACCGTACCGGCTTTTGATTTCCTCCTTCGTGGCAAATATGGAGTAGCACGGCTGGCTCCAGTCGATAACTTCCGCCGCCGCCCTCCACTTCGGCAGGCCGTCGGCCCCGTCTTTGTTGTGGGTCCGCTCCGGCCACGCAATAGGCCGTCCGTCACACCTCGCCACCAGGACAAAGCGCTTCCGGGTGGTTGGTGCTCCATAGTCCGCCGCCACCAGCTCCCGGTGTTCGATGGTATACCCCAGGTCTGATAACTGTTTTTTCCACCGCTGGAAGGTCTGGCCCGCCTTTTTCTTGATAGGCTTCCCCCGTCTGACCGGTCCCCAGGTCTGAAATTCCTCCACGTTTTCCAAGATAATCACGCGGGGGCGGACGGTCCCGGCCCAGCGCAGGACAATCCACGCCAGCCCCCGAATATTCCGGTCCACCAGGGCCGCGCCCTTCGCCTTGGAGAAGTGCTTGCAGTCCGGGGAGAACCACGCCAGCCCCACCGGGCATCCGCCGCACTCCTTCACCGGGTCCACGTCCCACACAGAGGCTTGCAGGTGCCGGGTGCGCGGGTGGTTTGTTTTGTGCATCAGAATAGCGTCCGGGTCGTGGTTGATTGCAATTTTCACAATGCGCCCCGTCGCCAGTTCCATTCCCGTTGACGCGCCACCTCCGCCCGCGAAATTATCCACAATGATTTCATCCGGCGCGGCAATGCTAACCTGATTCAAACGTCCTCGCCCCCATCCTTGATGATGTTCTGGACCATCGCCGCCGCAACGTAGTACAGCACAGGCAGAAGCAGCGCCAGTGCCTCACCACCGACGGCGTAATACCCCCGCTCCCGCATGGCATAGGCCGCGCCCAGCTTATACAGCAGCACCCCGGCCACCGCCAAGAACGCATACCACGCCACGGCCCAGCCGTTCAGCCGCGCAATCCACGTCCGCAGGCTCACCCGCCGACGCTTCGGGGCTTGTCCCACTTTGATGTACTTAACTTTTTCCACGTTTTTCCTCTCCCTTCCGTCGATAATCGCCCCTGCAAGGGCAGGTCCGCCAATGCGGCACGAACCCCAGCGGCGTGTTGATTTTGTCCTCCCTGGTCTGCACTTCCTCCGGCCTCGCCAGCCGCCCGGTAAGCACTCCCTCTTCCTCGGTGTAAAAATTCTCGTCCCCGTCGCCCTCAATGACAAATTCCGGCTCCGGGTCCACCGGGATATACCGCCCTTCCGCCGTCTGCATCCAGTCGATTTCCCGGCCACAGTCTTTGCATACGCTCACGCTTAAAATCTCCCATCTCTTTTCGCCTTTATGGCCTCACGCAAAAACGATTTCAGGTGTTCTCCATGCAGCGCCGTGTCCCCGCTGAACTCGCCGTATATTTCCACATCTTCTACTGTTAGCGGCCAGCGTTCTATGACGTTCAATACCCGTGCGGCTTCCGGCGCAATCTCGACAAACGCCGTGTTCAGACGTTCGATTAGCTCCTGGCTTTTAATTTCCTTCACCCCCTCTTTGGGTCAAACTTGTAAAAATCCGGCTCCGCCCGGAAAACAAGGCGGTTGTTGCACCACCGCTGGAGCAGGCGTATTTCGCGCGGCGCGTTTGGCTTGTCGTAAATCATCACATACGGGTCAAACCCCATATCGCGCAGGGTGTAGATACGGTATAGGTTTTCCTCCATGGTGGTGTCGTAGTTGGTCAGGACGTAGACCGACCCAAACTTCCCGTGCCGGTTTTTCTTCCCGTGTTCCACATACCGCCGCAGGCCCCGCAGCACGGCATCGCTCTCCGCCATGTAGTCCCAGGCGAAATGAATTTCTTTCAGCCTCACCGCGCCGATAGCTCCGATATTCTCCGCCGTCAGCAGGCGGCAGTCCAGTCCTTGTGTGAAGTCCACCCATGCGCCGCTGTCCGCAAGCTGTCCCAGCAGGTCCATGTGTTCCCGGCAGGCCAGCAGGTTAGGGTCCAACAGCTTGATTTCCTTCTGTCCCCGCCACCACTCGGACAGGTCTGCCACCTTCCGGGCGGCGCGTCCCTCTTTTCTGGCAACGATGCAGAACGAACACCCGCGAGGGCATCCCCGCGTCAGGAATCCGTAGGCGGTTTCGCGGGTCAGCTCCGGGTACATGGAATAGTCCGGGTAGATATGCTCCACCTCGTCCGGGAGGTGGTTGTCCAGGCCGTAGCCCGTCCCGCCCTTGATAATCTCGCGGGCGTTCAGCGGCTCCGGGATGTCCGGGGAATACGTCTCGTCAAAGACCTTGCTCATATACACCCGGTCATACTCCCCGAATCCCCACCACCATTCCACCGCGTCGCCCTGCGCCTTGTGCCAGGCGGACAGTTTCATTAAGGCGAGATTAGGCCAGTTGTGCCCGTCCACGTCAATCAGGCCGATTGTCATTCCGTCACCGCCTCCCGACACATCTTCGGACACCACGCCGGTATATAGGGTAGGAGGTAGGTAGTCCCCATGTGATAGCCCTTGCGTTTCCCCGGCGCAAAGCATCGGAAAGCAATAGTCTTTTCGCTGTAGCTCCCCTTGACCGGCCACGGCTCCGTCCGTATGTACTCGCACCCTTCGCACGTCCTGGACCAGTCCGCCCCGCTACTCACGGCTTGTCCATTTCCGCCCGCAGGCTGTCCTTGATGTAGTAGTCCAGGCCCATTTCTTCGCACGCAGCCACGGCCTCCCGCCCAAACTTCGCCCAGTCAATGTCCGACGGGTGATAGTTCATCTTCCCGATTTTCACCCGGTCGATGAAGTAGGCGCACCCCTTAATGCAGTCCAGCACCGCCGCCGGGTCAAGGACCGGCTCGAACGATACCCATGTGTTGATACCCTTGCACTTCGCCGTCTCCATGTTATACAGCCGGTCCGCCGGTCTGGCCGCGCACGGCTCCGCCCTGTTTGCCATAGGCACGTCGCAGGAGATAGTCACGCCGTACCAATCGCCGCCATCCAGCAGGTCAAAGTCCCGGCTTCCGTCGCCCTTGGTCAAAATCTGGACGTGGTTGCCGAACTCCTTCAACGTCTGAATGACCTCCCGCGTGGCCGTCGTGTCGTGGCCGATAGGGTACGGGTCGCAGGTGAAGCACAGGTGGACCAGCTTCCCGGTAATCTGCTCCCGCTCCAACTGCCTCCGCAGTTCGGTCACGATGTCCTTACGCGGCCCCACGCAGGAGTGAAACGCCTCCCGGTCCCGGTGGAGGACCTGGGGCGCGAAACAGTAGTAACAGCGGTGGGGGCATCCGGTGTAGATGTTCACGGCATAGTCGCCGTACTCCGCCGCCGCGCCCTTCGGTTTGTAGATGGTGTTCATGCCCGCTACCTCCTGTTCCAAAAATCGTCGATTGCTTTGTGGCACGGCTCCGGTCCGCCCGCGCTTACCCAGTCCTCGAACACTTCCCGGCGTTCCTTCCGCCGCTGCACGTCCTCTTCCTTGTAGTTCCGGTGCAAAGTGTCCCGGTCGTGGAGCTGGTAGATATGCCCCGCCGCTCCGTGCATGGCAATATCAATCTGGATGCACCCGCTTCCACTCATGTCCGGGTGTATTTCGATTTCCAAATTGCCCATCGTCATTTCATAGAACCCTTCGGAATTGTGCCAGCTCCCTTGTTTCAGGCCCTTTGCCGTCCCGAACTCCTGCACGGCCAGCCGCCGCGCCGTCGCCATCGTCAGCCGGAAGCCGCCGGGGTATTCTTTTTTCCTTGCCACATGTCAGCCCTCCTTTTCAAATCTGATTTTCATTTGCGCCGGGTAAAGGTCTACTTCCGGGCGGCGCTTTCCAGTCCACCGCAGGCCACCAGCTTGTCCCACGCATTTCCATCCGGCGGCGCGCAGGCTTGCCCCATTTTCGCTCTCCAGGATGTATGTCACCAGTCGTTTATAGCCCATGGCGCGGGCCGCTCTCCATGCGGCGGCATATAGCATGGAACAGGCATTGCGGCTCCCATCTGTGCAAAGCCGGTTGACCTCCAGCGTCCACCCGTCGTCCAGGTGCCGGGCAACCGGACGGCCTACAATAGCAACGCCCACGATTTTCTCTCCGTCAGATAGGCCGATAGAAAACTTGTGGCCCACGACAGGTCCGTGGTGCCGGTGGTTCTGCTCCACAAAGGCGTTTGCCTCTTTCAGTGTCATAGGTACAACTTCAAGCATTTTTCCGTCTCTTCTCCCGTGGCTCAAAGCACGCCTGGGTAAGCGGTTCCGGGCGTTTCCCCTCGTCCTCCCACAAGTGACAGCACGGGAACGGGTTGTACCCCTCCTTCGTAACCATCACCGTGTAGAAGTGACGGCACTTCTTACACTTCACGCCTGCTTCTCCCGCTCCGCCGCGTTCAGGCGCTTCACTTCCGCCATTGCGGCCTTGTAGTCGTCGTAGACCTTTATGGTTTTCCCGTAGTCCCTGTATACCATGTCGCGGAAGTCCGATTGCCGCATCTGCAAACTGCCGCCCCACCGCTCCGTGCTGTTTGTCTGCTTGAATGTAAGCGATAAGCCGTACTGGTTTACACTGATACTTTCCAGCACCCACTTTGCGACGGAGTAGACCGTCGTTGTGCCGACAACCTCTTTCTCGCGCCAGTCTCCCTTGCACCTGGGACAAGCGTACTCGACGCCCTTAATGGTCACTTTCCCCGTGTTGTCACAGCAGACGCAGGGGGCGCGCGTCTCCTTCTGCTTCCCGGCCACGGTGTAATACTCCCGGTCCCACAGGATAGGGAACGCCGCCTTGACCCTGATAGACAGGCCCGGCACCTCGCCCTGCTTCTCGCCCAGTTTCAGCCACCACAGCGGATTGTTCCGCTCCGCCTTGTGCGGGCAGCGCTTCCCGTCGCAGTTCTCCCGCTCGCATTTGGCGCAGAACGCCTTGTGAAATGCGTCCTCCCACGGGCTGTCAATCACCGTAAGAGAGGCCAGCAATTCGCCCAGCGCCTCCGGCGTCTCCGCGAATTTCTCAAAGTTGGTCATGCTCCGTCCGCTCCTTTCTGGTCCGGCCCTTCTCCGGTCCTGCGCCCTCTCCGCTCGAAAGACTGCTGGATACGCAACTGCGCAAGGTCCGCATTATAGCGCATCCGCTGGTTCGGCAACCGGCTCCCGTCCTGGCCGCGCCGCAGCTCCGAGTAGATGGAGGATAGCGGGGCCTCCAGCTTGTCCGCGATTTCTTTTGCCTGAACACCGGCCTCCCAAAGTTTTTGAATGGTCCTCCGCTCTTCATAAGTGCGGGAAGTATAGCAAGCCATACCCTTTTCACCTCCTGCGGGCATAAAAAATAAGTCTGCCTGGACCTTAGTGGTCCCTGCAAACTTATAGTAGTGGCTGCCGCTGGGGCTGTTTTTTGTATTTTATCTTGAAAAACCCGATGCGCTCTGATATAATAGGCAAGTTAATAATGTAGGATTATGCCCTGCGTCAGGCGGAGGGCGTGTCTGCGGGGCGGGAGGTGACCACCGGGTGAAATACAAGCAGTGGCAGGTGGCCGCTCCCTGCCCGGAGGGGCAGCGGGCTCTGGAGCGGGCGGGCTATCCGCCCCTGCTGGCCGGGCTGCTGGCCGCCCGGGGGATTACCGGGCCGGAGGAGGCCGGGCGGCTGCTCTCCCCCGGATCGGAGCCCATCCCCGACCCCCTTCTGATGAAGGACATGGACCGGGCCGTCCGGCGGGTCCGGCAGGCCCTGGACCGGGGGGAGCGCATCGCCGTCTACGGAGACTACGACGTGGACGGCATCACCTCCACCTGTCTGCTCACCCAGCTGCTCACCGCCCGGGGGGGCGACGTCCTGCCCTATATCCCCAGCCGCCTGGAGGAGGGCTACGGACTGAACCGGGAGGCGGTCCACACCCTGGCCGGACAGGGTGTCTCCCTGATTATCACCGTGGACTGCGGCATTACCGCCGTGGAGGAGACCGCCCTGGCGGCCAGCCTGGGGCTGGACGTGGTAATCACCGACCACCACGCCTGCAAGGAGGAGCTGCCCGCCGCCGCCGCAGTGGTGAACCCCCGCCGGCCCGACTGCCCCTACCCCTTTAAGGGGCTGGCCGGGGTGGGCGTGGCCCTGATGCTGGCCCTGGCGGTGGTGGAGGAGCCGGAACGGCGGGCGGTCTTTCTCGAATTTTGTGATCTGGCCGCCGTGGGCACGGTGGCCGACGTGATGCCCATGACCGGGGCCAACCGGGCTATTGTCAGTCTGGGCCTTCAGCGGCTGTGTCCCCCCCGGCGGCTGGGGCTGGACAGCCTCATCCGGTGCGCCGGGCTGACCGACAAGCCGGTGACCTCCGTCTCGGTGGGCTATACTCTGGCCCCTCGGATCAACGCCTCCGGGCGGATGGGCATGGCGGAGGTGGCGGTGGAGCTCTTCCTCACCCATGACCCCGCCCGTGCGGAGGAGCTGGCCGCCCAGCTGTGTGAGCTGAACCGGGAGCGACAGGGCATCGAGGGGGAGATCTTCCAGCAGTGCGTGGAGCACCTGGAGCGCGCCCCCCAGCGGGGGGCCATTGTGCTGGCGGGCAGCCAGTGGCACCAGGGGGTGGTGGGCATTGTGGCCTCCCGCCTGGCGGAGAAATACGCCTGCCCCTGCTTTATGATCTGCCTGGACGGCGGCCTGGGCAAGGGCTCCTGCCGCTCCTGGGGGGATATTAACCTCTTCGAGCTGCTGTCCGCCTGCGCCCCGCTGCTGGAGAATTTCGGGGGCCACGCCTTGGCCGCCGGCTTCACGGTGAAGGAGGAGAACATCCCCGCCCTGGCCCAGGCCCTGCGCCGCCAGGTGGCAGACAGCTGCCACGGCCAGGCCCTTCCCTCGGTGCTGGATGTCGATCTGGCCGTCTCTCCCCGGCACCTGACGGTGGAAGCGGTGGAGGCCCTGGACCTGCTGGAGCCCTGCGGCACGGGCAATCCCAGGCCGGTGTTTCTCCTCCAGGGGGCCCAGGTCCACGCCATGGCCCAGGTGGGCCGGGGCCGGCACCTGAAGCTGCGGCTGGAGAGCCGGGGCGCGCCGCTGGACGCCATCTTCTTCTCCAGCCAGGGCTCGGAGCTGGGGCTATACCCCGGCTGCCGGGTGGACGTGGTGTTCTACCCCCAGATCAACGACTTCCGGGGTGTGCGGTCGGTCCAGCTCCAGGTGGTGGACCTGCGCCTTGCCCCCTCCCGGGCCCAGCTGGAGCGGGCCATTTATGAGAAATACAGGCAGGGGGAGCCCCTCACCAGCGAGGAGGCCCGGTTCCTGCTTCCCAGCCGGGGGGACTTTGTGGACCTGTACCGATGGCTGGAGCGCCAGTCCACCGCCAGCACCGTGGTGGAGGACACCCCCGCCCGCATCGCCCGGTCCGTGGCCCGGGCCACCCGGCAGAAGGAGGTGCCCGCCCGGACCATGCTCTGCCTGGAGGTGCTGGAGGAGCGGGGACTCATCGACCTGAAGCGCCGCACCGACCGCATCCAGATCACCCTGCGCCACGTGGAGCAGAAGGTGGATTTGGAGGCGTCGGAGATTATCAGGCGGCTGCGCCGGATTTTGGAGAGCGGTCTGTAGGGGGCGGCCTCCGCGCCGCTCCGTCCCCCCGCCGGCAGCAAAGCAGCGGGGCGGCACAGGGACCGCCCCCTACAGAGAACAAACCCGAAACCGAGGTGACAGTATGGACCCCATTTTAGAGAGCTATCACGCCCTGGAGCGGAAGGTGGTCGCTTACACGCCCAACCTGGACACCAAGCGGCTGTTTGACGCCTTCACCTACGCTGACGCCGCCCATCACGGCCAGCTGCGCAAGAGCGGCGAGCCCTATATCATCCACCCCATCGCCGTGGCGGAGATTGTGGCCGACCTGGAGCTGGACATCGACAGCGTGGTGGCCGCCCTGCTCCACGACTGCATTGAGGACACCGCCTCCACCCACGAGGAGATCGCCAAAAAGTTCAGCCCCACCGTGGCCGAGCTGGTGGAGGGGGTCACCAAGCTGACCAAGATGCAGTTCGTCACCAAGGAAGAGGAGCAGATGGAGAATCTGCGCAAGATGCTCATTGCCATGAGCCGGGATATCCGGGTGATTCTCATCAAAATCTGCGACCGGCTGCACAATATGCGCACCATGGAGTACCAGTCCCCCCGGAAGCAGCGGGAGAAGAGTCTGGAGACCATGGAAATTTACGCCCCCATCGCCCACCGCCTGGGCATGCAGAAGGTGAAGTGGGAGCTGGAGGACCTGGCCCTGCGCTATCTGGACCCGGTTGGCTACAAGGAGATCGAGGAGGAGCTCACCGAGCGCTCCTCCACCCATGAGGAGTTCCTGGCCGGCATTCAGCACCGCATTGAGCAGCGCCTGAAGCAGGAGGGGCTGAACTGCACCATCTACGGCCGGGTGAAGCACATCTACTCCATCTACCGCAAGATGTTTGCCCAGAACAAGACGCTGGACGAAATTTTTGACCTGTACGCCTTCCGGGTCATTGTCAACGACATCCCGGAGTGCTACAATGTGCTGGGCTGTATCCACGACATGTTCAAGCCGGTGCTGGGCCGGTTCAAGGACTATATTGGCACCCCCAAGCCCAACATGTATCAGTCCCTCCACACCACCGTCATCGGCCGGGAGGGCATCCCCTTCGAGGTGCAGATCAGGACCTGGGAGATGCACCAGACCGCCGAGTACGGCGTGGCCGCCCACTGGAAGTATAAGCAGGGGATGGCCAACCAGCACCTGGGCACCGAGCAGGAGTTCGAGTGGGTGCGCAAGCTGCTGGAGAACCAGCAGGACGCCGACGCCGAGGAGTTTGTCTCCACCCTGAAGGTGGACCTCTTCGCCGACGAGGTCTTTGTCTTTACCCCCAACGGCGACGTGAAGAGCCTGCCCCAGGGGGCCACCCCCATCGACTTCGCCTACAACATCCACTCCGCCATCGGCAACACCATGGTGGGCGCCCGGGTGAACGGCAGGATGGTGCCCTACGACTACAAGCTGTCCAACGGCGACATTGTGGAGGTGCTCACCTCCAAATCGGCCAAGGGTCCCAGCCGGGACTGGCTCAACCTGTGCAAATCCAACGAGGCCCGGAACAAGATCCGCCAGTGGTTCAAAAAGGAGCGGCGGGAGGAGAATATCGCCACCGGCCGGGCGGCGTTTGAGTCTGAGCTGAAGCACTACAAGCTGCCTCTGTCCGCCATCACCGGCGAGGAGGTCCTCCCCCACCTGCTCCACAAGCTGCGCTGCGGCACCCTGGATGAGCTGTACGCCGCCATTGGCTACGGGGGCACCACCGCCGCCAAATCGGTGGCCCGTATCCGGGATGAGCTCCAGCGGCTGGGCCGGCTCCAGGCGGAGAAGGCGGCCGCCGCCGCCCGCACCCTGGAGGAGAGCGTCATCATGCCGGGCAACGCCGCCCCCTCTGAGCACCACGGCCCGGTCAAAAGCGGCCGCTCCGACTCAGGCATCATCGTGGAGGGGCTGGGGAACTGCCTGGTGAAGTTCGCCAAGTGCTGCACCCCCGTCCCCGGCGACCCGGTGATCGGCTTCATCACCCGGGGCTACGGCGTGTCTGTCCACCGGGCCGACTGCCCCAACGCCGCCCCCGACAAGCGCAGGCCCGAGGAGGCGGACCGCTGGGTCAAGGTCTCCTGGGTGGAGAGCAAGCTGCCCAACTACAAGACCTCCCTGGAGCTTTCCGCCAAGGACCGGGACAATCTCACCCTGGATGTGGCTATGGCCCTGTCCACTGCCAAGGTGAAGGTTTCCGCCCTGGCCGCCCGCTCCCTGCCCGACGGCCATGCCACCATCTCCATCGTGGTGGAGGTGAAGGACAAGGGAGAGCTGGAGGGGGTCATCAACAAGCTGAACAACATTCAGGGGGTCTACCACGTGGCGAGGGCCTCGGGGAAATAGACGCCTGTAGGGGCCGACGACCTCGGCGGCCCGATGTTCAGGGCATAGAGGGCAATAAAAGCGGCGCGCCGGGGTCGTCGCGCCCTACAAAATTACCAACAAAGGACGTGATCCCATGCGCGCGGTAGTTACCCGGGTGACCTCCGCCTCCGTCACCATCGGCGGGACAGTGGAGGGGGCCATCGGGAAGGGCTTTCTGGTCCTTTTGGGCGTGGGCCCGGAGGACACCCAGGCCACAGGGGATAAGCTGGCAGAAAAGATATGCAACCTTCGGGTATTCGAGGATGAGAACGGCAAGATGAACCTGGACCTGGCCCAGGTGGGGGGTGCGCTGCTGGTGGTGTCTCAGTTCACCCTGTACGCCGACACCTCCTCCCGCCGCCCCGGCTTCTCCAAGGCCGCCAAGCCCGAGCTGGCCGTTCAGCTCTACGAGTGGTTCCTGGAGCGGTGCCGGGAGCGGGGCTTCCAGGTGGAGCACGGACAGTTCGGGGCCGACATGCAGGTGGAATCGGTGAACGACGGGCCGGTGACCATCCTGTTTGATACAGATAAAGCGTAGGGGTGCACATTGTGCGCCCGCGCCAAAGCGGCAGACGAAGAACGGGCGGACAATGTCCGCTCCTGCAAAGGAGGTTCCCCTATGTTTTTCTTCGGCAAAAAGAAACATCACCCCGGCCAGCCCCATCCGGACTGGCCCTGGACGCTGAACGTTGGCGGGGAGCTCTGGCCCGAGTTCGACACCTGGGAGATGATTGTCTCCGAGCTGCGGGAGCTGAACCTGGAGGACCCGGACAGCTTTCTCATTCTGGAGCAGAAGGACCCTGGCGACCCCAAGAGCTACTGGTTTATCCAGAGCGCCATGAACCGGGCGGGGCCCCGACCCGGCTGGTATACCGTAGAGATCGGCTGGGGCTCCCGGCAGGGGATGGCCCTGTGGGATCTGGATGTGCGGACTGTGGAGGAGGTCATCCCATATTTCCGCGCCGCCTACGACCGCAAGCCGGTGGACCGCTCCGGATTTGAAGACGTGTCTGACATGCTGGGCTGAACAGGAGGTACTTTTATGCGGGTGAAAATGATGCAGGTGGGGCCCATCGGCACCAACTGCTATATCCTGGAGGAGGATAAAAAAATCGCGGTCATCGACCCGGGGGACGAGGCGGAGCGCATCCTGTCCGTTTTGAAGGAGACGGAGGGGGCGGTGGAGTACATCCTCCTCACCCACGGTCACTACGACCACACTACTGCCGTGCCTGAGCTGCACGAGGCCCTGCCCGAGGCGAAGATCTATATACACCGGGCTGACGCCAACGGGGCGGGGAACACCCTCTTCCCCCTGGCGGGGCAGGTGGAGGGCCTGCTGTTCTACGGCGAGGGGGACGCCCTCCCTCTGGGCTCCCTGACGGTGGAGGTCCTCCACACCCCGGGCCACTCCCCCGGCTCCGTCACCCTCAAGGCGGGCGAGGCGCTCTTCACTGGGGACACCCTCTTCGCCGGCTCCATGGGCCGCACCGACCTGCCCGGCGGGGACGAGGGGGAGATCATGGCCTCCCTCAAACGCCTGGGCGGGCTGGAGGGCAATTTTCACGTCCTCCCCGGCCACATGGGCGCCTCTGAGCTGGACCGGGAGCGGAGGTCCAACCCCTACCTGCGCATGGCGATGGGATAGAAGGAACCCCCGTCCCGCCGCAGCGGCAAGCCTCCTTTTTAAAGGAGGTGGCATCCGCGAAGCGGATGACGGAGGATTGTATTTTGGCGCAGCCAAAATATGCGAAGCATACGAGGGTTTTGAGCCTCTGTAGGGGCGGACATTGTCCGCCCGCTTTTTGGAGCTGGCCTGTTAATGACGGGCGCACAATGTGCGCCCCTACACAGAGGGTACAAACCTTGTTTACTTTGTATGTTCGCTTCGCGAACGCAATCCTCAGTCAGCCTTCGGCTGACAGCTCCTTTCCAAAGGAGCCTTATCCCTGCGGGGGAAGAAGGGCTTACCCAGCCAGTTCCCGGAGCAGTTTTTGCCGCAGCCCCAGGCCGAAGAGGTAGCAGGCGCGGGCTTCGGCGGCCAGGTGCCAGTTCAGGGCCTCCTCGAAGCGGCTGAACTGCTCGTAGCCGATCAGGCCGGCCAGCTCCTGGGCGGCCTGGTTATACTCCTGCTCCGCCTGGACGTACTTGGGCAGGCTGTTGCAGAAGCTGGCGATTTCCGCAGGAATTTCCGGGTTGTCAAGGAATAAGATTTGAAGTATAGTTTGGTTCATGGTAGATACCTCTTTTCGTCGAAGTTATCTTTCGTGTATTTTTATTGTACCAGAATGAACCGTTCGTGTCAAGGAGTTTTTATGATTATTGTTCGTGAGCGCCTGAAGTTACTCCGTAAAGAGAAAAAACTGACACAAGTTCAAGTTGCGGAGTTTTTGAAAGTAACTCCAAGAGCATATCAATATTATGAGGGTGGCAGCCATATTCCTGAACTCCCCAATCTGGTCGCCTTAGCTGATTTCTATGATGTCAGCATGGATTACCTAATTGGCCGCAGCGAGACAAGGGAGAGACAGCCGTGAAGCTGTATTTTCAGACCACCAACTTCCCCTGGTCCCCGGAGCGGTATCACTACGCCGCCGAGCAGATGATGCTCACCCTCTTTCCGGGGGAGAAGCCGGAGTATCCGGAGGGTCCCCTCCCCAAGCTCCTGGGCGAAGAGGAAAACGCGGTTATTTTCACCCTCCGCCGGGGAAAGACCCTGACCAGCGTCAGCGCCCTGGTGTTCCGACACCGGGAGCGCTTCGACGGGGTGCGCCGCTTCCCCTCGGAGAAGCTGGACGAGGCTCCGGAGGCGGTCTACCACACCGTTCAGCACGCCTTGAAGCTTGCCTTCTACAAGGCGGGCACCGCCCTGCTGGGGTATGAGCCCCCCTGGGGGGCCCTCACCGGGGTGCGCCCGGTGAAGCTGCCCACCCGGGCCATTCTGGCGGGGAAAACCCCGAAGCAGGCGGAGGCGGAGCTGAGGAAGGAGTATTTTGTCTCCCCGGAGCGGGCGCGGCTGGCGGTGGACTGCGCCCGGGCCAGCGCGGGGGCGCAGCGGACTCTGAGGCCCGGCGAGGTCTCGCTGTATGTGGGCATTCCCTTCTGCCCCAGCCGGTGCGCCTACTGCTCCTTTGTCTCCGCCGACGTGGGCCGGACGCTCCACATGGTGGAGCCCTACCTGGAGGGGCTGCTCCGGGAGACGGCGGAGACAGGCCGGGTGCTGAAGGAGCTGGGGCTGTCGGTCCGCTCCTTCTATATGGGGGGCGGCACCCCCACCGCCCTGAGCGCGGACCAGCTGGACCGGCTGCTGTCCCAATGTGAGGCATGCCTCCCCCTGGACGGCTGTACCGAGTACACTGTGGAGGCCGGCCGCCCCGACACCGTTACCCGGGAAAAGCTGGAGGTTTTGAAGCGTCACGGCACCGGCCGCGTGTCCATCAACCCCCAGACCCTGGAGGACCACGTGCTGGAGGGCATCGGCCGGCTGCACACCACCGGGCAGTTCCGCCGGGCCTATGAGCTGGCCCGGGAAATGGGCTTCGCCTGCGTCAATATGGACCTGATCGCCGGCCTGCCCCGGGACTCCTTCGACGGCTTCCGGCGCTCCCTGGAGGAGGTGCTGGCCATGGCCCCGGAGAACGTCACCGTCCACACACTGGCCCTGAAGAAGGGCTCCCGGCTGATGGAGGGGGAGAACGCGGATTCCATGCCCGGCGGGGGCGAGGTGGCCCGGATGCTGGACTTCTCCCGTGAGATTTTGACAACGAAAGGTTATATCCCCTACTATTTATACCGGCAGAAATATATGTCTGGCTCCCTGGAGAACGTGGGCTGGGCCAGGCCGGGGACCGAGAGCCTGTATAACATCGTGATGATGGAGGAGCTGCACACCGTCATCTCCCTGGGCTGCGGCGGAGTGACCAAGCTCATCGGAGATGGGGCGCTCTCCCGCCTCACCAATCCCAAGTACCCCCAGGACTACCTGTCCGGGCTGGAGAAGGTGCTGGGACAGAAGGAAGAAATTCGGAAGTTTTATCAAAGGCAGGGGGCGGGCCCCTAAAAAGCACCGCCCAAGAGAGGAGCGTCTCTATGGCCTACCAACTACAGGAGATCAACCGGCGCGTCCGGACGGATGTGGCGGAGTTTCTGGCTGAGTGCGACCTGAACTACGCCCAGCGGGTGTCCCTGGCGGCGGACAGGATTCTGTCCAACCTGGAGCGCAGCCCCATTGTGCTGCTGTCGGGGCCCTCAGGCTCGGGCAAGACCACCACAGCCATGAAAATTGCCGAGGAGCTGCGCCGCCGGGGGGTGAACTCCCACGCGGTGGCTATGGACAACTATTTTGTCACCCTGAACCCGGAAACCGCCCCCCGCACCCCGGAGGGGGACATCGACTATGAGTCCCCCCTGTTCCTGGACATGGAGCTGCTGGACCGGCACTTCACCGCTCTGTCCCAGGGGAAGGAAATTCTGGTTCCCCGGTATGAGTTTGCCCGGCAGATGCGCAACGACAGCCTGGGCACCCCCCTCCGCCTGGAGAAAAACGAGATCGCCATCTTTGAGGGCATCCACGCCCTCAACAACGACATCACCTCACGGCATCCGGAGGCGGCCAAGCTGTATATCTCCGCCCGCTCCAATGTGAATGAGGGCTCCGCCCTGCGCTTCAAGGGCACCTGGATGCGGCTGACCCGCCGGGCCGTCCGGGATTACAGCTTCCGGGGCGCCGGGGTGGCCCAGACCCTGAGCATGTGGGCCAATGTCCGCCGGGGGGAGAAGCTGTATATCTCCCCCTACCGGGGCAAGGCGGATATCATCTTTGACTCCTCCCTGCCCTACGAGGTGCCTGTGATGAAGCACTACGCCGCCCCCCTGCTCCAGAGCGTCCCCCAAGACAACGAGCGCCAGGGTGAGCTGCTGGAGCTGGTGGCCGCCTTCGACTACTTCGACGCCGTTGACCCCGCTCTGGTGGCGAAAGACTCCCTGCTGCGGGAGTTCATCGGCGGCGGGAGCTATCAGTACCATTGACGCCCGCCGGCGCATACCCGGAAAACGGCGCGCCCTACAGATCCTGAACACGGAGTGATTCCAATGCCATATTTGCCCACCTACGACTCCCGGGACCCCCGATATAAAACGCCCTACGGCGCAGCGGCCTCCGGAACGCAGGTACAGTTTACCCTTCGCCCCCCCCGAAAGGAATGCTTCTGTCACGCGAGCCTGGCCGCCCGCTTTGAGAGCCGGCACAACGAGATTGTTGTCATGAAAATGCCCTGGAAGGGCCACAATCTGGGCCGGGATGAGTTCTCGACGGCCCTGGATACCGCCGGCTATGTGGGGCTGGTGTGGTACTCCTTCCGCCTGGAGCGGCTGGACGGACGCTGGACAGAGCTGGGCCCCTACCAGCTCACCGTTTACGACGGGGAGGAGACTGTCCCCACCTGGTTCGGCGAGGGGGTCACCTATCAGATTTTCCCCGACCGCTTCCGCCGCAGCCGCATCCCTGACCCGGAGGGGCTGGTGGGGGGACGTACCGTCCACCAGAGCTGGGAGGAGGCTCCGGAGTTCCTGCCCAACGACTACGGGGAGATCCGCAACCGGGACTTTTTTGGCGGGGACTTTCAGGGCGTTATAGAGAAGCTGGACTATCTGAAGGAGCTGGGGGTGGAAACGGTCTATTTCAACCCCATCTTTGAGGCGGCGGAGAACCACCGCTACGGCACCGCCGACTACAGCCGGGTGGACCCCATGCTGGGCACCAACGAGGACTTCACCCGTCTGTGCGACGAGGCCCACAGGCGGGGGATGCGGGTGATGCTGGACGGGGTATTCAATCACACCGGCTTTGTCAGCCGCTACTTCAACGGGGACGGCTTCTACCCGGAGACGGGGGCCTGTCAAAGTGAGGATTCCCCCTATCGCCCCTGGTTCAATTTCACCCAGTGGCCCAATAAATACGACAGCTGGTGGGGCATCTACTCCCTGCCCGCCGTCAATGAGAACAACCCCTCCTATCAGGAGTTTATCTTCGGCGGTGAGGACAGCGTGGTCCGCCGCTGGCTCCGGGCCGGGGCGGACGGCTGGCGGCTGGACGTGGCCGACGAGCTGCCCGACAGCTTTGTCCACGGCATCCACGAGGCCGCCCGGGCGGAGAAGCCCGACGCAGTGGTCATCGGCGAGGTGTGGGAGGACGGGTCCACCAAGGTGGCCTACGGCGTGCGCCGCAAGCACATCCTGGGAGGCCACTGCGACGGGCTGATGAACTACCCCCTGCGCTCGGCCATCCTGTCCTTCTTCCAGGGGGGCGGGGGCGAGGCCTTTGTGGAGGGGATGGAGACCATCCGGGAGAACTACCCCCCCTTCGCCTTCTACTCCGCCATGAACTCCCTGGACACCCACGACACCCCCCGCATCCTCACCCTGCTGGGGGCGGGCGGGGAGTACCGGGACCAGTCCAAGGAGTGGCGGGCCCGGTTCCGGCTGTCCCACAGACAGCGGCTCCGGGGCAGGCAGCTGCTCAAGGCCGCCGCTCTGCTGCTGTTCTGCTTCCCCGGCTCCCCTACGGTCTACTATGGGGACGAGGCGGGAATGGAGGGCTTCGAGGACCCCTTCAACCGTCAGACCTACCCCTGGGGCCGGGAGGATCGGGAGCTGATGGATTGGTATCGGACTCTGGGGAGGCTGCGCAAAGACCACCCCGCCCTGCGCCAGGGCGCTATCCGGTATATCTATGGCCGGGGGCCGCTGATGGCCTTTCTCAGGGAGATGGAGGAGGAGCGGCTGCTGTGCGTCTTTAACGCCGGGGACGAGGACCACGCCCTCACATTTGACGGGGGCAGACTGATTCCCCTGCTGGGCCAGCCCCAGTTCTCCCAGAAGGACGGGCTGTATACCGTCGCCCTCCCGCCCCGCTCCGGCGCGGTGTTTTCTGTGAGATAGATGTGTGCGGCGGCGCATTTTAACGTGATTTCACCGGAGCACAAAATGTATGTCAATAAAACAGCCCCGCCGGAAAGCGATGCTCGCCGGCGGGGCTGTTTTTTGGCTATTTGACCGCCTCCTCCGGGGCGGTCTCCTCCATACTTCTCCTGCGGCTGGATTTGGCCCACTCACAGATGGGGATGGGGGCCATAGCCAAGGCAAGGACGGTACACCACTGGGGGGCATTCATAGGGGTGACGGAGAACACCCCCTGGAGGGGCGGGATGAGCAGTACGGACAGCTGCATAGCCAGCCCCGCCAGGAAGGCCCGGTTCATGGCCGGGTTGGACAACACCCCCTGGGCGAAGAGGGAGCGGTCCTCGCTGCGGATATTGAAGGCGTGGAACAGCTGGCACAGGGTGAGGGTGGCGAAGGCCATGGTGTTGGCCGTGGCCCCCTCCATCCCCGGAGCCCCCAGCCAGCGCAGGCCCAGAAAATAGGCCGCCAGGGTGAGTCCCCCCACCATCAGCCCCTGCCAGGCCAGCCGGAAGGAGAAGTCTCTGTCAAAGAGCCCGGCGGAGGCGTCCCGGGGCTCCTCCTCCATGACCCCCTCCTCCACCGGCTCCACCCCCAGGGCCAGGGCGGGGAGGGAGTCAGTGACCAGGTTGAGCCACAGCAGCTGCACCGGCACCAGGGGCATCTGTCCGAAGCCCGCCACCGTGGCGGCGAAGATGGTGACGATCTCTCCGATATTGCAGGAGAGCAGATAGTGGATGGCCTTGCGGATGTTGGAGTAAATCCCCCGGCCCTCCTCGATGGCGGAGACGATGGTGGAAAAATTGTCGTCGGTGAGGATCATGTCCGCTGCCCCCTTAGCCACGTCGGTGCCCGTCCGGCCCATGGCGCAGCCGATGTCGGCGGCCTTCAGGGCGGGGGCGTCGTTCACCCCGTCCCCTGTCATGGCTACCACCTGTCCCTGCTTCTGCCAGGCCTGGACAATGCGCATCTTGTGCTCCGGGGAGACCCGGGCAAAGACGGCGAAGCGCTGGATGTCGTTCTCCAGCACCTCCTGAGGCATAAAGTCCAGCTCCGCCCCGGTGACTGTCCAGTCCCCCGGCCGGGCAATGTCCAGCTCCCGGGCCACCGCCAGGGCGGTGGAGCGGTGGTCGCCGGTAATCATCACCGGCCGCACCCCCGCCAGGTGGCACTTGGACACCGCAGCGCGGACCTCGGGCCGGGGCGGGTCCATCAGGCCGAAGAGGCCCAAAAAGGTGAGGCTCCGCTCCATATCCTCCGGCTCCAGCCGGCCAGGCAGGCGGTCCAGCTCACGCCGGGCCACGGCGATGACCCGCAGGGCCTTGCCGGCCATCTCCTCGTTGGCGGCGGTGATCCGGGCCCGGTCGCTCTGGGTAATGGGTCCCCGGGGGGTGGCGGAGCACCGCTCCAGCAGCACGTCGGGGGCCCCCTTCACGAAGGCGGTCCACCCCCCCTCCTCCCGGGTATGTACGGTGGTCATCAGCTTGCGGGTGGAGTCGAAGGGGATGTCGGCCGCCCGGGGAAGGCGCTCCAGCTCCCGGGCCTGATCCACCCCCTCCCGGGCGGCGGCCACTACCAGCGCCCCCTCGGTGGGGTCGCCGGAGGCGGTGGGAGCCCCGGCCTTCCAGGCGAGCCGGGCGTCGGAGCAGAGGC
>NZ_QWKG01000050.1 GCF_009911595.1 Colidextribacter sp. OB.20
GGCTTAGTTTGTTGTTCCCTTTTTCACCCACTCAAAATTTTTCCATTTTAGGGCTTGACTTTTGTTTGCAGGACTTCATTGTTGTATCCAATTACTTCAACTCCGACATTTTTTTGTCTACATCCTGCATGGTTACAATTCTTCTGCGAACAAGGAGGGGGTTCCCCCGCCCATTGATGCGGGGGTCGGTGGTTTTGGAAAAAATCAGCGGTTTTTTCGTTTTTTCCTCCACAAATCGGACCTCCTCCTCAAAGTCCATTGCCGATATCTCTTCAAGAGGCCTCCCCAGGATTCGCTCCAGAGAAGCCTTCGTCTCTGCATTCATATACATTATGTGTTACCTCCACATATGCTGTTATGGCTGGAAAACTCCATTGAAAGCCATTTCCAGGCACGCAAATCTCTATGTCATACTATGCGGGGCAGGATGAAACAACTACAAATTCGTTTTTACGAAACGGCCGCTCAGGTGATCTCGTAATCCCGGCCGAATTGCAGCTCGCCGAAGCTGATGCGGCTGCCGGCGGCGGAGCGGTCGTCGTCCTCGTCCTCGGGAGGGCAGTCGTCCTCCTCGTCGCAGTCCTCCTCCTGACCGGGAGGGGGGAACTCGGCGGTGTCGGACATGTCACGGGGCTCCTCCTCCGCGGCGGCCTTCGCCCGCAGATTTTCGGCGGCAGCGTCCTCCATAGCCTGGGCCAGAAGGCGCTGCACGTTGTCGTCAATCTCGGAGGCCTTCTCCTCCACCGGGTCCAGGCTGGGCTTGGTCTCGGGGGGATAGAGCTCCTCCAGCTGGGAGAGGAGCTGCTCCTCCTGGACATGAAGGGCGCGGACCTTCTCCACATAGGCGGCGGTCTCCTGCTGAGCCCGCTTCAGGCGGTACTCCTCCGCCTGCATATCCCGGGCGATGGTGCCCTGGCGGTCCCGCAGCTCCTTCTCCGCCTGGGCCAGCATCTCGGCCTTTTTCCGCTCGGCCTCCTGGACCAGGTCGTCGGCCATCCGCTGGGCGGCCATCAGGGCTTTGCGCATGGCCTCCTCGGTGGAGCGGTACTCCTCCACCTTGTCCACCAGCACCTTCATCTTGTTTTTCAGAACCATGTTCTCGTTGAACAGTGCGGAGTAGTCCCCGGTGAGGATGTCCAGAAACTCGTCCACCTGAGACATGTTATATCCACCGAAGGAGGCCTTCTGGAAGGCGCGCTCGGATACTTCCTGTGGTGTAAGCATAGTAATCCCCCAAAATCTCTACATAGGGACGGACATGATCCGCCCGGTAAAACAGACCGGCACCCGGCGGGCGGAGGATATCCGCCCCTGAAAACAGGAGTTGTCAGTGTTAAAAATACAGCCCGTTGTTCTCCAACTCATCAATAAGGTCGCCCAGGATATCCACGTTGTAGGGGGTGATGATGTAGGTGGAGATGGCCACCTTCTTGATTTTGCCCTCCTGAGCGTAGGACACCCCGGCCAGGAAGTCCAGCAGGCGGCGGGCGATCTCGCCGTTGGTGGACTCCAGGTTCAGCACCACGGTGCGCTTCTCCCGCAGGTGGTCGGCGATGGAGGAGGCGTCCTCAAAGCGTTCAGGCTTTACCAGCACCACCTGGAGCTGGGTGGCCGCCCGGATGTTGACCACCTTGTTGCTCCGGCGGTCGTCCTCGGGGGCGGGGGTGCTGTAGCTGCTGCCGTAGCCGCTGTCCCGGGGCGCGCGGTCCACGCGCTGGTCCCGCTCCCGGCGCTCTACCGGGCGGGGGGAAATGTCAAAATCATCATAGTCGTCCTCGTCCTCATCCTCATAGGGGTGGGCCAGCCGCTTAAACTCGTCAAAAATTCCCATCAGTTTCGCTCCTCTTTCCAAATAGTAAAATATGTCAGCGGGCAGTACCCATGGGAGGCCGGGGCCCAAAAAGTGCGGTGCCCACCCGGACCAGGGTGGCGCCCTCCGCGATGGCGTCCTCGTAATCGGCGCTCATGCCCATAGATAGAGAATCCATAACAGGATAATTATCCGATATTTTCTTCATTATGTCAACAAAAAGATTTCTCATTTGGGAAAAATATTTCCTGTTTTCCCCGGAAACCGTTGAAACAGGCGGGATTGCCATCAGTCCCCGGAGCCTGACGCCGCCGAGGCTCCGGGCCAGCTCCGCCAGGGCGGGCAGGTCTGCAGGGGATACGCCCCCCTTGCTCTCCTCTCCGGCGATGTTCACCTCCAGCAGGATGTCTTGGACAATGCCCAGCTTGTCCGCCTGAGCGGCGATTGCCCGGAGCAGCCGGTCGGAGTCTACCGAGTGGATGAGGGACACCCTGCCCACCACCTGGCGCACCTTGTTGGTCTGGAGATGGCCGATGAAGTGGACGTCCGCCCCAGCGTAGGCATTGGCCTCCAGATGGGCGGTGAGCTCCTGCACCCGGTTTTCCCCACAGATTTCCACGCCTGCGGCAATGGCGGCCCGGATGGCCTCGTCAGTCTGAGTTTTGGTGGCGGCGCACAGGGAGACCTCCCCCGGGTCCCGGCCCGCCGCCCGGGCGGCGGCGGCAATTTTCTCCCGCACAGCTTGTATATTCTGGGACAGGTCCATAGTATTGCCTTCTCTCTATATGATAGAATCCTTCGTCCCCCGTAGGGAAAAGGGGCCTTTTTCGCTGCGGCGGGACGTCTCTGTAGGGCGGGACGACTCGGCCCGCCGTGTATTTGCTGATTCGGCGGCACGCCGAGGTCGTCGCGCCCTACAAACAGAAACGCAATCCCCACCGCCCTCCGGGCGGAGCCCCTTTCACTGCGCGGCCGTTGGCGCTTTGCCGCCTTACGGATGCGGCGTCCCCCTTGCGGAGAAAAGGAGCCTTGGCCCTGCGGGGGACGGAAAATGGTTACCCCTCAATCAGCATACCGTCAGTCAGGCCGGTGCCGTGGGTGATGATGGTGTCGCCGGCCCGGAGGATTTTCCGGCCGGCGCCCACGGAGCGGACCACATAGTAGTCGCTGCCCTCGTGGATAATTTCCACCTCCCGGAACTCGCTGCGGCCGTTGACCAGGGCATACACCCCCAGCCTCTGCGTGGAGGCAGAGGCGGAAGAGGAGCCGTCCTCTGTCCCGGCGGGGGGAGGGGCAATCAGCCGCAGGGCCTCCTTGGGAATGCGCAGGCCGGACCAGCTCTCGAAGATCAGCTCGGCGGTCTGGTGGCGCAGCAGGGTGGTGAGGGCCAGGTAGCGGTTGGAAGAAAAGACCACCAGAGTGGTGCCCCCCTCGGTAGGGCCGAGCCGGTCCACCAGCATGGTCACGTCCCGGTTCAGCTCGCCGGAAAAGCGGAGGGTGGCCGTCCGGCCCTCAACCAGCCGCTCCGCCGTGCTCCTGGGCAGGTTAGCGGCAAAATACCAGGTCTCGGAGGTGAGCAGCTTGCCCAGGGCCCCGCTGTCCTCTCCGGCGGGGCTGTCGATCAGCTCCTGGAGGGCGGTGGGGGTGAGCTCCTTGACACTCTCCGGGGTGAGCCGGGACTCATAGCCGTCCACCAGGTTGGAGAACACCCCGGGCACGGGGGCGTTGACCCGGGTGGTGGCCCGGGCGGACTGCCGGTTCAGGGCGGAGAGCTGTCCGCGCAGCTCCTGGAGCCGGAGGGACAGCTCCTCGGCGGTCAGGCCCTCGCCATAGGTGTAGCCCCGCTTGAGCACGCTGCTCTTCACCCCCAGCACCTGCGTCCGCAGCTGGGTGTAATCCCCCTGGGTGTAGGAGGCCCGGAGGGTCACCACCGCCTGGAGGATATCCTCGTCCAGCTGGGCGGCGGACTCCAGGTCGCCCGACTGGGCGATGGACTTCTCAAGCAGCTCGATCTCCATCTCCAGCTCCTCAATGACAGCCTGGTCGGCCTGAGCCTGGCTGTTCTGATAGACCAGGGCGAGCTGCTGTCCCGCTCCCACCTTCTCCCCCTCCGCCCGGGTAACCTCCAGAATGCCGGAGGGGGCGGAGATGACCTGAGCCTGGCGGATGACCAGCCCCTCCGCCGGCACGCTGTCGTGGGCGGTGTAGGCGTAGACCTGAGCGGTCTGGTAGGGCTCGTCCATAGCGTTAAAGACATAGAAGCCTATATAGATGACGATGACGGTGGCAAAGAGCAGGACGACAAAGGTAATAAGGGGTTTTCCTTGCTTCATCAGGGTTCTCTCTTTCTGCGTAAGGTAGCGTCAGGGGCGGATATGCTCCGCCCGGAACAAAGAAGCGGAGAGGCGGCGGGCGCATGTTATGCGCCCTGCATGTCGCTCTCCCCCGGCTCGCCCAGGGGCACGGGCCGCTCGGGGACAATGGTGGAGATGGCGTGCTTATAGATGATCTGCTGCTTGCCGTCGCTGGTGAGCACAACGGTGAAGGCGTCGAAGCCGGTGATCTGGCCCCGCATCTGGAAGCCGTTCATCAGGAACATGGTGACCATCCGCCGCTCCCGGCGGGCCTGGGTGAGAAAGATCTCCTGGAGGTTGTTGATTTTCTGTGTGGTTGGCATATGTAGCACCTCTTCTTTCTTTTAGACAGGGCGGACCCTGTCTGAATGGCACTATCATATACCAAATTCTTCCAAATAGGTTGTCGAACGCTGTAGGATGTCTGTAAAATTTGGGACAGGACCCCAGAGCAGAATTTTGGCCGCCTGATTTCGCCGGAACCAGGTGCGTTGGCGCTTGGCGTACTGCCGGGAGCGCAATTTAATTTCCTCAGCGGCGGCCCGGATGTCCCCATCCCCCTGAATCGCGGCGGCCATCTCCTTATAGCCGATGGCCTGCATGGCGGTGCACCGCTCCGGCACTCCGCTGCCCAGCAGCTCCCGGACCTCTGTCTCCAACCCGGCCTCCATCATGGCATCCACCCGGCGGTCAATGCGGTCCCACATGTCCTCCCGGCGCTGAAAGTCCAGGGTAAGGGTGAGGGCGTGGTATCGGGGCGGGAGGCTCCTTGTCTCCCGGTTGTGCTCCGTGATGGTCCTGCCGGTGGTCAGCCACACCTCCAGAGCCCGGACAATCCGCTTGCCGTCGTTGGGGTGGAGGCGGGCGGCGGCGTCCGGGTCGGCCTTGGCCAGCTCCTGTAGGAGGGCCTGCCCCCCCGCCCGGGCGTACCGCTCCTCCAGCTGGGCGCGGAGGGGGCTCCGCTCGTCGAAGGCGGCGAAGGTCCGGCCGGAGAGAAGAGAGTCGATGTACAGCCCCGTGCCCCCCGCCAGAATGGGCAGCTTCCCCCGGGAGAGCACGCCCTCCACACAGGCCGCCGCCATGTCCACATACCGGGCGACGGAGAAGTCCTCCTCCGGGTCGGCCACGTCGATCATGTGGTGGGGGACGCCCCCCATCTCCTCCGCCGTCGGCTTGGCCGTGCCGATGTCCATGCGGCGGTAGATCTGCATGGAGTCGGCGGAAATTACCTCGCCGCTGTGCCGTTTGGCCAGCTCCACCGCCAGCGCCGTCTTGCCCGACGCCGTGGGGCCGGTGATGACTAAGACCTTGGAAGACATGATCTCACCTCCTTGCAGATAGGGTCGAAATATAGTACAATGGAGATACCGTCCTTTTCCCTTCCTGCTAAAGGGAAGGAGGTGATCCTTATGGAAGTGCTTACCCAAATTTTTGTGTCTGTTACCGCACATATTATCGGCTACTTTGTGTGCCGGTGGCTGGACAGACAAACAAAAGGACGGTAGGCATAAAAAACCCCCGGAGAGCAGCTACCTCTCCGGGGGTTTGCCTGTGATCCCACAGACGTGCCTACCCATATCGGCTGTGTTCAGTATACCACAGCCGCCCTGGAGTATGCAAGAGGTACGGAGAGATTTTGTATTCAGTTTTCCAGAAGGCCGAAGGGTACATCCAAAAGCCTCCTTTTCCCCGCAAGGGGGACGCCGCATCCGTAAGGCGGCAGAGGCGCCAACGGCTGCGCAGTGAAAGGAGGTGGCATCCGCGAAGCGGATGACGGAGGATTGCATTTCGCCGCAGGCGAAATATGCGGAGCAAACAAATTCCTGCAAATCCTGTTTATTTCATACGTTTCGCTCCGCGAAACACAATCCTCAGTCGGCTTCGCCGACAGCTCCTTTCAAAAGGAGCCTTTTTTCCGTCTCTTGCAGGGCTTCGGGTCATCGGTGAGCCCCAACAGGTAATCGGCGGAGACGTTGTAGTACTCACAGATTAAGGCAAATCTTGAGAGAGTAGTCCCTTTTTTGCCATTTTCTAAATCACTGATTTGAGGAACTGTAATACCTAGGGCCTCGGCTATTGCAGGCTGCTTTTCGCCACGACTTTCCCGTAGCTCACGCAGTCTGTTGCCAAAAAGAATTGGGTCAAACACAAAAAACCCCCTTGACAAATTAATAAATTGCTAATATAATGGGCTTAATAAATAGCTAATAAACGGAGGCGCACATATGGACAGTTTACTCTATAAATTATACAGCGGTGAATACGATATTACCGTAAAACAGGACGAAAAACTGCGAAAACAGCTGTTCACTGAATTAAATAAGGTGCAAAGGATGTTCGGTGACGAATTTATGGAGCGTCTGATGGAACTGGGGGACGAGCGGGACGACCGTCAGAGCTTCCGCTGTTTCCAGGAGGGCTTTTCTCTGGGTGTCCGGCTCATGCTGGAGGCCTTCACACCGGCATCCGCCACTGAGTGACGGCGTTATAGGCGGCCCGGATCAGGTCCAGGAAGCGGTCCATCCGGGGGAAGAACTCGTCCAAAACCTCCTGAGAGGCCCGGTCCTTGACCTCCTGGCCGGCGGTATCGGCCACGCTTCCCACATACCAGCTGCCGCCCGTGCTGTCCAGGCTGGCATCAGTGGTGACGGTGATGAGGTGCAGACCCTCCTCCCCCGGGCCGGGGCGGACCTCCACCCGGTCCTCGGGGCAGGCCAGCAGGGCGTTGCGGAAGTCCAGGCTGCCCAGCACCAGCTTGGTGAAGTCGTAGTTGTCCGAGCGGATCAGCCGCTTTTTGGTGACCTCGGGGAAGCCGAAGTCCGCCGGGAGGAGGCCGCCGTTGGGCAGGCCGGGCACCGCCCGCAAAACTGAGTTCACCCCGCCGGACAGCGTCTTTTTCGGACCTATTGTCAGCCGGTAGGGCTTGCCCAGGGTGACGGGGATGCGTGCCTGGACGTGGCAGTAGGGGCCGTACCGGCCGTTGGCCCGAAGCAGGTCCACCGCCAGGGGCCGGTCCTTCCAGGTAAAGACCAGCAGGCCGTCGTCATCCTCACCGGCCAGGAGCTGCCCGCCGTATTTCTTGTGGTACTCATAGAGAGAACTGTTCCAGGACATGGAGACCTCCTTTTTTCGCTTGCCGGCGGGCCGGGTCGTCCCGCCTTACATGCGGGCTTCGGGGGACCGGCGGTAGGGCGCGACGACCCCGGCGCACCGTTTTCCTGCCTTTAGCATCCATCAGGCCATTCCTTAAACTGCGGGCGGATAATATCCGCCTATTTTCCGCCAAAACACGCTCATGCCCGCTTAAACTGCTTTTCCAGCTCCCTGCGGGTCAGCTCAATGGCCACCGGCCGGCCGTGTGGGCAGTACTTTACCTGTCCGGACATGACGGCCCCGGCCACCCGCTCCAGCTCCTGAGGGCTGGAGTGCCAGCCCCCCTTGATGGCCGCCTTGCAGGCCATGGTGTGGAGCAGCTCGTCCCGGGCGGCGGCGGGGTCGGCGGAGCCGGCGGTGAGCAGCTTCTGGGCCAGCTCCTCCAGGGCGGCAGGGATGTCAGCTGCGTCCACGTCGAAGGGGGCCTGACGCACCGCCAGGTCGCTCCCCAGCTCGTCCGCCTCAAAGCCGAACTCCTCCAGCAGGGGACGGTGCTCCAGCAGGACCTCCCGCTGGGCCGGAGACAGCCGGCAGACGACCGGGGTGAGCAGGGTCTGGGCCATGGGGTCGTACCCTGCGGCCTTCATCCGGTCGAAGTTCATCCGCTCGTGGGCGGCGTGCTTGTCGATGAAATAGACCGTCTCCCCCCGCTCCACGATGATATAGGTGTTCAGCACCTCCCCGGCGACGCGCCAGGGGAGCTCGGGGACTCCCTCCGTCACCGTCTCCGGCGGCAGAGGCTCCTTCTGAGGGGTGCTGTCCGCCGAGGGCTGACTGGGGATTGCGTTCGGCGGAGTCGAGCTGTGGGGGGCGGCCGGGGGTTGGTAAATTTGTTTTACCTTTTCTGTCCCGCCCTGGGGCGTATAGTCCTCTGCCCCGGTTTGTGTACTGGGGTGCCTCCCTTCAAAAGGAGGCTTTTGCCGCTGCGTCGGGACGGGCGGCGTATAGGCGCTGTCGTGGACACGGACGACGGTGGGGAGGGGACGTCTGGCCTCCCCTCTGGGGGTGTTGTCAGCCGCAGGCTGACTGAGAGGGCCCCCTCCGGCCCTCCGGGCCACCTCCCCCATAAAGGGGGAGGCGGGAGCACCACCGATGCGCAGTTGATTCTCTGTCACGGTGTCCTGTCTCCACACCCCGGGGAGCTCGGTATTTTTCAGCACCGCCTGGGGGTGAGAGGAGTCTCTCTCCAGGGCGGACAGTACGGCGTGGTACACCGCGGAGAACACCGCCCGCTCTGTGCCGAACTTCACCTCGGTCTTGGCGGGGTGGACGTTTACATCCACAGCGTTGAGCTTAGTCTTTAGATGGAGGACGCACCCCGGAAATTTGCCCACCATCCGCTGGTTTTTATAGGCCTCCTCCAGGGCGGCTGTCATCAGGGGGGACTTCACCTGCCGGCCGTTGACGAAGAAGAACTGCCAGCCCCGGCTGGCCCGGCAGCAGGCGGGCATAGACACGAAGCCCTCCACCGACATGTCCTCCCCGGCGGCCTTGACCTCCCGGAAGCCCAGGGCCAGCTCCCGGCCCAGCACGGCGTAGACGGCGCTTTTCAGCTGGCCGTCACCGGGGGTGAGCAGCTCCTGCCTGCCGTCCCGGATAAACTTGACGGACACCTCCGGGTGGGACAGGGCAGTTCTCTGCACCACAGCAAAGACGGCGGCGCCCTCGGCGGCGTCCTTTTTCATGAATTTCAGCCTTGCCGGGGTGTTGAAAAACAGGTCCCGGACCACCATGGTAGTGCCCAGGGGGCAGCCGGCCTCCTCGAGCTCGCCGGAGACACCCCCCTCCAGCCTGAGGGAGGCTCCCAGCTGGGCGTCGGCCCTCCGGGAGAGCACCTCCACCCGGGAGACGGCGGCGATGGCGGCCAGAGCCTCCCCCCGGAAGCCCAGGGTGCCGATGGCCTCCAGGTCATACTCGGTGCGCAGCTTGCTGGTGGCGTGGCGGAGGAAGGCGGTTTTCAGCTCTGAGGCCGGGATGCCCGTTCCGTCGTCAGTCACCCGGAGGAAGGTGAGGCCGCCGTGACTGATTTCCACCGTCACAGCGGAGGCGCCGGCGTCGATGGCGTTCTCCATCAGCTCCTTGACCACGCTGGCCGGCCGCTCCACCACCTCGCCGGCGGCGATCAGGTCGGCCACGTGGGGGTCTAAAACTTGAATGGTTGACATCGATTACCTCCGGTTCTGCCCCTCCTGCGGGGCCGGGTCCTCCAAATACCTGGTGTAGATCTGCTCTCCAGTCACCACCAGCTCCATAGGACTGTTGAGCTGTCGGTCCAGCTGGTCCAGTCCCAGGACAGCCTTGTCCAGATAGTCCGGCCATGGCCGCTGCATACGGATGCTGTTGCTTGACACATCTATGACATACTGCTCTGAGGCACGCAGGCCAAGCCGCGGGCTGAAAGCTTTTTGCATATAGATTTGGCGGAATGTCTTCGTCAGCTCCAGCAGCCTTCGCCGTGCCTCCTGAAGGCTGGCGCTGTCTGTGCTCTGGGTCAGCAGGAGCTCCTCGATGACGGCCAGCTCGTAGGTGTACAGGGCGTAGTAATAGAGCTGGAGCGTCTTTCGCTCCCTTTGACAAGCCTCCTCCCGGTCCTTCCTTTTGACGGGCTGGACCAGCTGGGACTCCTCCTGGTAGTCATAGAGGAAGGCCAGCGTCTCCCGCTTGATGTCCTGTATCTCGGTGATGGCGGAGAGAAGCTGGATCGGACTGCCGCCGGACAGGGCGGTCAGCCTGGGATAATAGGATTGAAGCGTCTCCAGATTGGCCCGCAGCTTGTTCCGCTTGCCGCGCTCCAAATGCTTCAAAATCTCCGATATCTGGCCCTGAATGGCCTCCAGCTTCTGGTCGATGCGGCACAAAAAGTACTGGTTGGTCACCACCGAGGCGGCAGAAAAGGCGATGTGCATGATGTTCAGGGGCTGCAGGCTGGGGGTCTCTATTTTTTGCACTCCGCCGTGGCCGGCGATTCTGCCGTTGGGACCCCTGAAAATCATGGACTCGGCGCTTGGGCCGAACTGGTCGATGAGCTTTTTGACCTCCGCCCGGGACAGGCCTGACAGCTCCTTCGGGATAAGCAGGCGGTAGGCCCCGGCGAAGGTGTTGGCATAGGAGTTCTGGGCCGCCCGGCTGGCGAGCAGGCCCGAGACGGGCTGAAGCATCCCGGAGACATGGGCAAAGACCTCTCTGGGCAGCGGCTGAAAGCCCTGGCCTGCAAGCTGCTCGGGGGTGGAGTCCTCCGCCTCTATGACAAGGCCGGTGTTCTTCAGGACGTCCAGGGTCTGGCAGACCTCCTCCGCCGGAGCGGCGGTTGGGCCGGCCTCGCGGGGGTCTGGCACGGAAATGTTTGGCATGAATCCACCCTCTTTCTGTTCCTGAACCGGCGTGCCCGGGGGCAACACCCTGCGGATACACGGTTCTGAATTGCAGTGCGTCCAGCGCGATGATAAGGGCCGGCTGGCGCGGGTCCGTGAAGTATGGTCAATACCCCTCGCTGATTACGGTCCAGACTCCGTCCTGCCGCTCCAGCCAGATGGTCCGGTCCGGGTCCACCTTCACGCCGCCTTTGGAGCAGGAGACCTGAAAGGCAACCTCCCCCTGACGGGGCTCGATCTCGGTGAGGGTGTCTACGGTAAAGATGGTGCCCTGGTAGTAGTCCAGAGCGGCCTGGTGGGCGGCGGCCAGATCCTCCGCGGTGAGTGGGGCGAGGAGCACCGACCCGGATCGGTCAGGGTCGGAGACGTCCGGCTCCGATATATTGGGCGCGGGCTCAGAGACGGCTGGAGGTTTCGACAGGTCGGTCTCTGGGGGATTTTCCGCGAGCTTCTGTCCGCAGGCGGCTAGGAGCAGGCAGAGGGACAGGAGGAGAAGCCGTGCGTGCTTCATAGTATCATTCCTTTCATCCCGCTCGGAGGCGGCCCCAAGGCCCCCTTCGCGAAGGGGGCTCCCGGCGAAGCCGGGTGGGGGTTTTCCCCAAGAAACAGGTGCGTTTTCGATTGGAAAACCCTCCGTCACGGCTGCGCCGTGCCACCTCCCTTCACGAAGGGAGGCTTTGTGCTGCGGAGGGCAGGGGGTTATCCCCCGTTCAGGTCCTGCTTCAATTCTGCCAGGAGGTTGAGCGCCTCGATAGGGGAGAGGATATTCACATCAGTCATGCGCAGCTTTTTCAGGACGGTCTCGCCGCCGATGTCCCCCAGGGACACCTGGTCCCCGTAGGGGGCGGCCTCTGCGCCGCCCCGTAAGACGGTAGGGGCCGACGACCCGGCGGCCCGCATAGAACGATTGGATAACGAGCCAGGGGTGTCGCCCCCTGCACCCGATTCCAGCTCCTCCAGAATCTGGCGGGCCCGGCGGACCACCCGGTCGGGTACCCCGGCCAGTCTGGCAACCTCCACGCCGTAGCTCTGGTCGGCCCCGCCCCGGACGATCTTCCGCAGGAAAATCACGTCGGAGCCCCGCTTTTTTGCGGCGATGTTGTAGTTCTTCACCCCGGGGACGGCCCCCTCCAGGGCGGTGAGCTCGTGGTAGTGGGTGGCAAAGAGGGTCTTGGCCCCCAGGCGCTTTTTATCGGCGCAGTGCTCCAGCACCGCCCGGGCGATGGCCATGCCGTCATAGGTGGAGGTCCCCCGGCCGATCTCGTCCAGAATGAGCAGGGACCGGCTGGTGGCGTTTTGGAGCAGGGCGGCCACCTCGGTCATCTCCACCATAAAGGTGGACTGGCCGGAAGCCAGGTCGTCGCTGGCCCCGATGCGGGTAAACACCCGATCCACCACCCCGATCCGGGCGGAGCGGGCGGGGACGAAGGAGCCGATCTGGGCCATGAGGACGATGAGGGCCACCTGGCGCATGTAGGTGGACTTGCCCGCCATGTTGGGGCCGGTGATGATGGCGGCCAGGTCGTCTCCCCCGTCCATGTGGGTGTCGTTGGGGACGAAGGGGGTCCCCTTGAGCATCTTTTCCACCACCGGGTGGCGGCCCTCCACAATGGTGACCGCGTCGGAGTTGTCCACCTGGGGCATACAGTAGCTGTTGGCGGCGGCCACGCTGGCGAAGGACTGGAGGACGTCCACCTGGGCGGCGGCGGCGGCGGTTTTCTGGAGCCGGTCCACCTGAGCGCACACCGCCTCCTTCAGCTGGCAGAACAGCTGATACTCCAGGGCGGTGACCTGGTCCTGGGCGGAGAGGATGGCGTGCTCCAGCTCCTTCAGCTCGGGGGAGATGTACCGCTCGGCGTTGACGGTGGTCTGCTTCCGGGTCCAGTGGTCGGGCACAAGCCCGGTCTGGGACTTGGCTACCTCGATGTAGTATCCAAACACCTTGTTGGAAGTGATTTTCATGTTCTTGATGCCGGTCTGCTCGCGGGTTTTGACCTCCATGTCGATGATGTGGCCGTTGGCATTGGTGAGCAGGTCCCGGAGCCCATCCACCGTTTCGTTGTAGCCCGGGCGGATGAAGCCCCCCTCCCGGACGGAGAAGGGCAGAGGCTTCTCCTCCTCGTCCCGCAGGGCAACCTCCAGCAGGTCGCGCAGCTCAGGCAGGTCGTCCAGCTGCTCCCGCAGTTCCCGGAGCAGGGGAGAGGCGCAGTGCTCCAGCAATTCCCGGATGTGGGGCAGCCTGCCCAGCCCGGCGGACAGGGCGGCCAGGTCCCGGCAGCCGGCGGAGCCGTAGACCACCCGGCCGGCCAGCCGCTCCAGGTCGGTGACCTCCCGGAGGGCCAGGGAGAGCTCCTCCCGGGTGATGGCGTCCTCCACCAGGTTGGCCACCCCCTGCTGCCGCCGGGCAATCTGCACCGGGGAGAGGAGGGGGCGCTCCAGCCAGCCCCGGAGGAGCCGGCCTCCCATGGCGGTTTTGGTCTTGTCCAGCACCCACAGCAGGGAGCCCTTTTTCTCCTTACCCCGCATGGTGGCGGTGAGCTCCAACGTCTGCCGGGCGGTGAGGTCCAGCTCCATAAACTGGCCGGCGGTGTAGTAGTTCAGCTGGGAGATGTGGCTCAAATCGGTCTTTTGGGTCTCGTAAAGGTAGGCCAGCAACCCCCCGGCGGCCTGGATGACCGCCTCGTCCCCCGCCGGGACGTCGGTCAGGCCGGTTTTGAACTGCTTCTCCGCCAGGGGCCGGGCGGCGCCGATGCGGAACCGGGCCTCGCCCCCGTTCTCACACAGGCAGTCCAGCCGCTCCTTCAGATAGGGGACCAGCCCGTCGGTGCTGTATGCCCCCGAGGACAGGACCGCCTCGGCGGGGTGGAACCGGGCCAGCTCGTTTTGCAAGTGGCCCAGCCCCTCCTCCCCGGCGGGGAAGGAGGAGGCGTACACCTCGCCGGTGGAGATGTCGCACAGGCACAGGGCGAAGGCGGCGGAGTCGGCGTAGATGGAGCAGATGTAGTTGTTTTTGCCGTCCTCCAGCATGGCGGAGGACATGGCCGTCCCCGGCGTCACCACCCGGATGATGTCCCGGTCCACCAGCCCCTTGGCCTGGGCCGGGTCCTCGGTCTGCTCGCAGATGGCGATTTTATAGCCCTTGGCGATGAGCCGGGCGATGTAGCTGTCGGCGGAGTGGTAGGGCACCCCGCACATGGGGGTGCGCTGCTCGGGAGGCTTGTTCCGGTCCCGGGTGGTGAGGGTCAGGTCCAGCTCCTTGGACACCAGCTTGGCGTCCTCGTTGAACATCTCGTAAAAATCCCCCAGCCGGAAAAACAGGATGGAATCCGGGTTCTGGGCCTTGATGTCCAGATATTGCTGCATCATAGGGGTGATTTCCGGCATGGGTGTTCCTTCTTTCTCTCTTTTTCGTCTTGTATGCGGATGTCAATGGCCCCTTCGCAAAGGGGGCTCCCGGCGAAGCCGGGTGGGGGTTTCTCTTAACGAGGACAACTGTGTTTCGTTAAGGGAAAACCCTCCATCACCGCCTTCGGCGGCGGTTCCCCTCCCTTCAAAAAGGGAGGCTTTCCTGCGGGGGACGGGGGGTTATACCAATTCCCCGAACAGCGACCACTTGTTGGCCCCTGTGATTTTCACGTCCCGGAACTGGCCCAGGGCGGAGGGGTCGCCCACCACCCGGACCAGGCGGTTGCCGGGGGTGCGGGCGGTGAGGTCATAGCGCTGGTCGTCAGACAGGCCGTCCAGGAGGCACCGCACCGTTTTCCCGATGTAGGCGGCGTGCTTCTCCTCGGAGATCGCGTCCTGGAGGGCGGTGAGGCGGTTGAAGTTTTGCAGCTTCTCCTCCCGGGGCATGGGGTCGTCCATCTCCGCCGCCGGGGTGCCGGGGCGGGGGGAGAAGATGAAGGTAAACAGGGCGTCGAACCGGACCTCCTCCAGCACCCGCAGGGTGTCCTCAAACTCCTCTGTCGTCTCGCCGGGGAAGCCCACGATGATGTCGGAGGTGAGGGTGATATCGGGGATGAGTGCCCGGAGCGCCCGGATTTTCTCCAGATACTCCGCCCGGGTGTGCCGTCGGTTCATCACCTTTAAAATCCGGTCATTCCCCGCCTGGAAGGGCAGGTGGAGCACCGGGGCCACCTTTTCACACCGGGCCATGGTCTCGAAGAGCTTTTGGGTGGCGTCCTTGGGGTGGGAGGTCATAAACCGGATGAGAAAGTCCCCGGGGATGGCATTGACCTGCTCCAGCAGGTCGGCGAAGTCCATGGGCTCGTCCAGGTCCTTGCCATAGGAGTTGACATTCTGGCCCAGAAGGGTGATGTCCTGATACCCCTCCTCCGCCAGCTGGCGCACCTCGGCCAGGATGTCCTCCGGGCTTCGGGACCGCTCCCGGCCCCGGACGTAAGGCACCACGCAGTAGGAGCAGAAGTTGTTGCAGCCGTACATCACCGACACCCAGGCGCGGATCTTGTCCTGCCGGACCACCGGGATGCCCTCGGCGATGGACCCCGGCTCGTCTGGGGTGAGGAACATCCGGCTGCGCCGGGTGAGGAGGGAGTGGACCATCTCCGGGAACTTCCACAGGACGTGGGGGCCGAAGACCAGGTCCACGTGGCGGTAGGAGTCCCGGATTTTTTTCACCACATGGGGCTGCTGGGCCATGCATCCGCACAGACAGATCAGGGTGTCCGGATGGCGGCGCTTCAGATGGACCAGCGCCCCCACGTTGCCGAATACCCGCTGCTCCGCGTGCTCCCGGATGGCGCAGGTGTTGATGACGATGATCCGGGCCTGCTCCTCGTCGCTGGTAAAGCCAAAGCCCATCTGCTCCAGATAACCCCGGAGGCGCTCTGAGTCGGCCTCATTCTGCTGGCAGCCGTAGGTGTCCACAAGGGCCAGGGGCCGCTCCCCCGGCTGCCAAGCCATCAGCCCGGCCACAGCCCGGCAGTATTCCAGCTGTTTGTCTACATCGGCGGGAGAAATCACAGTGGTGGTGCGTTCCATAAAAGACCTCCAATGGGCATAGGCGTTAATAATACATTATACTATTTTCTGCCGGGAAACACAAGTGGTGAAAGAGCAAAAAGCCCCGGAAAAGGAGCAAATAAGGACTTGTCAAAGCTGATGCTCCTTGCTATAATTACGTACAATAAGGGGTGTTCCCTCTTAAACCTGATTATGATTGAAAAATTGGAATTGGAGTGAGTAAAATGGGCAGGGTAGGAATGTCCAAAGGCGGAGCAGGGCAGAAGCGGAAGCGCATCGGCAAAAAGGTAGGCAATCTGGTCGTGATTATGCAGATGGTCTCAGTCTTTTTTGCGGTGACCATGTGCGTAACCATGTTCCGCAGCCTGACGACCAACATGCTGAAGGAGCGGTGCACCAACGGCACCAATATGCTGGCCTATGTCCTCAGTCAGACCGGCAGCGACGCGGATATGAACAAAGTGCTGGACGACCTGAAAACCCGCATGGGCTGTGAGTTTACTATCTTCGAGGGAGACAGACGGGCCTACACCACCGTTATGCAGAACGGCCAACGGGTGGTGGGCACCAAGCTGTCCTCCGAGCTGTCTGAAACGGTGCTTCAGCGGGGGCAGTCCTATGTGGGCAAGGCCCGGATTCTCAATGAGGAATATCTGTGCTCCTATGTCCCCACAAGGGGAGCGGACGGGACAGTAAACGGCCTGATCTTCGCGGGCATCTCAAGCGCTGAGGCCACCCGCCAGACCTTCCTGACGGTGATCGCCTCTACAGTGGTGAGCATTGCCGTCATCCTGGTATGTATCGCAATTATGGCCGCCGTTTTGAAGAAAATGGTCTCTCACCCCCTGGCGGAGATCACCCAGGTGGCCAGCCGGCTGGAACGGGGCGACCTGGGCCTGACCAGCGGAGAGGAGATCCACGTCAATGTCCACTCCAACGACGAGGTGGGCGAACTGGGGCAGATGTTTGAAGAGACCATCCGCCGCCTGCGGAGCTACATAGGCGAGATATCTGACGTCTTGAACGCCATCGCCAACGGCGATCTGACCGGCGGAGCCCAGCAGGACTATGTGGGGGATTTCGCCTCCATCCGGCACTCTCTGGACAGCATCGGGGAGCACCTGAATGACACGATGCGCCAGATCAGAGAGAGTGCCGAGCAGGTGTCCGCCGGCTCGGACCAGGTGTCCAACAGCGCCCAGTCCCTGGCCCAGGGGGCCACGGAGCAGGCCAGCTCGGTGGAGGAGCTGTCGGCTACTGTCAGCGACATCTCTGAAAATGCCAAGCGCACCGTCCAGGCCACCCGGGAGGCCGGCCAGTTTGTGGAGCAGGCCGGAAGCCAGCTGGGGGCCAGCATGGAGTATGTCCAGCAGCTGAATACCGCTATGGAGCGCATCTCCAGATCCTCTGAGGAGATTGGCAAGATCATCGCCACCATTGAGGATATCGCCTTCCAGACCAACATTCTGGCCCTGAACGCCGCTGTGGAGGCCGCCCGGGCGGGGGCTGCCGGCAAGGGCTTCGCCGTCGTCGCTGACGAGGTGCGCAACCTGGCTACCAAGTCCGACGAGGCCGCCAAGGCCACCAAGGGCCTGATCGAGAACTCCATCTCCGCCGTCAACGAGGGCAGCAGCGTGGTCAGCCAGGTTACTCAGTCCCTGGAACGGACCAGCCAGAGCGCCGGCGGCGTGACCGAGAAGATGTCCATTGTGGTGGAGGCGGTGGAGAGCCAGACCACCGCCATCTCCCAGGTTACAGAGGGCATCGAGCAGATTTCCGCCGTGGTCCAGACCAACTCCGCCACCAGCGAGGAGTCCGCTGCGGCCAGCGAGGAGCTGTCCTCCCAGGCCAACCTGCTCAAGCAGCTGATGAGCTCCTTCCGGCTGAAGAGCGGACGCCGGTAACATTTCATACAGACCCGCAGGGCGGGGGCCGAAGCAGGCCCCCGCCCTTTGTCATATCCGTGCCGGACGGCTCATATCCTTGTATAACAGTTACGGCCGGGCGGATGGTATCCGCCCGAAGAAGCCCGCCTGCGCCATGACGGAGGCGGGCGGGTCGAGGAAATCGCGGCGAAGCTGCGCATACACAGGATAAGGAGTGATCGCATGGGGAACAAGGGGACAGGCCGGGCTCTGCGCCGGGGAGTGGCCCTGGGGCTGGCGCTGGTGGCGGTCTGGGGAGTGAGCCTGACCGCGGACTTTGATGCCCTGGGCAGCCGGCTGGTCCGGCTGGGGGAGGAACCCGGGGCGGCGGCGCTGCTGGCCTCCCAGCTGGGGGAGCTGCCCGGCGGAGAGAGGGGGCTGACAGGCTGGGGCCGGCTGCTGTTGAGCGGTTCCGCCCTGTTGGAGCAGGGGGAGGAGGCGGTCCTGGCCCGGCGGGGCGCCGGTGACAGCCAGCCGGAGCCCCCCGCCGTCTCAGACCCCGCCGACAGGGACGACGTGGAGCAGCCCGACCTCATGCCCCCGGATCAGGTGGAGGGCATTGTAGAGATGACCGGCCGGGGCAAGGAGGGCGGACAGTACCTGTCCAACGGAGGCGTCTATGTCTATAACCGCACCGGCCTGGAGCTGGACGCCTCCCTGCTGGGGGAGGGGGCGGTGGACGTCCCTCTGGGGGAGGGCCCCCAGATTCTCATTGTCCACACCCACGGCAGCGAGGCCTACTCCATGACCGACGGCGACCTCTATCAGGAGAGCGACCCCTTCCGCACCACCGACTGCACTCACAACGTGGTTCGGGTGGGGGAGGAGATGGCCAAGGTCTTTCGGGCCCACGGCTTCCAGGTGATCCATGACACAACCCTGTGCGACTACCCCGCCTACAACGGGGCCTATGACCGCTCTTACGCGGTGGTCCAGCAGTGGCTGGAGCGGTATCCCACCATCAAGGTGGTCCTGGACGTCCACCGGGATGCCCTGGAGGGCAGCGAAGGGGAGATCTATAAGATGGTCTCCATCGAGGCCGGGGAGAAGGTGGCCCAGGTGATGCTGGTCATAGGCACCGACGCCGGCGGGAACTCCCATCCCCGGTGGAGGGATAATCTGGCCTTCGCGCTGAGGCTGCAGGAGAACCTTGTCCGGGGCTACGCCAGCCTGGCCCGGCCCGCCGTCCTGCGCAAGGGCCGCTATAACCAGCAGCTGTGCCCGGGCTCCATCCTGGTAGAGGTGGGGGGCCACGGCAACTCCCTCACTGAGGCCATCGCCGGCGCCCGGCTCTGGGCCGATAACGTGGCCAGAACCCTGCTGGAGATGAAAAGCTGAAAAAAGCTCCCTCTCTGAGGGAGCTTTTTCGTCCCGCCCGCAGGCGGCAAAGCCTCAGGGCCCGCACCCTAAAGCCTCCCTTCAAAAAGGGAGGGGGACCGCCGCCGAAGGCGGTGGTGGAGGGTTTTCTACGGAGGGCTTTTGCCTCTTGCGGGGGGAAAACCCTCAGTCAGCCTTCGGCTGACAGCCCCCTTGAAAAGGGGGCCTTTTTCCTATTCCCGCTGGTTTTGCTTCTGCATAAACTGGATGTTTTGCAGAAGCAGCTCCTTTTGGTCACGATGAAGCGCGCAACAAGAATTTTTGCTCTGGCCCCAGGGGTCATGTCAATAAAAAGAGCGCCGCGTAAGCGGCGCTCAGAAGGGAAGTGATTACTTGTGGTCCACGGAGTACATGTGCTTGATGAGCTCCAGAACCTTGTTGGAGTAACCCCACTCGTTGTCGTACCAGGAGACGACCTTGACGAAGGTATCGGTCAGGGCAATGCCGGCCTTGGCGTCGAAGATGGAGGTGCGGGCGTCGCCCAGGAAGTCGGAGGAGACCACGTCCTCGTCGGTGTAGCCCAGGATACCCTTCAGCTCGCCCTCGGAGGCCTCCTTCATGGCGGCGCAGATCTCGTCATACTTGGCGGGCTTGGACAGGTTGACGGTCAGGTCAACCACGGACACGTCCAGGGTGGGAACGCGCATGGACATGCCGGTCAGCTTGCCGTTCAGGGAGGGGATAACCTTGCCCACGGCCTTGGCGGCGCCGGTGGAGGAGGGGATGATGTTGCCGGTGGCGGCGCGGCCGCCGCGCCAGTCCTTCAGGGAGGGGCCGTCAACGGTCTTCTGGGTGGCGGTGACGGAGTGGACGGTGGTCATCAGGCCGTCAGTGATGCCGAACTTGTCGTTGAGAACCTTGGCGATGGGGGCCAGGCAGTTGGTGGTGCAGGAGGCGTTGGACACGAAGGTCATGTCGGTGGTGTAGGCGTCCAGGTTCACGCCGCAGACGAACATGGGGGTGGCGTCCTTGGAGGGGGCGGACATGACGACCTTCTTGGCGCCGGCGTCGATGTGGGCCTGGGCCTTCTCCTGGGTCAGGAACAGGCCGGTGGACTCCACCACATACTCAGCCTCCAGCTTGCCCCAGGGGATGTTCTTGGGGTCGCGCTCAGCGAAGATGGGAATCTGCTTGCCGTTGACGACAATGGCGTTCTCGGTAAAGGAGACCTCGGCCTCACACTTGCCGTGCATCGTATCGTACTTCAGCATATAAGCCAGGTAGTCGGCGGGGCACAGATCGTTGATGCCTACAATTTCGATTTCGGGGTGATTCAGGCTGGCGCGGAAAACCATGCGGCCGATGCGGCCAAAACCGTTGATGCCAACTTTAATGCTCATGTTGAACGACTCCTTTTTTATCAATTTATCCGCGGCGGCCCGCGGCATTGGTAGCATCCCTTATTATAACCGGATTTTCTTGATTTTCCTACTGTATTTTTTCATAGTTTTAAGGAAAAAAAGACCAAAAAATTTGCCATAGGGCAAGGCACAGCCTCTCATTTTCCCGGCCCGCGGGACAGAGAGGCTCTTTTTTCGACCTTTTCAGACAAACCCTATTGTGGGAAATGGAAAATCTTGATATACTGTACACGGTATAATACTGTGGTCTATTTTGACACAAGCTATACAAACACTTTTCCGCCGCGCAGGCGGACGGCCGCCCTGGCCGGGAGGTTTTACTATGTTGGATACGATACAGGCTCTGCTGGACACCTTTCCCGAGGGAGTGGTCCAGCTCAGAAGCGGCGCGGTGGCTGCTGTCAATGCCATGGCCCGGCACTACCTGCCCCAGCTTGAGCCGGGCCAGCCCTGTCCGGAGGCGCTGCTTCTGCCCCGGAGCGGGCCCATGGGCGCGGGCACCTTCGCCGCGGGCCCGGCTGTATACACATACAGCTGCGCCGCCGCCCGGGGGGAGCAGACGGTGCTTTTCCGCCCCGCCCCCCAGACCGCCCTCACCCAGCGCCAGCTGGAGGGGGTGATCTATCAGCTGCGCACCCTGCTGGGGGAGGTGCTGGCCGAGGTGGGCCCCGCCACCGCCGCCCCGGAGACCCCTGTGGCCGCCGATGCCTTCAGCAAGAGCTTCCACCGGCTGTTCCGCCTGGTGGGCAACCTGGAGTATATGCAGCAGGCCGCCGGGGCGGAGGGAGTGCTTTTCCGCCCGGTGACCATGGATTTGGACGGGCTGTGCCGCCATGTGGTCCAGCAGGCCTACTCCCTTCTGCGGGAGGTGGGGGTGGAGCTGGAGTATGAGGCCGCCCAGACCGGCCTGCTCATCCCCGGCGACCCGGAGCTGCTCCAGCGGCTTCTGCTTGGCCTCATCGCCAACGCCGCCCGGGCGGCGGGAGGGGGCCGGGTGACCCTGTCGCTGCGCCGCCAGGGGGGGCGGGCTCTGGCCGCTGTCTCTGACAACGGCCCCCTGCCCGACGCGAAGCAGATCGCCGCCATCTTTCAGCAGGGGGGCGGGGAGGACCTGCCCCTGCCCGGCCAGGGCGCCGGCCTGGGCCTGCCCATCGCCCGGCACATTGTGGCCCTGCACAAGGGCTCCCTGCTTGTGGAGTGGGGCCAGTCTGCCCCCAGCGTGGTGCTCTCTCTGCCCACCGGCCCTCTGGACGGCCGGGTGTCGGTCCATACCCCCGCCATCCAGCGTGACGGGGGCCTGGACCCCGTGCTCACCGAGCTCTCTGACCTTCTGCCCCCCCGCCTGTTCGGCCTGGAGGGCCTGGATTGATTCCAAAACCGCCTTCGGGCGGTTTTTCTTTTGCCGAAAAGCTTCCTTCAGATTTATGATTGTCATTTCCGGCCAAAGGCGTTATAATAATAGAAGAGATACCCGAACAGACGGCGGCTCGGCCTCTGCCGCCGGGAACGCTTAGGGAGGTGCGACTGTGAGTAATTATGTAATATCCATCAGCCGGGAGTTTGGCAGCGGAGGCCGCCTCATCGGCAAGCGGCTGGCCGCTGCGCTGGGCATCCCCTGCTACGACCGGACTATCATCCAAAAGACCTCGGAAAAGAGCGGCCTGTCCCCGGACTTCATCGCCCGGGCGGAGGAGCGGGCCCGCAGCCGGTTCCACCTGTCCGCCGCCCCCCTGGGCATGGGGGTGCCCGCCCTGGCCCACCAGGGGGTGCCGGTGGCCCACCAGGCCTTCTTTGCCCAGTCGGAGGTCATCCGGGAGCTGGCCGACGAGGGCCCCTGCGTCATCGTGGGCCGGTGCTCCGACTATGTGCTGGGGGAGCGGCCCGAGTGCCTGAAGGTTTTTGTCCACGCCGGCCTGCCCAGCCGGGTGGAGCGGTGCGTGGAGGAATACGGCCTGCCCGCCGAGGACATGGAGCGGCGGATTGTCCGGATGGACAAGGGCCGGTCTAACTACTACAACTACTATACCGGACATAACTGGGGAGATATGCGCCGCTATGACCTGACGCTGAACTCCGGGATGATCGGGGTGGAGGGGGCGGTGAGCCTGATTATCGCCCTGGTAAAGGCCCGTTCCGCCCAGGACGGCCAGTGATGTCGGGGGAGATCACCGTCTGCCTCCAGATGTCCGGCGCGGCGGGACAGATGGATAACTACTGCGACGCCATCCGGGCGCTGGGCGGGGAGCCCCGGGCCGGGTACTGCCCCGCCCCCGACCTGAGCTGCGGCGGACTGGTGCTGTGCGGCGGGGGCGACATTGAGAGCACCCTCTTCGGCCAGGAGAACCGGGGCTCCAACCCCCCGGACCGGGGGCGTGACCGGGCGGAGCTGGAGCTCTTCCGGGCCTTCTATGAGGCGGGAAAGCCTATTCTGGGCATCTGCCGGGGGATGCAGCTGATTAACGTGGCCCTGGGGGGCACGCTCATCCAGGACCTGCCCCCGGACCAGCGCGCCCGCCACAACTGGGCGGAGGGCGACCTGACTCACAGCGTGCGGGCCCGGCCCGGCTCCCTGCTCCACGACCTCTACGGCCCCTCCTTCCAGGTCAACAGCGCCCACCACCAGGCGGTGGACCAGCTGGGGGAGGGCCTGCGGGCCGCAGCGTGGTCGGAGGAGGGCTTGCCCGAGGCCCTGGAGTGGAACGAGCGGCAGATCATGGCCTTCCAGTTCCACCCGGAGCGGATGAGCTTCGGCAGACGCCGCCCCGACACCATTGACGCCGAAGGGATTTTCCGTGTCTTTCTGGAGCTCTGCTGGGGGAGCGGCCGCTGACCCCGGCGGAGAGGGCGCCCCTGCCGGGCGGGGACACATGAGATATAAAAGGAGCAATACCTGTGAAGAAACACACTGTTCTACTGCTGCTGACGGCGGGGCTGTGCCTGCTGGCCCTCCAGCCCGCCCGGAGTACGGGCTGGGAGGAGGCGGTGCCCGCCGCTCAGACCGACTACGACCCCAGAGACGAGCCGGCTGATCCCCGGGCGGAGCAGAGAAGGCGGATTGAGGCGCTGCTGGACGGATACCGCCTGACCGGGGAGCAGCGCCAGGCGCTGCTGGGGCGCATGGAGGCGGACGGCGGGCTGCTGGCCCGGCTGGAGGCGGGGGAGCTGACTGGCGCGGAGCTGGACTGGCTGGCCCTGCCCAACGGCAGGGAGGACCGGCTGGAACGTTATGCGGCCTGGTCGGAGGAGCATCTGGAGCTTTCGCCCGCCGACACGGCCCTTCAGGTGAACATGAACCGGGACCGGGAATTTTACAGCGCTGTCCAGACGGCGGAGAACCCGGACAGCGTGACGGTGCTGGTGAACAAGCACTATCAGCTGCCCGACGGCTTTGTCCCCGAGCTGGAGGCCCTGGGGGCGGGCTACGGCAGCGGCTCCATGCAGCCTGAGGCGGCGGCGGCCTTCCGGGCTATGGCGGACGCTGCGAGGGCGGATGACATCTCCCTGCGCAGCGTATCGGCCTACCGCTCCTATCAGCTCCAGAAAAGCGCCTACAACGGCTACCTGCGCAACGCTTCACAGGCCTATGTGGACACCTTCTCCGCCCGGCCGGGCCACTCCGAGCACCAGACCGGCCTGGCGGTGGACATCAACGTTGCCACCCGGAAGGCGAATTTTGAAAAAACTCCCGCCTTCGCCTGGCTGAAGGAGCACTGCGCTGAGTATGGCTTTATCCTGCGCTATCTGGAGGACAAGCAGGACATCACCGGCTACCGTTTCGAGCCCTGGCACTTCCGCTATGTGGGGGAGGAGGCCGCCCGGGTCTGTATGGACCAGGGGCTGGCCTATGAGGAGTACATCGCCCTCCTGCCCAGCTGAATGACAGAAAAGGGCCCCCGGCATCGGGAGCGCTGCGTTCAGGAACCGTGTAGGGGCGGATATCATCCGCCCGCGGGCGCATACGATGCGCCCCTGCATCCTTTCCTGTGGCAGTGCCCTGCTTTGCCGGGGGCCTTTTATAGCTAATTCCAATACAGCTTTAAGATCAGCGCGGCCGTCCCCTCCCGCAGCGTTCCAGGCTGGGGGTCGTTGGTAGTACCCAGTATCTGGGTCCTCCAATAGCCGCTCCGCTCCTCATTCAGACCAAGCTCCATCAGGACCGCTCCGTGCTCCCGGTCCACAACAGCCCGGCTGGCATAGGAGATGGTTGAGCCGTTGTCCAGATAGGGAAGCACGCTGTCGAATATATCGGCGAAGCCGGACACCGTCCCGCTGCCGAACCGGATTCTGTACCGGCTCCCCTCCCCCTGGCCGATGGGGATGCGGAAGGCCAGGAGCTGTTCCCTGGAGAAGCTCTGGTTCTCCCGGAAAAACTTCGTGTTGGACAGGTTCCAGCTGTTCTTCAGCCCCTCGTGGGTCCACAGCTCCGCCGCGATTCGGTAGCCGTCCATGTCGTCGGCTATGGTGAGATTGTACATACCCAAATAGCTGTAGTCGCCGTTCTGGAAGTTGAGCAGGTCCACCATGGCCTGCTCATTTTCCGTCAGAACGATCTCCTCCAGGATGGTCTCCCGCTGGGGCTTAACGGTGTGCTGATCGACCCAGAGGCCGGCCAGGCCCATCAAAGCCAGCGCCAGCAGCACCGCCGCGGTGATGAACAGCTCCCGCCACCGCTTGATTTTGGGCCGGAGCTGCTCCTCCCCCAGGCGCAGGGTGTCCCGGACCAGCTCGTCGTGGGGCTGCTCCCCGCGCTCCCCAGCCAGCAGCTCGGAGACTGTCAGCCCCAGGGCGTCGGACAGGTGCTCCATCAGGGACAGGTCGGGGAAGTTTTTCCCCAGCTCCCACTTGCTCACCGCCTGGACAGACACATAGACCTTCTCCGCCAGCTCCCGCTGGGTGAGCCCCTTCTCCTTCCGCGTTTGGGCAATCAGCGCCCCGGTTTTTATAGCGTCCATACCATCGCCTCCTCTGTCCCTATCATACCCGGAAGAGGGGGCTTTGGCAATCAACTTCCGGTCAACCCCAGGTTGAACAGGGCAAAAAGTCATGAAAAACAGCGCAAGCGGCCCTGTTTTGAACAGAAAGCCGCTCGCTTGAAAAAATTTCCTGGTTCTACGTCGCCTGAGGCAGGGAGTCGTCCTCCCGGACCCAGTCCTCCACGTGTACCACGGAGTACTCCGTATCCGTGTTGCGGATGACCACCCGCTGGATGCCGGCGTTGATAATGAGCCGGCGGCACATGGAGCAGGAGGTGGCATCGTGGAGCAGCTCGCCGCTCTTGGCCTCCCGGCCGGCCAGATAGAGGGTGGAGCCCAGGGTGTCCCGCCGGGCGGCGGAGATAATGGCGTTCATCTCGGCGTGGACCGAGCGGCACAGCTCATACCGCTCCCCCGAGGGGACGTTCATGGCCTCTCGGGTGCAGTGGCCCAGGTCCATGCAGTTCCTCCTCCCCCGGGGGGCGCCGTTGTAGCCGGTGGAGACAATCTCGTCGTTTTTCACGATGATGGCCCCGTAGCACCGGCGCAGGCAGGTGGAGCGCTCCAGCACCGTCTCGGCGATGTCCAGATAATAGTTTTCCTTGTCAATGCGCCTCATGTCGAACCCTCCCGCATTCTGATGGATGGAAACAGTATAAACGAAAAGTGAAAATGCTGCAATACCTTTGCGAAATTTACATATTGTTTACGAATCCCGCCTTGACGGAGAGGGCGGGAAGAGATATGATAAAGCATATGTCTGGCAGGCGCCTGCGCCTGCCGTCTTCCGTCGGTCAAGGGAGGCACTCTGATGATTCGCAATGCGATCCAGCGATTTATGTATGGCCGCTATGGGAACGACCAGCTGAATCTGTTCCTGATGGGGCTCTATCTGCTGCTCTACCTGGTGTTCATGTTCGTCCGGCTGGAGCTGCTGTATTGGGTGGGGTTTTTGCTGCTGGCGGCTGCCCTGTTCCGTCTGCTCTCCCGGAATATTGAGCGCAGGCAGCAGGAAAACGCCAGGTTCATGCGGGCGGCCGGCCCGTTTTTGAGCTGGCTCCACCTGCGCCGCACCATCCGCCGGGACAAGGAGCACGTCTACTTCAAATGCCCCAGCTGTGGCCAGCAGCTCCGCGTCCCCCGGGGCAAGGGGAAAATTACCGTCACCTGCCGCAGCTGCGGCGCCAGCTTCGAGGAGAAGAGCTGAATATTTTGTCAGAAGCGGCCTGCCGGACCCCGGCGGGCCGTTGTGTTTTGGCCGGGGGTGTGATATACTGGGCAAAACGGCGGGGCGAGGACATTTTGCGGGAAATTTTACTCTGTAGGAGCGCACATTGTGCGCCCGCCCGACCTCGCCGCAATCTACACGGGCGCACAATGTGCGCCCCTACAACATACGCGGAGACAACCCTATAACAATAAGGAGGAGAACCCATGAACGCCAAATACGACGTCGTCATTCTGGGCTGCGGGGAGGCGGGCATCTTTGCCGCCTATGAGCTGGCCCATCTGCACCCGGAGCTGAAGGTGCTGGCCCTGGATCAGGGGGCGGACATCTATCACCGCAGCTGCCCCATTGTGGCGGGGAAGGTGAAGGAGTGCGTCCACTGCCCTGTGTGTCACACCATGTGTGGCTTCGGCGGGGCCGGGGCTTTCTCCGACGGAAAGTTCAACTTCACCACCCAGTTTGGCGGCTGGCTCACCGACTTTATGGAGCCCGCCCATGTGATGGAGCTCATCGACTATGTAGACTCCGTCAATGTGGCCCACGGGGCCACCACCCAGGTCTTTTCCACTGAGAGCGGCGCCGCCCGCCAGCTGGCCCGCCAGGCCCTGGCCTATGACCTCCACCTCCTCCAGGCCCGGTGCAAGCACCTGGGCACCGAGAACAACCTGCGCATCCTCACCAACATCTATGAGGGGCTGGCGGACAAGCTGGAGTTCTCCTTCCACACGGAGGTGGCCTCCATCCAGAGGGCGGACGGCGGCTACCGCCTCATCCTGGCCGAGGGGGGCGAGGTCTCCTGCAAATACCTCATCGCCGCGCCGGGCCGGTCCGGAGCGGAGTGGTTCTCCAACCAGTGCAAGGACCTGGGGCTGGAGCTGCTGAACAACCAGGTGGATGTCGGGGTGCGGGTGGAGCTGCCTGCGGTGGTCTTTGAGCATATCACCGACGTGGTCTACGAGTCCAAGCTGGTCTACCGCACCAAGCAGTACGGCGACAGCGTGCGCACCTTCTGTATGAACCCCTACGGCCACGTGGTGGCCGAGAACGTGGAGGGGATCAACACGGTAAACGGCCACTCCTACGCCGACCCCGCCCTGAGAAGCGAGAACACCAACTTCGCCCTGCTGGTGTCCAACCGCTTTACAAAGCCCTTCAACGAGCCCTACCGCTACGGCAAGCACGTGGCCTCCCTGTCCAATATGCTGGCCGGAGGGGTGCTGGTCCAGCGCTTCGGCGACCTGGTGGGCGGCCGGCGGACCAACGAGCACCGTATGGGCAAGTCCACCGTCCGGCCCACCCTCACCGCCGCCGTGCCCGGCGACCTGTCCCTCACCCTGCCCAAGCGCCAGCTGGACGACCTGATCGAGATGATCTATCAGCTGGACAAAATCGCCCCCGGTACCGCCAACTACGATACTTTGCTCTACGGCGCGGAGGTGAAGTTCTACTCCGCCCGCCTCCAGCTGTCTGAGGAACTGGAGACCGCCCTGCCTAACTTCTTCGCCGCCGGCGACGGCGCCGGTGTCACCCGGGGCCTGGCCCAGGCGGGGGCCTCCGGCATCCAGGCCGCCCGGGCAGTCTGTAAGCGTCTGTAAGACCGCAGGACTGCACCCACAAGGCCCCCTTTTCAAGGGGGCTGTCAGCGAAGCTGACTGGGGGTCTTCCCCGAAAAGCAGATGCGTTTCGATGGGGAAACCCTCCGTCATTTGCTCCGCAAATGCCACCTCCCTTTGCGAAGGGAGGCTTGCCGCCTGCGGGCGGGATATCGGTCCTTTATAACTGAGAATACATGGCAGAAAGGGAGAACTGCGGCATGAATGCACAAGTCGGGGAAGATGTGAAGAACATACAGGAACTGCTCTCTAAAAAAGAGTATCAAGCCGTTTATGACCAGTATGCTTCCGTACTCCAGGACATGCTCTTTGTTCAGAGCTCAGAGGAGTGGCTGGACTTCATCCAGCGGGAGGGCACACTGGAGGAGGAGCCGCTGCGGCTGTATCTGTCGGCTTGGCGGGGCTTGTGCCTGTTGCTGGGCTGCTATGAGGGTGAGGCTACCCGGAAGGTGCTGGACTGGCTCAAGGACAGGATTCCAGGGGAGCTGCTGGAAAAGCTGAGCGGCTTAGCTCCTATTGTCATTGACGTGGATGAGCTGGGCGGCTTAGCTCCTATTGTCATTGACGTGGATGAGCTGGGCGGGACACTGGAAAAACAGATTGCCCCGTATCAGGACGCTTTGACCCAGGCAGGATTTTCATTCCATATAGACTTTGAGGACATCTACTGTGCAGGGGCCTATTTCCTGTCGGTTGGGATGCAGTAAATTGTACAAGGGCGTCCTGTGGTCGCCCCTGCATGCGAAAGGAGTTTTTATGCGTCCCTGGTTTACCACCGAACAATTATCGCCCAACACCTGGGTCATCAGCGAGTACCGCCACTGGGAGGAGACCCACTGCTACCTCCTAATCGGTGAAGACCGCGCCCTGCTCATTGACACCGGCCTGGGCATCTGCAACATTTATAAGGAAATCCAGCGGCTGACGGACAAGCCCGTCATCGCCATTGCCACCCACATCCACTGGGACCACATCGGCGGCCACAAATACTTTCCGGATTTTTACGCTCATGAGGCGGAGCTGGCCTGGCTTCAGGGGGAGTTCCCCCTGTCCATCGAGACGGTCCGGGAGATGGTAGTGGACCGCTGCGACCCTCCAGAGGACTTTGATGTGAGGGCCTATGAGATGTTTCAGGGGATGCCCACCCGAATTTTGAAGGGCGGCGAGCTGCTCGACCTGGGAGGGCGGATCGTCCAGGTGTTCCACACACCGGGCCACTCCCCAGGGCACCTGTGCTTCTGGGAGGAGGAGCGGGGCGACCTGTACACCGGCGACCTGGTCTACCTGGACACCCTATTTGCCTACTACCCCTCCACCGACCCGGAGGCCTATCTGGCCTCTCTGGAAGTAATCGCCGCCCTCCCCGCCCGGCGGGTCCTGCCCGCCCACCACACGCTGGAGGTCTCCCCGGAGCTGCCCTGTCAGATGCGGGATGCCCTCCGCCGGCTGAAACAGGAAGGGAAGCTCCGTCACGGCGCGGGCATTTTTCAATATGCCGGCTGGGGCATCCGACTCTGATTGTTGTGGCGGACCTCCTGCAAAAAGAAGGGGAGAGGGGCCCGGAATTGTCCACGGGGGCCTGAACCTCGGGAATTATTTTGTCACCCTCTATGCAGTTTTTTATCCACTTATTCCACAGGATTGTCCACAGCCGTTTTTCCTGAGACAGCGGGCTTTTCCACATTATCCACAGGCTTTTCCACATCGGTTATGTCAACCCTGTCAATCAGGAATATGCAGGATTTAGTTTCCATAATATTTGTCAAGGCTGAATATTTCACAAACTTTTCCGGGGCGTTTTTCGCAGGAAAAAGTGAATTTTCCGCCACAGAAGGAAAGGAGTGCCCCCATGCCCTTCCAGACGGACACCATTGCCGCCCTGTCCACCCCCCCGGGGCCGGGGGCGATCGGCATCCTGCGCCTGTCGGGGCCCCAGGCTGTCTCCATCGCGGAGAAATGCTTCAAGCCGCTGGGCCGCAAGGCTTTGCGGGATCAGGCCCCCCGGGCGCTGGTCTACGGCGAGCTGCTGGACAGCGGAGGCCAGCCCATCGACCGGGTGCTGTGCACCTACAGCCTGGGGCCCAACAGCTACACCGGGGAGGACACGGCGGAGCTACACTGCCACGGCTCCCCCATGGTGCTCTCTCTGGGGCTGGAGGCCCTCTTCGCCGCCGGGGCCCGGCAGGCGGGGGCGGGAGAATTTACAAAGCGTGCCTTCCTCAACGGCCGGCTGGACCTGGCCCAGGCGGAGGCGGTGGGAGACCTCCTCTCCGCCCGGAGCCGGGAGGGGGCCCGCCACGCGGCGGGCCAGCTGGCCGGGGCGCTGTCCCAGAGGATTGGGGACATTTACTCCGCCCTGGTGGACGTGATGGCCCACTTCCACGCCGTGCTGGACTACCCCGACGAGGATATCGACCCCTTCCGCCTGGAGGAGCTGGACAGCACCCTGGCCGGCCAGGAGGGGGCGCTGTCCGCCCTGCTGGCCACCTGCGGCCGGGGGCGGCGGCTGCGGGAGGGGGTGCCCTGCGCCATC
>NZ_QWKG01000051.1 GCF_009911595.1 Colidextribacter sp. OB.20
CTTCCACACTCTTTTTTCTCTGAATTTTTCCTTATTTCCCTCTTGACTTCATACCACTGGACTCTGCCTTGCAGTTCTGGATATCCTCCGTAAGCTGCCCAACTCTCTGCGCAAAGGGAGCAGGGCAGGGATTTGGTGTAGAAAAAGTTATTTCCTACGCTGACCATCACGTCCACATGGCCACTCTCCACCAGCCTTTGCCGGAGCTGTCGGTGGCAGAGGAGGCCATGACAAAACCTGCCCGGCCCTCCTCATTCAGGTAGGAGTAAAAATAGGATATCCAGAGGTAGTTTGCGTTCCCTACCTCCTTGGCCTTGTTGACGGAGAGCAGGCCAAAGGGCAGACGTCCTGCGCTCTGGGTGGATTCGGAATTCACCTTATCCACATTGAAGGACGGATTTGCCATCACATAGTCACTGCAACTGTCCAGATTGTGGGTGTCGTGGTAAAAAGTGTTGGCCTCCATGCCGGCGGCGCTGACGAAGTCGCCAGGCTGGACAAAAATGCCGCCGCTGCCACAGGTGGGGTCAAGGAGTACGCCGCCCTGGGGTTCCAGGATGTTGACGATCATCTTGACCAGAGACTTCGGTGTGAAGAACCCCCCGTCGTCCTGGGCAATGTTCTTGGCGAATTTGTTGAGAAAGTATTCATAGATGCGCCCAATCACGTCGCCGCCCACCTCATCTAGGGCGCTGCTATTGAAAATGCGTAGCAGTTCCGCCAAAAGCTCGTCAGAGAAAATGGTATAATCCTTGGGTAGGACGCCCGTCAGTTGCTCCAACTGGGCCTCCACCAGTTCCATGGCATTGTTGGCCTCCACAGGCAGAACCCGCCCGCCGCAGACAGGACGGTTTTTCAGGATTTCTTTCTCCACCAGTTTGAAGCGGCTGTATGCGTAGCACAGAAAAATCAGGCCCAGCATCGGCATACAGCATTGATTGGAGGTCAGCTTGGAGCCGGCCCGGAACCAATCGGCGGCCTCCCACAGATCAGATTTCAATTTTCTAATGTTGACACAGGTCTGTGCCTCCAGGATTGCTGGGAACCGCGGTCAAAACATCCGCAGATTTCGACATTTATTATATACGTTTGCAGCAATATTTTCAATCTGTTTACACTATTCCGAAAAGAATTTGTAAACTATGCCATCTCAGTCGCCACGGCCAGGACCTTACCAATGCTTTCAAAGACATCATGTTCTGTGTTTCCTGTTTCAAGGAAAAGCAATTCTCCGATGCTCCGATACACAGGAACAGATTGTTACTTCGTCTTCAGATAAGCTAAAATATCCGCCGCATTGGTGTCTGGCTTCACTTTGGGCATTACCTTTTCAATCATACCGTTCTCATTGATCACAAAGGTGGACCGCACCACGCCCATGCTCACCTTGCCGTAGAGCTTTTTCTCCTGCCACACTCCGTAGGCTTGGATGGCGGTCAGTTCCGGATCGGAGAGCAGGATGAACGGCAGCCCGTGCTTCTCCGCAAACTTCTGGTGGGAGGCCGCTGAATCCTTGCTGACGCCAATGACCACCGCATTGATTTTCTTGAACTCCTCATAGGCTCCGGCAAAAGCGCAGGCCTGACGGGTGCAGCCGGGAGTGTTGTCCTTAGGGTAGAAATACAGCACAACTTTTTTACCCGCAAAATCGGTCAGGGATACCGGATTGCCGTCCTTGTCCGGCAGGGTAAACTCCGGGGCTTTCGTTCCAACTTCCAACGTTTTGTTGCCCTCCCGTCTCATTGGTAAATCTGTATAACAATTCAGGCAGCCTTTACTCCGCCTCTGTCTCTTTCATTTCCAAGCACGCCGCCTCAATTTCCGCAATCTCTTCCGGGGTATACAGTGTTGGGAACCGTCTCAAATAGTCCTCCCAGCCAAACAACAATAAGTCTGTTGTTCCTACGCTCCGAATCAGAATTGGACTTTCTCCGTTCTCGACCCGTTCCATGACAGCATCTACATCCTGTTCCAACTCTTCTCTGGTGACAGAGGGAAGTTTTTCTATGTCTATCCTGCTCCGAACAAACTCCCGGCGCACCCAAGATTTTACAATATCTGCGTTTTCCGGCTCACCGCAAAAACAGACAAATGCCCGCGCCAACTGTTCTGGTAAAATGCCCCTGACCTCACACCAATCCATAATCTTGCGGCTCAGCATTTCATCTACCTCAACAGATACTGTCGCCGCATCATCCCTGGGTTCAGAGGGAATTTTCAACATTGCTTGTATGTTTTGGAGTTCTGCAATTTCCAGCGAAACGGGCAAAATCTGCACCTCGCATTTTTGGGTATTGGGGTCACGGAAGATAACAAGCGTCATCTGTCTGTGCAGTGGTAACAGGTCTACGATTTCAAAACGTTCCATTTTTTGCTCCTTTGCTCTGACGCTGTGTCTTAAAGTACCATCACTATATGCGTTCTAACCACAAATGTAAAGAAAGTGATTCGAATCGGTTAGAATGATTAGAACCATATAGTCGGCAATGGACTAGCGTTGAATATCCAGCGAGTCGGCAGTGGGAAGTGTAAACAAAAAATGGGCGAATTGCAGACGCTGATCCACAAAAATTAGAGCGAAATATGCCGCTGCTGTCACAGCTTTGGGTGTCAGTCAATCATTTCGGTATTTTCAAAAGCACTTAGTTCCGTAAAATCATCCCTTGAGTGGGCAAACCCCCGTCTTAAATAGTCCAAGCCTCCGTCTACACTACAACTGCCGCACTTGCAGGTAACAAAATCATGCCTGTATGTGGATTCAATGATATCCCCACACAGATTGCATCGTATTGCGTTCCGGATGATCTTTCTCATAGGTCCCTCACAAAAGCGGTCAAATTTTTCTTCTATTATAGCGCAAAAAGCCCCTTATGGCAATGATGCAGTTAAAACCCCGCATTCCGCAGCTCCTCCATCATAGCCCGGCGGCGGATGTACCGGGTGCGCCAGTCCTCCGCCAGCTGTGCCGCCCGCTCTGCCCCGCCCGGGTAGTTCCTGAGTTTTTTCAGATAGCGTGCCAACTCCTGATACCGCTTTCGGTCGGACGCCGCCGCTGCTTCTTTGGTCAGAATACAAGCGTATGCCTCCAGCATCTCGTTCGGATACCGCTTTTTCAGAGCCGCTTCATAGCGGTCCAGAATAGAAAGACTCCCAGCCGCAGCAACCGCTTCCATCAGCCGCTCCCAAAGCCCCTCGGATTCCATAAGCTCCAGCCTGTAGTAATTTCGCCCGGAAAGATACCGCTCTCTGTACTCGATCCACTGCGCCGGCGCACACGCTTTCTTCAGGCGGTTCAGCATCTCCATACCGCCGGAGGACAGAACAAAGACATGATACTCCAGCTCCGCGATCAGCTTGTCCCGCCGTCCCTGCCGCTCGTACAGGTCCGTCAGCCATTCGCTGTACCCCGCCACCAACCCTCGTTTGTCGCGGTCGGCAGACTTGCCCTCCTCCAGCAGGCGAATCGCTTCATCCGTCTTCCCCTCATCAAGCGCCTGCTGGACACACAGCTTACGGATATTGGAATAGCTTGTGTACCGGTTTAAAAATGCGTCCAGTTCCTCCTTTGGCGAGGACAGTTTTTTCATCAAATCAAAACGACACGTCAACAGTTTTTCTATCTTATATTCACTGGAGTAATCTTTCTTGCCTGATAAGGTAAGCGCGGAAATCTGCTCATCTACCAACGCCAATTTCTTTTCATCAAAATACTTCCCCGCAAAGTGTGAAAACACCATTTGCGACGCAAATTCCTGGACAAACCATTCCTCTTGGTCTGACTTGGCACAGCCGGCCAGAAGATCGAATATCTTTTCGGCAACGATCTCATCTGTGGCGGCCAGGACATCAACGCACATATCCTCCATTGCCTCCATGACCAGCCCGTATTCGCCGTTGGAACCGTCTATGCCGTAACCGGAATATTCCCGCAGCGCATCCACCCCGGCCTGGAACGCCAGCAGAGGTTCATTCCGGGCCAGCAGCGTTTCCGTCTGCCGCTGAATATGATCCGCAATCGCCTCTGAGAACGCTCCCGCATGGTAATAGTCTATGTAGCCATCTCTGTCTGCGTATTGCCTCCCAATGAAGGTCAGCTCTTTTCTCAGCGTTTTCATACATTCATCCAGAGATGTTTTCCCATATCGAAGGAGCAGCGCCCTGTAAAGTTTCTCATCTGCGGATACCAATTCTGTCAGCAGCGGGCGGAGCTGGCTGTCAGGAATTTTTTCCACAAGACTGGCGGGAGTCAGACACTCCTTTTTTGCCGGGGCTTTCTTCTTGGACGGTTCGGCAGCGGCCACCGCGAACAGGACCGCCGCCATGTGCTTACAGGCATTTCCATCCTCCGCATAGGGACAGTCACAAATCATATCCTCAATGGAGTCCCCATCCAACAGGATCTCCACCTCATATTCCTCCGTGCCTTCCACAGTGGCGGTGTAGCTGTCCTCTGTGCGCTCCAGATCTGAGACCCGGCCCTCATCAAAGTAGGTCCGGCCCCGTTCCAGAATGTGGGGCTGAAACCAGTTCTTCCAGGATCCCATTTGCATCATTTCCAACTCCGTTCTCCTATGAGGTCATTCCGTTTCCCGACTTCAAGTATCTCTTCAGTAAAAATGCGCAGAAGTATGGAAACGTATAGATATTATCACTGTATCCGATGTTTCCCCCGGTGAGCTTGATTCCGTGGGAGATATCGCTGTATTTTTCGCTGGAGATCAGCGTGCGCAGGGACTTGGCCCTGCCGTTGGTGGCCTTGACCTCCACTGGGATCAGTTCTGAGGCGGTGCGGACGAAAAAGTCCTCCTCCAGCGTAGAGTCCTCCCGCTTATAGTAGTACAGCCCGCATCCGCTTTTCACCAGCGCCTCTCCCACGATGTTCTCATAGAGAGCGCCCTTGTATACCCCCAGGTTTTTATTGGCCCGCAGATCCTCCTGGGCTTCCTCGTCCAACATGGCCACCAGCAGGCCGCTGTCGGCAAAATACAGCTTATACTTGGTCTCCTCGTAGTTGCCCTTAAGGGGCAGTTCCGGGAAATTCAGGCAATAGCAGATATTCACCATCCCGGCGTCACTGAGCCACTCAATGCACCCTCGGTAGTCCTTGAACCTTGCCCCGGAGGCCACCTTGGAAATCTGGAATTTCTTGTTATCCTTGGCCAGCTGAGGCGGGATCTGATTAAATACGTTGAGGATGCGGCCCTGATCCATCCCCTCTGCGTATTTTCGAATATCCTCCTTGTAGTCGGCGATAAGCTGCCGCTGAATATCCAGAGAGCCCTCAAAAGTGCCCCGCTCCACATACTCCCGCACCACCGCCGGCATCCCGCCCAGGATGCAGTAATCCAGAAAAAGGGAGTTACAGACGGACAGCTCCAATTCGCTGAAGGGTGTCAGTGTCCTCATATGGCTCAGCAAATCCGCAATGAACCCGTCATCATAGCCCTTCGCCCAGAGAAACTCCTCAAAATCCATGGAATACATCTCGTAGTCTGTTTTGTAGCCCACGCTGTTGCTCTCAATTTTCCGGTAATTGATCCCCAGCATGGACCCGCTGCAGATCACATCAAAGCGGCCGTCAATACAGAAAAACTTCAAAGCGGTAGCGATATCGGGAAACTCCTGAAGTTCGTCAAAGAAGAACAGCGTCTTTCCGGGCGGGAACCGCTTGCCAGGGTCCAGGCGGGAGATGTTTTTGACAATATCTTCAGTCTTATAGCCGTCGGCAGTGATGAGCTTGTACTTCGGCTCCTCAACGAAATTGATGTAGATCACATTTTCGTAGCTGTTCTCAGCAAACCGCCGGACCGACTCCGTCTTACCCACCTGCCGGGGACCTTTAACGATCAGCGGCTTGTGCCGGGGCGCAGCCCTCCACTCCGTTAAGAAGCTGTCGATTTTACGTTTCAGATAGCACATGGGCAATTCCCTCCATCGGTATCATTGATCATAGTATACTCCAGCAGAGAAAGAATTACAACTGATTCACAAAAAAATGAGCGAATATTTTTTTATGTACACAAAAATATGAGCGAACTTTTTACCCCGTATTGCAGAAATCAGAGCGAATTGGGCGATATAAAATATGCTCGCCTCAAAGCACAGCATACAAAAACACCAAAAAAGTTATCAAAATTACCAAAAACCCGTTTTTCAAAAATTTGGAAGCCATAAAAGCCCCTTAAAAACCGGACTCCTTCCCCTCAAAGTTAAGCAGGAGCATTACAGACATTTTCATCTGCAATACTCCTGTTTTATGGGTCGATTCACCTAAATAAGTAATTTTTTGTCACAGTTTGTCAAAATGCGTTTTCTGTGTTTTAAGATGGTGTAGTTACAGCAAGGTCGTTGGCGGCCTCCATCTTGAACTTGTTCATAGCCTCGCGGGCGTTGGGAACCATAATCTTATTGCTATTGCTGTTAGACATGACTCGTCTCTCCTTTTTCAATCTGTTTTTGTTTCGGTTGGATGGAACATCCGCTTATAGCTTTGCCGCGGATCCCGGAGATATACCTGTTCGCCGTCATGCCTGTTTTTACTAGTTTTGCCGCTCAAATCCAGAAACAAATCACAAGAGGGCTGGCGCGGTGAAGCCGCAGCTGGGATTCAAACAATGCTTGCATCTTTCCTCGTTTCGTATTAGGATAGTGGTATCCTGGCAAACTAACCCAAAGATTGGGGGAATATCATTTGAATTACGAACAGACCCTGAGCCGCCTGTGCGCCCTGTCCGGGCCCAGCGGCTTTGAGGAGCGCGTGACGGGGGCGGCGGCGGAGCTGCTCCGGCCTCTGGTGGACGAGGTGTATTGCACCCGTCTGGGCAGTGTGGTGGGACTGCGCCGGTGCGGGCGGGACAACGCCCCCAGGCTGCTGCTGGACGCCCACCTGGACGAGATCGGCTTTATTGTCACCGGACACGAGGAGGGCTTTCTCCGCTTCGCCCCCCTGGGCGGGGTGGACCCCCGGATGCTCCCCGACCGGGAGGTAGTCCTCCTCACCGACCCGCCCGTCCACGGGGTGGTGGCCTGCCTGCCCCCCCACGTTCAGACCGCTGAGGATATGGACAAATCTCTGCCCATCAAGGACCTCTATATCGACGTGGGCCTCAGCCAGGAAGAGGCGGAGCGCCGCATCCCCCTCGGCACCCCGGCCACATATCGCGGGGGCTGCGCCCCTCTGGGGGAGAACCTGCTCAGCGGCAAGGCCCTGGATGATCGGGCAGGCTTTGCCGTCCTGCTGGACGTGCTGGAGCAGCTCAAGGGCAGAGAGCTAAAGGTAGACCTGTACGTCTTGGGCTCCACCCAGGAGGAGACCCACAGTACCGGAGCCATTACCGCCGCCTATGAGATCGCCCCCCGGATGTGCGTGGCGGTGGACGTCACCCACGGGGACAGCCCGGACGCCTCCAAAAACGAGACCTTCAAGCTGGGGGGCGGGCCGGTCATCGGCGTGGGGCCCAACTGCGCCCGGTCCCTGTCGGGACGCTTGAAGGAGCTGGCGGTCGAGCTGGACATGCCCGTCCAGACCGAGGTCATGTCCGGCTCCAGCGGCACTAACGCCTGGCCCATCCAGGTCAGCCGGGAGGGGGTGGCCACCGCCGTGCTGTCCATCCCAGAGCGGTATATGCACACCCCGGTGGAGGCAGTCAGCAAGCAGGATCTGGAGAACACCGCCAAGCTGCTGGCCGCCTTTGTGGAGCATTTCGGAGAGGAGGGCGCGTCATGCTGAACACCTTAAAAGAACTGTGCCTGCTCAACGGCGTGTCCGGGGACGAGGACGAGGTGCGTCGGTATATCACCGCGAAAGCGGTGAAACACGCCGACCACCTCCACGCCGATTCCATCGGCAACCTGATTGTCTTTAAAAAGGGAGCAAAGTCCACCGGAAACAGGCTGATGCTCTGCGCCCACATGGACGAGGTGGGGGTGATCGTCACCCGCATCACCGACGAGGGTTTTCTCAAGTTCGACTTTGTGGGCGGGGTGGACCGGAGTGTTGCCATCGGCAAGCCGGTGGTCATCGGCCACAACAATGTCCCAGGTGTAATCGGCCTGAAGGCCATCCACCTGACCGGCAAGGAGGAGCGGAAGAAGGCCCCCAAGACGGACAGCCTGTATATTGACATCGGTGCCAAGGACAAGGAGTCCGCTGAAAGGCTGGTGGAGCCGGGGGACTACGGCGCCTTCGTCTGCCAGCCCGAGGAGTTTGGCGACGGCCTGTTCAAGGCCCGGGCCATCGACGACCGGGTGGGCTGCGCCGTGATGCTCAAGCTGCTGGAGGAGGAGCTGCCCCTGGATGTGACCTTCGCCTTCACCGCCCAGGAGGAGGTGGGCACCCGGGGGGCCTTCGGCGCGGCCTTCTCCGTCACTCCGGAGATCGCCCTGGTGCTGGAGACCACAACCGCCGCCGACCTGCCCGGTGTGGAGAACCACCGCCGGGTGTGCGCCCCCGGCAAGGGGCCAGTGATCTCCTATATGGACGGGGCCACCATCTACGACCGGGAGCTCTTCGAGACCCTGCGCCGTCTGGCGGAGGAGAACGGTATCCCCTGGCAGACCAAGGAGTATATCGCCGGAGGCAACGACGCCCGCACCATCCAGCGCACCAAGGCGGGGGTGAGGGTGGCCGCCCTGTCCGCCGCGACCCGCTATCTCCACGCCCCCGCCAGCGTGGGCAGTATCGCGGATTTTGAAAATATGCTCAAGCTGACCCGGCTGTTTCTGACCGAGATGGCCCGGCGGCTGGACGAGGGGGAATAACAATGAACAGACAGACTGCGGAGCAAAAAGCGATTAAAATTCTGAAGCAGGTAGTGGACGCCCTGGCGGAGAAGCGGTATGAGGACATCCCCAAGCTTGTGGAGCTGGAGGAGCACATTCAGGAGCCGATGGAGGAGTTTGTAGCGGAGGTATATCGGATGTGGGGCTGGGAAGAAATTCCGCCCATCGACCCCTGGACCGAGGAGCGGGTGACCATCCCCACAAATCCCTGCTATCAGCAGCTGAACTTCTTCCACTTCGACAACGGCAGCGGCTTTGCTGTGGACTACGAACTGGCCAGAGGGGGAGAGCTGAGCGATATGACCCTGCAAATGGAGTTTCTCTATGAGGGCGAGGGCCTGCGGCCCGTTTTTCTGGATTTACATGTGCTGTAACCTGATTTGAAGGAGGAACTTATGGAACTGATCGAAATTTTAGAGGCCCTGAACCGGACCCACGGCCCCTCTGGGGACGAGGGCGGCATCCGGGGGAAAATTGAGGAGCTGGCCCGGCCCTTCGCCGACGAGATTGTCACCGACACCCTGGGCAACCTGATCGTCCACAAAAAGGGGGCGGGCCCCAAGGTGATGTTTGCCGCCCATATGGACTCCATCGGCTTCATTGTCACCCACATTGAAAAGGAGGGTTTCCTCCGGGTGGGCCGGCTGGGTGGCATCTCCCCCAAGGAGGCGGCCTACAGCGCCGTCCGGTTCAAGAACGGCGTGCGTGGGGTGTTCGTCCCCGAGGAGAAGGCCGATTTCAGCAAGCTGAAGCTGGACGAGTGCTTTATCGACATCGGCGCGGCCGACGAGGCCGAGGCCAAAACGCTGGTCCAGGTGGGGGATACCTGCGTCTATGACGGGCCGGTCCGGGTCCAGGGGAGCCGGGTGACCGCCCCCTATCTGGACGACCGCCTTGCCTGCGCGGTCCTCCTGTGCGCCCTGGAGCGGATTAAGGAGCCCGCTTATAATCTCTCTCTGGTCTTTACCGTCCAGGAGGAGGTGGGCCTGCGGGGGGCGCGCACCGCCGCCTGGTGGGTGGACCCGGATATCTGTGTCGCTGTGGACGTCACCGACGTGGACGACACCCCCGGCTCGGAGAAAAACGGCACCGCCCGGCTGGGCGGGGGTGCGGCGGTAAAGGTGATGGACTCCTCCGTCATCTGCCACCCGGAGGTGGTAGCGAAGCTGGAGGAGATTGCCAAAAGTCAGAGCATCCCCATCCAGCGGGATATCATGCGCTCCGGAGGCACCGACGCCGGAGCCATCCAGAATGCCCACTACGGGGTGAAAACCGGGGGCGTCTCCATCCCCTGCCGGTATATTCACACCCCGGCGGAGACCGCCGACCTCCGGGACGCGGAGGCCTGCGTCCGGCTGGTCACAGCCTTTGCCCAGACATAGAGAACGCCCGGCAGGCACAGCCTGCCGGGCGTGTTTATCTACTCTTCCTCGTCGTCCAGCTCGTTTTCAATCAGATCGTCCACCATGGCCCAGGCGGCAATATCCTGGCACTTCTGCCGCAGCTTCAGCTCCTGGGACAGGGTCTCCAGCTCCTCGCTGTCCGTCTGCTCCACCGCCTCCGGGACGGCGGGCTGCCTGCGCTTCTGGAGGGCCTGGGCATACAGGGCCGCGCCCACCCGGGCCAGCTCCTGCTCCCCCTCCGACTGCTCGTCCCAATGAGGCTTGGGCTCAAATTTGTCCTGCATTCCGCAGCCCCCTTTCCGCTGTATAGATTATCGGCAGAAAGGGGAAAAACTTTACCTCTCTACAGCCCTACAGCATCTCCCGCAGACGGTGCGCCTCACCCGTCAGTGTCAGCCCCTCCGCTCTCCGGGATACCGGAGGCCTCCGGGGCGCTCTCCCCGGTCTCTGAGGCGCTGCCGCCGTTTTTGTCCTCGTCATCCAGAACGCTCTCGCACTCCTCGTCGTCCTCCTTGGCCATGCCGCGCATGGAGACGGCCAGCTTGTAGCCCTCCGGATCGTGCTCCATCAGATACCGCTCGTCCTCCGGCGGGACCCGCTTGCCCCGCATCATATTCATGGCGATTTTCAGACACTTCTGCTGTACGTCCAGCTGCTCGGACAGGGCGTCCAGCTTGTCCTCCTCGGTCTCCATAAAGCCCAAAATGCCGCCGTCCTGGTCCTTTTGCTCTCCGCCGGACAGCAAAGCGGCCTGAGCCCTGGCGCGCTGCTCCTCCATGTTCTCCACCAGCTGCCGGGACAGCTCCAGCCGGTCGGTGGAGGGCCGGGCCGGACCGGCCGCTCTGCGCTCCTCCCTCTGGGCCGGGCGGGCGGCGGAAAAGCCGGTGTTTTTCCCCCTCAACATACGCTGGATTTCCATGACCTCTGCCCCCTTCCTTATATTCTTATATATCAGATATCGGCAGAGACGGGAAAAACTTTACCTCTTTCCAGCACCACGGGGAGCTTCCGCCGGACAGCCAGCCGCCCCGGCTCCACCGCGCACTCCAGAGCCAGCACCTCCACCCCCCGCTCCGCCGCCCGGCGCAGAGCGGCGCCGAACTCCGGATGGGTGGTGTCGTTGGGCTCCACATGGTCCATCCCCGCCATCTGGACGACGAAGCACACCCCCGCCTCGTATCCCGCCTCCCGGGCCCCGGCCAGCTCCTCCAGGTGCTTCACCCCCCGGAGGGTGGGGGCGTCGGGGAAGCGGGCCGTGTTGTCCTCCTCCAGGGTGACCCCCTTCACCTCCCAGAAGCCCCGGCGGGCGGAGGCTTCCCAATAAAAGTCGAAGCGGGAGCCGCCATAGACCGTCTCCGGGCGCAGCAGCTCGGGGACAAAGCCCAGCCCTCCCCCCGCCGCCCACTCCCCAAAAACCCTGTTGGGGGCCTGGGAGTCCATATTGATGAGCAAGGTGCCGGATGGACGGACCTTCTCCACAGCGATCAGGTCATATCTGGTCTTGCGCGCGGGGTTGGCGCTCTCCTCCAGCCAGACCTTCGCCCCGGGCAGGAGCAGCTCCCGGCACCGGCCGGTGTTTTTCACATGGCAGACCTCTGTCTGTCCCTCTATCTCCACGTGGGCGATAAAGCGGTTTGGCCGGGCCTGAAAAATTCCCGGTAAAATTTTTCCGTAGACCATCTTGCTATTTCTCCTGTTTCCCGATATCATGTAGGGGCGGACAAACACCTTCCGCCGGTACATTGCGTATGTGTAGGGGCCGACGACCTCGGCGGCCCGTTTTCTTGGCCATCTTCTGCAAACGGCGCGCCGGGGTCGTCGCGCCCTACACGCCGGTTCAGGCAGCCACAGGCCATCTCTGCACAATCATACACCAACCTGGAAAGAGAGACAAGACCCATGAAAAAAGCCTGCCTTCAGATCATTGCCGCCGCCAGTCTCTGGGGCTGCATCGGCCTGTTTTTGAAGCTGCTCACCGCCGCCGGCCTCACCTCCATGCAGGGGGTGGCCCTGCGCTCTCTGGCGGGCTGTCTCTCCTATGGGCTGTTTCTCTTTTTCACCGACCGCTCCGCCCTGCGGGCGGACCCCCGGGACTGGTACTGGTTCTTCGGCACCGGGGTGTGCTCCCTGCTCTTCTTCAACTGGTGCTACTTCAACGCCATCACCCTCAGCTCCATGTCGGTGGCGGCGGTACTGCTGTATACCTCCCCTGTCTTTGTCACCCTCATGTCCGCCCTGTTCTTCCGGGAGAAGATCACCCCCGTCAAAATCACCGCCCTGATTGTCACCTTCGCCGGCTGCGTGCTGGTCACCGGGCTGTTCCCCCTGGGTCAGGCCCCCATCTCCCTCCAAACCATCCTCTTCGGCCTGGGGGCCGGCTTCGGCTACGCCCTGTACTCCATTTTTGGCAAATTCGTGCTGAAAAAGTACTCCCCTGCCACCGTCACCTTCTACACCATCCTCACCAGCGCCCTCTTCTCCCTGCCCCTGTCGGGCCTCCACACCAACCTGGCCGCCCTGGCCGACGGGCGGGCCTGGGCGGGGGCGCTGGGGGTGGGAGTGCTGTGCTGCGCCCTGCCCTACCACCTGTACACTTCCGGCCTGAAGGACGCCGAGCCGGGCCGGGCCGCCATCCTGGCCACCGTGGAGCCCTTCGTGGCCGCCGGGCTGGGCATCCTCCTCTTTCACGAGGCGGTCACCCCCTGGAAGCTGCTGGGCATGGCGGCCATTCTGGGGGCGGTGCTGCTGCTGAACCTGCCGGAGAAGAACCGGTAGGGGGCGGTCTCTGCGCCGCCCCGAGAGCACAACGATAAAAATGGGGCGGCACAGAGGCCGCCCCCTACATCAGAAAGGAGAACGTCTATGTCCTGCAAGGAAGAATTTATTGAGATTTTCAAGGCCAACATCACCCGGGAGGGGGCCGACAAGCTGCTGAACTACCTGGAAAACCAGAGCGACTTCTTCACCGCCCCCGCCTCCGCCCGCTACCACGGGGCCTATGAGGGCGGGCTGTGTGAGCACAGCCTGAACGTCTACCACTGCCTGGTGGACTACCTCCAGCGGGAGCGGGTACAGGAGCTCTACGGCCTGGACTACAGCGGCGAGTCCATCGCCATCGTGGCCCTGTGCCACGACCTGTGCAAGATCGGCTGCTATAAAAAAACCTTCCGCAACGTGAAGGACGACGCCACCGGAAAGTGGGAGAAGGTCCCCTCCTTCACCTTTGACGATCCCCTGCCCTACGGCCACGGGGAGAAGAGCGTCTACATCACCAACGGTTTTATCCGCCTCACCCGGGAGGAGGCCATGGCCATCCGCTGGCACATGGGCTTTTCCGGCCCGGAGGACAACCGGATGGTGGGGCAGGCCCTGCAAAAGTACCCCCTGGCCTTCGCTCTGGCCACGGCGGACATGGAGGCCTCCTACTTCCTGGAGGAAGAGAAGTAAATCCGCAGGGGCTGCCTGTGACCGCCCCCGCACAGAAAAACCGCCCCGGACGGGGCGGTTTCGTCTATCCCTGATAGATATATGCCCAGCGGCCCTCCTGCATATAGGGCCGCAGGGGGCGGACCCGGGGCAGGGCGGACAGTAGCAGCTCCCCCAGCACCACACAGGCGATGAACTCGCCCAGACCCACAGTAAAGGCGTTGAAGGCGTAGGCGGTCCAAAAACCCGGACCGAAGCCCGTCTCAAACCAGGCAATCTCCGCCCCCACGATGGCGGCGTTGCAGAGAACCGGAGGCAGAGGAGCCAGCCAGCGGTTGGGCATCCGCTGGGTCAGCAGGCAGGCAATGAGGGTGGCGGCGGAGCCGCACAGGATATCCAGGGGGTAGGGAGAGAACAGGTTGGCGATGAAGCAGCCCACAAACAGCCCCGGCGTGGCGGCAGGGAACAGGAAGGGCAGCACCGTCATGGCCTCGGCGGCCCGCAGCTGCACCCCGCTGTACTGGGGTATGGGCAGGGCCAGGGTGAGTACGGCGTACACCGCCGCAATGAGAGCCGCCAAGGCCAGCTCTCGGATGGGTAATCTGCGCATAAAAAAACCTCCATTTTTTGTTTAGAGAACGGCGGCGGACCGCCGAACGAACGCCGGAGTTCCATTTTCCGACGCTTGGACGAGGTGTGGAAACTCGTCAGGAGGCATTGTAGCACAGAAAACAAAATTTGTCCAGTAATAATACGCTCTGTTTTTTGATTTGAAAAAGACCCTGCCCAAAACAGGCAGGGTCCTTGCATACAGAGCCGGCATTAGGGCTTGTTTGAAAAATGTCAATACGCCCAAGCGGTGGTCTTTTTTCCGCCATACTGCCCCAATTTTTCTTGAAATACATCCAGTATTCCTGCGAAAAATTGTGTTTGTCCGGCGAAAAAATTCCTCACCACTGTGCATATTTCCATTTTTCAAACAGCGCCCAGCTGTGCTAAATGAAAAAGAATGCGAGTGGAGCTAGGAGCAGAAGGGGAACATACAGCAGCAAATAGTAATACTCCTTTTTTCGAATGTAGTAAATCGTCCCAGCCAGTCCCATCCCAGAACCGCCAACCGCTTTAACATACCGCGATGTTATCATATAGCCTTCCCCAGGAAGTAAAATGAAACAAACTAACATACAAAAGAACACAATTCGAATAAAATTTTTCATATTCACCAACTTTCACAAGCCAAGAAAGTATAACAGGAGAAATTTATTCTATTTTAACATATTTTTTGTAATATGTCAATAAAAATTTATACAAATTAAATAATGGCAGTATGATTTCTCATCTCTGAGCCCACAGAAAAATTTGCAGAGGCCGTCCTTTTGGCCGCCTCTGCTTGCATATCCCATGCGCAAAGCGTAAAATGTAAGAAATCCGTAAGGGATTCCCCTCTTGTTTTGTAAGAAGTTTCTGATATCCTGACCACAGCGAACGAGGAAGGAGCGAACCCGATGAGCAAGCAGGAGACCATTCTGGTGGTGGACGACGACCGGGCGATTGTGGGGGCCATCGCCACAGCCCTGGAAAAGGAGGGGTTCACTGTCCTCCGGGCCCACGACGGCATGGAGGCACTGGACAAGGCAACGGACCCGGAGCTGCGGCTGATTCTGATGGACGTGATGATGCCAAAGCTGGACGGGCTGTCCGCCGTGCTGCGCATCCGGGAGCGGCGGAACCTGCCGGTGATTGTGCTGTCGGCCAAGAGCGAGGAGAGCGACAAGGTGCTGGGCCTGAGCATGGGGGCGGACGACTATGTGACCAAGCCCTTCAGCATGCAGGAGCTGGTGGCCCGGGTACGCAGCCAGCTGCGGCGATACACCCGGCTGGGGGACGTGAACGCCGCCCCCGCCGGGGTCATTCTCAACGGCCGGCTGGCCTACGACCCCGCCGCCCGGGAGCTCACCGCCGACGGCGAGCCTGTCAAGCTCACCAATATCGAGACGGGCATTGTCGATCTGCTCATGCGCAATCTGGGCCGGGTGTTCCCCGCCGAGGAGATATACCGCCGGGTGTGGGGAGAGGAGGCCTGGTCCTCGGAGGGCACGGTGATGGTCCATATCCGGCGCATCCGGGAGAAAATTGAGCTCAATCCTCGTGAGCCAGACTATTTAAAGGTGGTGTGGGGCATTGGATACAAAATGGAAAAAAAGTAAGGCGATTTTAGGCTTTGTGGCCTTCCTGCTGGGCGTCTCGATGCTGCTGGAGGGGGCGCTGTTCTTCGGCACGGTGCTGACCTCCTCCAACAGCCGAGCCTGGGTCTATGACAGCTTCAAAAGCGACTGGCGCAGGACCCGGGAGTTTAAAAACTTCGTCTCCAACCGGCTGGAGCGGCTCATCATGATGGGGGCCGGGGGCTATATCTATGGCGACATCAACGGCTATGACGGGGGCGACTGGGGTCTGCATGACACCAAGGTCCGGTCGGTCCACAACGCCATGAAGGAGGACAAAAATGTCCTCTACCGTGTGGAGAAGCAAGGAGAAGCCCTTTACAGTAACTCGGACAGCCTGAGCTCAAACATGGACCCCTCCGCCCTGATTTCAGAGGGTTACGGCTTCCTCCTGCAATTTGATGGGGAGAAGGTCCAGGCATGGCTGGACGGGGAGGAGCTGAACATCTACGGCAGCGGCTACTACCGCTTTGACGAGCGGGAGGACAGCTATCAGTGGTATGTCCCCGGCTACAAAAACTTCACGGTGGACGAGGCCGGGTCCAAGGTGAAGGTGACCATGGCGGTCATCAGCAGCCCGCAAATTTTTATCAAGGGCAATTATGGCAGCACCGGCTCCGACCAGTACAATACGCTGTACTACATCAAACAGGGTCTGGACCAGTGGCGGGAGAGGATCATTCAGGAGGCTGTCCGAACGGGTGTGGGCGCTGGGGTATTCTTGGTGTATATCCTGCTGGGTCAGGACAAGAAGCGGGCGGACATGGCCCTGGCCCGGGGGACGGGAAAAGTCTGGTTTGAGATCAAGGTATTAGCCGCTCTGCTGCTGGTGTTCTTCTGCCTCCCCCGCCCGGAGTACCTGGGGGATATCTGGCAGGAACTGATCTATGCCTACGGCGATACGCCGGTGGCTGAGGCCATCCCTGGAGACGTCTATCTCAACGGCGACATCATGGCGGAGCTGGAGCAGAATGGGATCAGCTATGAGGAGTGGCTGACGGAGAATGGTTTTTATGACGGCTACAATATTCCCCTCGTGGAGCAGACCGCCAGCATCGGCACGGCGGTGACCATCCTCAGCGAGAACGGCGGCTGGCTGTTCCGGGAATACCTCCGGGAGCTGGCTGACCATATCCCAGGCCTGCTGGCCGCCTTCTGGGGGCTGTATCTGCTGATTTTCAATGACTGGCGGTATAATAAGCGGCCCTGGAGACGGGGGGTAATCGCTATGCTGGCCGCCTGGGGGCTGGACCTGCCCCTCCAGAGGCGGCTGAGCCGGGTGTGCGGCGTCACCGCGCTGACAGCCCTCCTCATGGGGGCGGTCAACCTGAATCTGCTGGTTTACGCCTCCAGCTACCGGGGCGGCGTGCCTCTGGAGGCCGTCTGGACCATTGTCACCCCCGCCGCCCTGCTGCTCCTGGTCTGCGCGGTCCTGATCTGGCGGCTGCAGCGGCTGTGGACCGACTTCGGCGCGGTGGCGGACCAGGCCGCGGCCATTCGGGCGGGCCGGCTGAAAAGGGAACTGGCCTTACAGAAGGACAGCGACCTGTCCGGGCTGGCCGACGACCTGAACCACATCGGCCAGGGCCTTCACCAGGCGGTGGAGGAGCGCACCCGCAGTGAGCGGATGAAGGTGGAGCTGGTGACCAACGTGTCCCACGACCTGAAAACCCCCCTGACCTCCATCATCAGCTACACCGAGCTGCTTGCCCAGGAGCCCCTGGAGCCCCCGGCCAGCGAGTACGTCCAGATTATGGGGGAGAAGGCCCAGCGTCTCAAGGCTATGGTCCAGGACGTGTTTGAGGTGAGCAAGGCGGCCTCGGGACAACTGCCCGTTAAATTGGAGGGGCTTGATTACGCCCGGTTATTGCGCCAGACTTTGGCCGACATGGGACAGGCGATCGACAACAGCGGCCTCATCCTGAGAACCTCCATCCCGGAACACGAGGTACCCATCACCGCAGACAGCGACCGGCTGTACCGGGTGTTCCAGAACCTCATGGGCAACGCGCTGAAGTACTCCCTGCCCAACTCAAGGGTCTATCTGAGCCTGGCGGTGGAGGACGGACAGGCCACCGCCACCCTGCGCAACACCTCCGCCGCCGAGCTCAAGCCCGGCGCCGACTACACCGCCCGCTTCGTCCGGGGAGATGAGAGCCGCACCGACGGCGGCTCCGGCCTGGGGCTGTCCATTGCCGAGTCCTTCACCAAGGCCTGCGGCGGCGTACTGACAATCTCCACCGAGGCGGACCTGTTTACCGCGGCGGTGACCTTTCAGGTAGCAGAAGCATAAAAAACCTCCCTCCTTCCGAAGCGTGCTTTAGGAAGCTCTGTAGGGGCGGCTATCAGCCGCCCGCGGGCGCATACTATGCGCCCCTACAAAGATATTCCTATCTCAACGCCTCTTTAGGAGGGAGGTTTTCTATGCTTTTACAGCTTTTCAATCTCTCCCTGGTCGATCACCTTGATGCCCCGCTGGGCCAGGGTGGCGGAGGCGGCGGCGTTGTCGGCCACCTTGAAGATGGTGTAGGCGCTGCCGGTGTTTTTGTGTCCCTGGAAAACGTACATATACTCCACATTCACCTGGGCGTCGGTGAGGGCCTGGAGGACCCGGCTCAGCCCGCCGGGCTCGTCGGGGACGGCCACGCCCAGCACGTCGCTGATGGAGTGGACATAGCCCGCGTCCTTCAGGGTGGTGGAGGCCTTGTACACGTCGTCCACGATGATCCGGGCGATGCCGAAGTCGCTGGTCTCGGCCAGGGTGAAGGCCCGCATGTCCACGCCCCCCTGGGCCAGAACGCCGGTCATGGCGTAGAGCACACCGGGCTTGTTCTCAATAAAGACGGAAATCTGCTTGATGCTCACAGTGGTTTCCTCCTAACAATATCTATGGTATCTCCGGTAGGGCGCGACGACCTCGGCGCGCCGTCTAGAGCAGAGATGTAACTTGAGAGAGCGGGCCGCCGGGGTCGTCGGCCCCTACATGGTTTCCTGTCAGATCTTCCGCTTGTCGATAACGCGCACCGCCTTGCCCTCGCTGCGGACAATGGATTTGGGGGCCACCAGGGTGACCTTGGCGGTGATGCCCAGCATGGAGCGCAGGCCGTCCACCAGCTCCCTCTGGCGCTTGTTGATCTCGCCCATGTTGTCGGTAAACATCTCGGGGGTCATCTCCACCCGGACGTCCAGGGTATCGGTTGACTTCACCCGGTCCACGATGATCTGGTAGTTGGCGGCGTAGCCGTGGTTCAGGAGGACGGTCTCGATCTGAGACGGGAATACGTTCACGCCCCGGATGATGAGCATGTCGTCGGTGCGGCCCTTGGGCTTGCTCATTTTCACGTGGGTGCGGCCGCAGGAGCACTTCTCCCGGGTGAGGGTGCAGATGTCACGGGTGCGGTAGCGCAACAGGGGGAAGGCTTCCTTGGTGATGGAGGTGAACACCAGCTCGCCCTGGGCCCCCTCGGGGAGGACCTCGCCGGTCTCGGGGTCGATGATCTCGGCGATGAAATGGTCCTCGTTGATGTGCATCCCGGTCTGGGCGGAGCACTCGAAGGACACGCCGGGGCCGGACAGCTCAGTCAGGCCGTAGATATCGTAGGCTTTAATACCCAGCGTATTTTGGATGTCCTGGCGCATCTCCTCACTCCAGGCCTCCGCCCCGAAGATGCCCGCCTTGAGAGGAATCTGGTCGGGGGTGAGGCCCATCTCCTTCATGGTCTCGCCGATGTAGGCGGCGTAGGAGGGGGTGCAGCACAGGATGGTGGCGGACAGGTCCTGAATAAACATGATCTGCCGCTCGGTGTTGCCTGAGGAGGTGGGGATGGTGAGGCAGCCCACCTTGTGGGAGCCGCCGTTGAGGCCGGGGCCGCCGGTGAACAGGCCGTAGCCGTAGGACACCTGGCACACGTCCTCGTCGGTGCCGCCGGCGGCCATGATGGCCCGGGCGCAGCAGTCCTCCCACAGGTCGATGTCGTGCTGGGTGTAGAAGGCCACCACCCGCTTGCCGGTGGTGCCCGAGGTGGACTGGATGCGCACGCACTCCTTCAGAGGCTTGGCTACCAGCCCGTAGGGGTAGGCCTCCCGCAGGTCGGCCTTGGTGATAAAGGGCAGCTTGTGCAGGTCGTCGCTGGATTGGATGTCGTCAGGGGTGAGGCCCTTCTCCTCCATCTTCTTCCTGTAGTAGGGCACGTTTTCCCAGACGTTGCGCACCTGCTTCACAAGCCGCTCATCCTGCCAGGCCTTGATCTGCTCCCGGGACGCGGTTTCAATTTCGGGCTGGTAATATCTTTCCATTGGGATCATTCCTCTCGAATGTATGTGTATGTTCTTTTCTTTTGGAAAAGAAAAGAACCAAAAGAAAACCCGGCGAAAAACTTCGTTTTTCTTCTTATTTTGCCAGGGCCCTGCCCTTGTTCACCGTGATCCTGTTCCTGGGCCCGAAGTCCATGTCGAAGGTGACGATCACCGTTACCGGCGGGTCCTTGACAAACTCGTCAAAGACATAGCCGGACTCCATGTCCGCCAGCCCGGCGAAGTCGTCCTTGCCGAAGCCGGAGTAGTCCGAGCCGTCGGAGCCCATATCCAGGTTGATCCGGGCCTCGTAGCCCTTGTCTCCCCGGGTGATGGAGATGGCGTACTTGGGGGAGTTGACGTAATTGGCGGGCAGCTTCTCCCTGAAAAACTGCTTCAGCGCCTGGGCGTTGGCGTCGTTGACCTCTTCTGCTTTCTTGGCGCCGCCGCCAAAGAGGCTTGAAAAGAGTCCCATTGTTCATGCTTCCTTTCTATATTTCAAATCGTTAAAGGGTTCCTCCAAAAGCCTCCCTTCGTGAAGGGAGGTGGCACGGCGAAGCCGTGACGGAGGGTTTCCCCCCTGTCGTAACGCACCTGTCTCTGTTGGAGAAAACCCCCAGTCAGCTTCGCTGACAGCCCCCTTTGCGAAGGGGGCCTTTGCCGCCTGCGGGCGGGACGAAAGCTCAATCCTACACCATATGATCGTCCATATAGTCGGCTACGTCCGTCCAGCCGGAAATTGGGATGTCCGGGTCCTCGCCCTCGTCGGTATCTACCTCGCCGTCATACTCCTGATAGGCCCGCATACACAGGCCGTTCTGGATGAAGATAAATTCCGCGTTCATGTCCTCGTCGTAGTAGGCGTAAATCAGCTCGTCCTCTCCGGCCAGTTCCAGCCACGCGGACACCTCCCAGCCAAACAGCTGTGTGCCGGAAAAGTCCTCGGCCAGCACCCAATCCCCCTTTTGGGAAAACTCCATGTCCTCGTATCCCTCAAACCGGGCTTTCACCTGTTCAAGGGGCGCTTTTATCATCACTTTACAGGCAAACATCCTCAGCTTCCTTCCCGCTCACTCTTTCGGGGAAATATTCCCACCGAGATTATATATTTGGGGGAGCCATCTCGAAACATCAGCGCAAAAGAGAGATTGACCGGAACGGGCGAGTCACTGAGATATTCCTCTGCAATCCGGAGCGCCTCCTGCTGTAAACGGCCGGTGGTCTCCTTGCGGTTGAGGTCGATCCCTGTAGGGTCAAAGCCATCCAGCCGCAAATCCAGGGTGATGGTCGCATAACACAGCCCTCGGTACCAATCGAAATAAACGTCGTAAATCGGGGACTTGACATACCGTTCCGGAAGACTTTTCGCGAAATAAGGCGGCAGCTTTCTCTGGTTTATTTTCGCCCGGACGGCGGCGGCAAGGCCGTAAAGTAGCCAGCCCAATTCCTTGAAAAATTTGAATATCCGCACGGTTCTACACCTCCGTTTACGCGTTTTTCCCCAGCTCAAAAGCCTTCTTGTTCAGCTCCAGGAACTTGGGGGGCACCATGGCCTCCAGAGACTTCTGCCAGGCCTCGTCGGGCAGGTCGAAGTAGTGGGACAGCCGGCCCATAAGGACGATGTTCACCGCCTTGGCCGACCCGGCCTCCTCGGCCAGCGCCAGGCAGTCCAGGACGTCCACCTTGGCTCCGGTGGAGCGCATCTTCTCCACCAGGTTCTCCGGGTAGCTGGCCGCGCCGGTGATGACGGGCATGGGGTCGATCTGTTGGGTGGAGGTGACGATCTGACCGTCGGGTTTTAAATAGCTCAGCCACCGGGCGGCCTCCAGAAGCTCGAAGGAGACGATGTAGTCCGCCTCTCCCTTGTCGATGACGGGGGAGCTTACCTTATCCCCATAGCGCACGTAGGTGACCACGCTGCCCCCCCGCTGAGACATGCCGTGGACCTCGGACACCTTCACGTCGTAGCCCTGCTCCATCAGCAGATGGCCCAGCAGCTTGGAGGCCAGGAGGGAGCCCTGTCCCCCTACGCCGACAATCATAATATTTTTGGTTTCCATATGTTGAAACAACTCCTTGTTTTTGGGTGTAGGGGGCGGCCTCCGCGCCGCCCTGCTTTCCAATTTTCACACCGTTCTCCGGCGGGGCGGCACAGAGGCCGCCCCCTACGTCTGCATGAACGATCATCCGAACGCCTTCACGCCGCACAGCTGCTCACACACGCCGCAGCCCACACAGAGGGTGGCGTCCACATGGGCCTTGCCCTCCCGGATAGAGATGGCGGGGCAGCCGATCTTCATGCAGCTCTTGCAGCCCACACATTTGGCGGTATCCACCGTCAGGGGCGGGTTGTGCTTGACGTATTTGAGCAGGGCGCAGGGCCGGCGGCTGATGATGACGGAGGGCTCGCTGGCGGCCAGCTCCTCCTTGACGGCGGCGTCGCAGGCCTTCAGGTCGTAGGGGTCCACCACCCGCACCCGGTTGAAGCCCATGGCTCTGCACAGGGCCTCCAGGTCGATCCTGCCGGCGGGGTCGCCCTTGATGTTATAGCCGGTGGTGGGGTTCTGCTGGTGGCCGGTCATGCCAGTGATGGAGTTGTCCAGAATGATGACGGTGGAGTTGGACTGGTTATAGGCGATGTTGGCCAGGCCGGTCATGCCCGAGTGCATAAAGGTGGAGTCGCCGATGACGGCCACCGTTTTGCCCTCGGACTCCGCCCCCCGGGCCTTGTTGAAGCCGTGGACGGCGGAGATGGAAGCCCCCATGCACAGAGTCATATCCATGGCGGCCAGGGGGGCCACCGCCCCCAGGGTGTAGCAGCCGATGTCCCCCAGGACGGTACACTTGTTCTTGCTCAGGGTGTAGAACAGTCCCCGGTGGGGGCAACCGGCGCACATGACAGGGGGCCGGGGGGGGATGGTGTCCTCGATGGCCCGGCCGGTATGTATCGTCCCGCCCAGCTTGGCGGCAATGAGGTTCTGAGAGAACTCCCCCTCAATGGGGAGCACATCCTTGCCGGAAACGGCAAGGCCTAAGGCTTTACAGTGGTTCTCAATGATGGGGTCCAGCTCCTCGACGACCACAAGCTTTTCTACTTTACGGGCAAAATCCCCAATCAGCTTCACCGGCAGGGGGTTGGTCATACCCAGCTTGAGGACAGAGACGGTGTCCCCAAAGACCTCCTTCACGTACTGGTAGGAGGTGGAGGAGGTGATGATGCCGATTTCGTGGTTCCTGCCCGGCTCCACCCGGTTGATGGGGGCGGTCTCCGCCCACTGCTGGAGCTTCCGGGTACGCTCCTCCACAAAGGGGTGGCGGCGGATAGCGTTGCCGGGCATCATCACATATTTTTGAATGTTTTTCTCATAGGGCTTTGTCTCGGCCTCCGTCCGGGGGGAGGTCTCCACCACCGACTGGGAGTGGGCAATGCGGGTGCACATCTTCAGCAGCACCGGAGTGTCGAACCGCTCGGACAGCTCATAGGCCAGCCTGGCAAACTCCAGGGCCTCAGCGGAGTCGGAGGGCTCCAGCATAGGGACCTTGGCCGCCCGGGCGTAGTGCCGGGAGTCCTGCTCGTTCTGGGAGGAGTGCATCCCCGGGTCGTCGGCCACGCCGATGACCATCCCGGCGTTCACTCCGGTATAGGCCATGGTGTACAGGGGGTCGGCGGCCACGTTCAGGCCCACGTGCTTCATGGCGCAGAAGGACCGCTTCCCCGCCAGGCTGGCCCCGAAGGCGCTCTCCATAGCCACCTTCTCATTGGGGGCCCACTCGCAGTAGATTTCGGGGTACTTCACGGCCTCCTCGGTGATCTCGGTGCTGGGGGTGCCGGGGTAGCTGGAGATCACACAGCACCCCGCCTCATAGAGGCCCCGGGCAACGGCGGCGTTGCCCAACATCAGTTGTTTCATGTTCTTTTCCTGCTTTCCTTAATATGGTTTTGTAGGGCGCGACGACCTCGGCGCGCCATCTGATTGGAACACTGACTCATTCGGCGGGCCGGGTCGTCCCGCCCTACACGCCAGGTCAACGCTTCTGTGGGTGACCACAGGCCGCCCCTACGGCTCCTGCTTCTCGTGCAGTCCCTCCCGGGCGATGACCTGCTGCATCACGCCCCCGGCCCCGTTGTCCAGCATGGACCGCCGGACCCGGCTGATGGTGGCGCTGGAGGCCCCGGTCTTGTCCAGAATGTCCAGATAGACCAGCCCCTGCTGCAAGTATACCGCCACGTCGAACCGCTGCTCCAGACTCCTCAGCTCGGTAGGAGTGCACAGGTCATCGAAGAACCGGCAGCACTCATCCAGGTCTTTCAGCTTCAAAATAGTCTCGTACAGCGCCATGCTCCGCTCCCGCTTTTCCGCTTTTGCCATGGTAATACTCCTTTTCTCCTTTTACCCCAGAGTCGTATTCGGCGAAAATTTATCTGTGCAAAGTGTAGCACAGGAAAGTGTAAAAGTAAAGAGCCGTCCTCCGAAAATTTTTGGACTTTCGGGAATTTTCTTGACAAGCTTCAAAAGATAGGCTACACTGCTTTAGTGGTTAAAATCAATGAAGTAACACGGAGCATATCCGTTTGGAAAGGAACGAGCGCCATGCCTATCACCGATTTGCTGGAGCGCAACAGCAAGCTATACGGCGACGAGACCGCCCTGGTGGAGATCAACCCGGAGGTCCGGGAGGAGCAGCGGGTGACCTGGAAGGAGTATGAGCTGATCCAGCCCACCGGCGACGCCCCCTACCGCCGGGAGATTACATGGTCCATCTTCGACGAGAAGGCCAACCGTGTGGCCAATATGCTCCTGGGCCGGGGGCTCAAAAGGGGGCAGAAGGTAGCCATTCTGATGATGAACTGCCTGGAGTGGCTGCCCATCTACTTCGGCATCCTGAAAACGGGGGCCATTGCCGTCCCCCTGAACTTCCGCTACACCTCTGACGAGATTGAGTACTGCCTGAAGCTGGCCGACACCGACGTGCTCTTCTTCGGCCCGGAGTTCACCGGCCGGATGGAGCCCATCGTGCCCAAAATCAACCGCCAGATGCTGCTGTTCTTCGCGGGGGAGCAGTGCCCGGCCTTCGCCGAGGACTACCTCCGTGCCACCGCCAACTGCTCCAGCCGGGCCCCCAAAATCCTGGTGGACGACGAGGACGAGGCCGCCATCTACTACTCCTCGGGCACCACCGGCTTCCCCAAGGCCATCCTGCTCAAGCACACCGCCCTGATGCAGTCCGCCCGGATGGAGGCCATCCACCACGAGACCACCCACGAGGACGTGTTTCTGTGCATCCCGCCCCTGTACCACACCGGGGCCAAAATGCACTGGTTCGGCTCGCTGTTCACCGGGAGCAAGGCCGTCCTGCTCAAGGGCAACTCCCCCTCCGCCATCTTCCAGGCGGCCAGTCAGGAGCAGGCCACCATCGTCTGGCTGCTGGTGCCCTGGGCCCAGGATATTTTGGCCGCGCTGGACAGAGGCGAGCTTAAAATTGAGGACTACCAGCTGTCCCAGTGGCGGCTGATGCACATCGGCGCCCAGCCGGTGCCCCCCTCCCTGATCAAGCACTGGCTGACCTACTTCCCCCACCACAAATATGACACCAACTACGGCCTGTCTGAGTGCACCGGTCCGGGCTGCGTCCACCTGGGGCTGGAGAATGTCCACAAGGTTGGGGCCATCGGCATCCCGGGCTACGGCTGGAAGATTAAAATTGTGGACGAGCAGAACCAGCCCGTTCAGCAGGGAGACGTGGGCGAGCTGTGCGTGAAAGGCCCCGGGGTGATGGTTTGCTACTACCACAATCCGGAGGCCACAGGCGAGGTGCTGGAAAACGGCTGGCTTCACACCGGCGACATGGCCCGTCAGGACGGGGACGGCTTTGTCTTCCTGGTGGACCGGAAGAAGGACGTGATCATCTCCGGCGGCGAGAACCTGTACCCGGTGCAGATCGAGGACTTCCTGTCCGCCTACCCCAAGGTACATGACGTGGCCGTCATCGGCCTGCCCGACAAGCGGCTGGGCGAGATCGCCGCCGCCATCATCCAGGTGAAGGAGGGCATGACCTGCACCGAGAGCGAGATTAACCAGTTCTGCATGGATCTGCCCCGGTACAAGCGGCCCCGGAAGATCATCTTTGCCCCCATCCCCCGCAACCCCACCGGCAAGATCGAAAAGCCCAGGCTGCGGGAGCAGTACTGCGGCGTGCGCCTGGTGGAGGCGCAGAATCAGGGATAAAAAACGGCCTCGCCGCAGTGCGGCGAGGCCGTTTTTTACAGATATTCCACAAAGGTCTCCAGCTTGGCCCAGGTCAGCTCCATATCCTCGATGGACTGCCAGCTGGGGAAATTGTCCTCCAGCTCCTGCCAGGTGAGGAACCAGAAGTCATACTCGATGCCCAGATGGGCGGGGAGGATGTCCTCGATAATCTTTTTCAGCTCCTGAAAGCCTCCCGGCTCCCCGGCCACCCCGGGGAAGGAGACGGACACCTGCCCCTTGCCCCGCTCCCTGACCACGGCGGGGACGCCGCAGCCGGCAACGGTGTCGTTGATGGCCGCCAGGGTGAAGCTGTCCCCGCTGATGCGCATCAGGGCCGCCAGGGCGGCGGCCAGCTTCCGGGGCTGGGCGGCCACCGGGCGGCGGACAAGCAGCCCGGCAATCCGCTCCAGCCCCCAGTCCTCCGCCGTGGACAGGGAGCCCTCCCGCTGAATCTCCTCCAGCCGGGCCATCACCCCGTCCAGGGCCCGGCCCTGGGCGTCCAGCTCGCCGCCGTTGAAGGGGGCGTTTAAATTGTACACCCCCAGGGGCCGCAGCAGGTCCCGCAAGTACTGTCCGTGACTCATGCCCGCTCCTCCACTGTCAGCGTCCCCAGCAGGGGCAGCACCTCCCTGTCTCCCTGCACATCCGCCGCCGGCGCGGTGATGACGTAGTTGGCCACCCCCTCACAGCCATAGATCAGGCTGCCCAGCCGGGCCAGCAGCACGCTCTGCCCCAACAGCTTTCCGGTAAACCACCCCCGGACGGCCTGCCGCACCCGCTCCAGCACCTGGGCGCTGTCCCGGCCCTCCTCGGGCTCCACCAGGATGGACACATCCACCGGCCTGGTCTCAGGCGCCCGGACCACCAGGTCCACGGCGATCTCCCGCCGGGCGTCGAAGTAGTCCTGGAGCTGTTGGAGCAGCTCCTCGCCGGGGATGCCCTCCAGGGTGGCGGGCACCACGTCCACCGACCCCACCCCCCGGGGCCGGGGGATGACCACCGCGGCGGCCACCTGGTCGAAGGACAGCGCCCCCTGCTGGTAGAAGGCGGCGTTGGCCCCGTTGGGCAGGCGCCTGAAGGTATCCAGCACCCGCTCCCGCAGCGTCTCGTCCTCCTCGCCGTCCGCCCCGCCGGCGAAGGGCTGGGGATTGGTACACTGAGAGACGCCTATAGGGGCCACCGCCATAGATGTGATGGCTCCGGCGGAGATATTGCCCGCCGCCCCCGGCTCCAGGGCCCGGACCGGCACGTCCACCGTCAGCGCCTCCGCCTCAAGCAGGGCGGCGCGGGTGGTCTCAAAGCGGATCAGCCCTGCCGTCATGCACACCGTCCCCTTGGGAATCTCCCGGGGGGCGGGCGACGCCTCCCCGGCGGTAAAGCGCACCGTCCCCTCGGCGGCCACCGGCCGCTTGCGCTCCAGCCCCCGCAGCTGGGCGTGGCGGTCCAGATACTCCCCCTCCGCCGTCTGGGGAAAAGCCTGCCGGACCACCCAGTCCGCCTGGATATACAGCGCACAGACCTGGGCCGCCAGGGCATACAGCCGGGCAGACAGGTCGCACCCCTCCCGGGGCTCCAGCCCAGTCCGGTCCCCGAAGCAGGCGAGCATCTCCCGATAGATCTCTTCCACTGTTTTCATAGCTTTCCTCCTTCACACCGCCACCCGGGCGGTGAGCTCCTCGCCCCGCCAGTCCAGGCGGACGGTGAGCAGGCCGTTCTCCCCTGTCTGCACCAGCTCCACCGACTGCACCGACAGCTCGGGCTCCTCCTCCAGGGCCTCGGCCACATACTGGGCGGCCAGGGCCGGGCGCTCAGAGGGCCGCTCCCGGCCCAGCCGGTACAGCCGGCTGCCCAGCCTGGGCAGAAAGGGCAGCGCCCCCCGCCGGGCCGTCAGCCGGTACAGCACCCGGGCCAGCACCTCCTCGCCGCCGCTCAGGGCGGTGAGGCCCCCTGTGCCGTCTGGGACATAGTCCCCCTCAATCAGCTTCCACTCCATACCTGTCCCCCCTTACGACAGCAGGGAGACCACAATATCCCGCACCACGCTGTAGAGCGTGCGGCCGTTGAGATACAGATCTCCGCTCAGCTCCAGCCGGCTCTGGCCCAGAAAGACGGCGCTCTCCCCGCCCTTCAGCCGCACCTCCCCCGGCTTCAGATCACCGCCGTCCTGAACCGTGCCCAGAATACAGGGGGACTCCCCCTCCGGGCCGGCCTTGAGGACCAGCACCTTGTCCCCCGCCGTGGGCCGCCAGCTGTAGCCGCCAGGGCTGTAGACGGTAAGCCACCGCCGCTCTCCCCCCATACTGACCCCCGCAGGGTCGCCCCCCAGGGTGACGGTGCCCAGCTCCGCCGCCCCCTCCTTGGCCGGCAGGCTCCGGCTGCGCTCCGATGTCCACATAACACTCACCTCAATTTAAAATTTTTACACCGTAAACTCAGGCTCTGCCAGCTCCAGGCGGCTCCAGCAGCCGCTCTCGTCCATCCCCACGGTCACCTGGGCCGCCCGGTAGCGGCCGTTCCAGTCCCAGCCGGAGCGCCGGACGGTCACCAGGTCCCCGGGCCAGGCGCAGAAGGCCTCCCCCACTGTCACCTCCACCCGGGCCAGCTCAGAGGCCGACTTGTCCAGCTGGAACTGGCCGGAGTACCGCATGGCCTTATAGCTGCTCCGGGTTGGCATGGTAATCACCCGCCGGGCCCGGCCTCCGGCGGCCTGGAAGGCGGCGTTTTCCGCCGTCTCCACCCTGCCGCTCCAGCGGTCCCTGACCAGGGTCTGAGACAGCACCCCATAGCGCTTGTCCCGGCGGAGCAGCGAGATCAGGTGGGTGGCGTCGTCCACCACCCGCTCCCGGCTGTCCTTCCAGCCGGTGAGCACCAGCCTCCCCTGCCGGTCAAACCGGGGGGCCACGCCGCCGTAATACCGGGCGAAGTCATAGACCACCGACCACTCGCTGCTCCCGGCAGCCACCGAGAACCGGGACACCGGCCCGAGGGCAGCTCCCGGCGCGGTCTCAATCCCGTAGGGGGTCACATGGTCCCGGAGGATATCCGCCTGAGTGGCGCACAGGTAGTCCTGGCCCAGGGCCTCATTGTCCAGCAGCCGGGCCGCCATCCCCCGGCCGGACAGCTCCAGCACCCGGCCCCTCCCGTCGGCGGTCACCTCGCACTCGTCCACCAGGCCGGTAAACACCCGCTCCCCGTCCTGCTCGGCCTGAAAGCCCACCCAGTCCCCCGGCCGGGTGGGGCTGTCCCCCTCCCAGGGGCAGCGCAGCCAGAAGCTGTCGCAGGGCACCCCGGCGGTGTACTCCAGCCGCCAGGCGGTGGCCGGGGGCAGGGTCCAGCGCCCCCCTCCGGCGTCGGTCACACAGGCTGTCACCGCACCCGCACCTCCTGTCCCACATAGATCAGGTTGGGGTTCTTGATCTGGGGGTTGAGGGCCATAAGGTCAGCCAGCTTCACCCCGTACCGCCCGGACAGCGCCCAAAGGGTGTCCCCCTTCACCACCCGGTGCCAGGCGGCGTCCTGACCGGGGGCCCGGGCCGCAGCTTCGGTGCTTTCCGTCCCCGTCCCGGTGCTCTGTGCCCGCTCCGTCACCCGGGTGGCCAGCCCGCTATACAGGCTGTTCTCCTCCCAGAACTCGAAGGAGTAGCGCACATAGTCGGGCCGGGGAGCCTGCTCCAGCCGCAGGGCCACAAAGTAGGTGTTGGTCACCTGCCAGAGGGGGTGGACCAGCACCCCCGGCCCCGTCTCGTAAAAGACGCAGGCCAGCCTCTTGAACTCGTCGTAGGCCCCCTCGCCCACAAACTCCCCCTCCCCCTTCATCACCCGCCGGGTCAGCCCCAGGTCCTGGAGCTGATACCGGCCGAAGGGCTCCTTGTGCACCGCCATGACCCGCTGGTAGTCGATGGAGTACACCCGGGGGTTGTGGGGCCAGGTATAGCCCTTATAGCGCATGGGAGATAAAATCATCCCGCCATTCCTCCTTTAGTACAGATAGAAGCCCCCGTCATACCGGCGGCTGTCCCGGCGGAAGGCCCGGTCGGCCTGCTCCGCCCAGCGCAGCCCCTCCGCCCCCTGAAGGGAGGCGTTCTCCGAGCCCCGGCCCATACCTGGCAGCCCCTCCGCCCCGCCTGGGATATCCGGGCCCGCCGTCCCCGGCTTTGACAGGGCGAAGAACCCCGGCCAGGGGACCGGGGCGGCGC
>NZ_QWKG01000052.1 GCF_009911595.1 Colidextribacter sp. OB.20
ATTTTGTTACCCATCCCCGCCGAAAAACTACAAAATTTCTTCGGCGTTTTCTTACAATTTCATATCGGCGTTGACACTTTCGCCGCTGCCATGCCCACCAGCTTTTCCTCATAGGTCCGATTCAGCGCACGGCTGCTACTGATGGGGGGATGCAGGCCGTCCATCTGGTAGGAAAACTGGTTGAACGCCCGAAGAATCTCCGCCTGGGAACCTTGATACTCCACAATGGCGCACCGGGTCCGCTCATGGACGGAGGCGCGGATGACTTGGGGAAGTCTCTGGAGATAGCACTCCAACAAATCGGCCTGCTCCAAAGACATTCGGGGCTGGGCCATCTGGACCCGGATACGGCCCCGGCTTCGGTGTTTGATGATTACTTTCATTTCAACCTCCAAGGGCAAAAGACAGGGGGCCGCAGCCCCCTGTCCTGTGTGTATGGGTCAGGTTTCCTCGGCGTCCGTAGTTTCCTGCTCCGCCCGCTGGGCGTTGAGGTCCTTGGCCGAGGCCAGTATGTCGGCAGCGTTCTCCTGCACAGTGGTCACGGTTTCCATGACCGATTCCTTCATCCGCAGAGCGGCGGCTTGGCATGGGTATAGGCTTTTTTTGCATCCCGGCTGGACAGCAGCTTCAGTCCGGCAGAACCAAACAGGACCCCGCCCGCAAAGACAGCCAGGTTTTTGACGCACTTATCACAATCCATAGAAGTTCCTCCTGATTTTTTTCTTACTTGCGCTTGTACCCTGTGAGCATCACCATGACCATGCAAAAGGCGGCGCCCCAGGCCCAAAAGCGGTGCTGCTTCATCGGAATCACCTCCACCTGACGGAAACCGCCATTTTTGCTGGCGCTGTTGATATATGAGGAATGACTGTTTGCTTGGATCAAGTGAATTATATCTGTCAAAAACACGGGGAGTCAAGGCGAACCGTATGCTATTTCAAACTTTTTATCCGCCTATTCCACGTGAAGGGGTTTCCTGCGGATGCTCCAGCGCCTGCATCAGCTTACGAAAACTTTCCTCACTGATAGCGTGTTCCATGCGGCAGGCGTCTTTCTCCGCAGTATCAGGAGCAACACCCGCTTCAATCAGCCACTGCGTAAAGAAACGGTGCTTCGCGTAGATCTTCTCCGCCGTTTCCCGGCCCACCTCGGTCAAGTACAGATAGCCGTCCGCATCCCTGGTGAGGAACCCGCCCTGGCGCAAAAGCCGCAGTCCATGGCTGACGCTGGTCTTGGCGTAGCCCAGGTATTGGGACACATCAATGGCCCGCACCTGTCCCATGCGCTGGCCTAAAATCAGGACCGCTTCCAGATAGTCCTCCCCGGATGCTCGTAATTCCATTTCAATCACCACCTCTTATGCCGGGACTGCCAGCCGCTCAATGGGGATTCCCTGTTCAAACATGGCTACATAGGTCTGGATGCACCTGCGGTAGCAGGCGAAGCACACCTGCATTTCCGCCGGATCGCCGTAGGATTTCCAGAAGCCGCAGCAGGTAAAGTTCCGGCCATGGTTTTCAATAAAGCCGATCACATCCCGGAGCGGGTAGCCCAGGAATACGCCGATCTCATGGGGGAACTCCGGCTGCGTCCGCAGACGGTAAGCAAGCTGTTCCAGCAGGCCGTCCAGGTTTGTCCTCTCATATCCGGCCTCCGCCAAAAAGCTCTGGTAAGCATCGTCAGACAGCATTTGTTCCAAACGGACATGCCGGTACACAAAGACGATCACCGAGCCGGAACCGGGGCGCTCCAAAAGTATCTGAACGGTAAGGCCGAAGGGTTCCAACTGTTTGTTCCATTGGCAAACCTTCTGTCGGGAAACTTCCAGAGAGCAATGATGAAAACAGAAAATGCTTCCCGGCTTCATCCCCGCCAGTGTGGGGGCACACTGCCGGACCAGCACGGCCTCAAAGGTCCGGGAAATGTCTTTGTTCACCACGCTGCCAGCTTCCGGCCCAGCTCCTTGCAGGCTTCCTCGCCCTCTGCATCCGGGGCCTCGTTGACCGTCAGGCCGTTTTCATCCAGGAGGTTGGCCCCGGCATCGTCACAGCGGGTGCACCAGTCCCTCATCCACTGGCCGTCTCCCCAGCCATAGGAGCCAAACAGCGCGATCCGCTTGCCGCCAAGGGAACCCTCCAGAGCGGAAAACATCGGCTAGAACTCCGCCTCCTCCAGTACCTCGCTGCCCATGGCGGGACAGCCGAAGGCCACGGCGCTGTAAGCGGAGAACTGACTGGCCGAGAAATCCCCAGGCCCCAGCAGCGCCGCTTCGCCGCCAGCGGCTCGGACGCCCTCGGCAATGTAATTGGCCATAGTCTCCGTGTTTCCGGTTCCGCTCCAGAATACGATTGCGATCTTGTTCATGTCGAACACTCCTTTATAGAATATTTTTGGCTGTAGTTAGCTATAACTAACTTTTGCGGCCAAAGAAGCCCCAAGGGGAGATAGCCTTGGGGGGAAGAAAGTAGGAGGTCATCCTGCCACTGTGGTTAGATATTACTAACTACAAAGCAAACGTTAGCACAGCGAGCTGTTTTTGTCAAGGGGCAAATTGGAAATTTTTTATGACGCCATTTTCTTGAACGGGTATAGGGATAATAGATAAAATTTCACATTCTGTCCGCTTTTTTCTTGTTCAATCATGCGGTTGTGTACGACTAACCCAGTGTGTTATACTGACTTCGCTGTGCGTCGTGATGGGCGAGTCTCTCAGATTGCCGTCTGACGCATTCCTTTGTGTCTTATGGTTAGCTATAACTAACTTTTTGCGGAGGTGGCTGTCATTAAAAAACATTTGACTACGATTGTTTTGTTCACTCTGCTCCTGGTGCTGGCCGTTTGGTCGCTGTTTATTGGCGTTCTGGACGTAGATTTATCAGGGCTTTTGCAGGGAGACCGAGAGCATTTGGAGGTATTCCTGATCTCCCGTCTGCCCCGTCTCCTGGCAATTCTCTGTACCGGCATCGGCATGAGTGTGGCGGGCCTGATTATGCAGCAGCTCTGCATGAACAAGTTTGTCTCTCCGACCACAGGGGCCACCATTTCCTCCGCACAGTTCGGTATCCTGCTGGCGCTGCTGTTCCTGCCCAATTCCACCCTATGGGGGAGAGCCGTTTTTTCTTTCGTATTTGCGGTCCTTGGCACCTGGATATTTGTCTGGTTCATTCAGCGTGTCCAGTTTAAGGACGTGGTGATGGTTCCGCTGGTGGGCATCATGTTCGGCAATGTGATCGGCGGCATTACAAATTATCTGGCGTACAAGTATGAAATGACGCAGGCGCTCTCTACCTGGCTGGTAGGCCACTTCTCCATGGTCCTGCGGGGACGGTATGAGATCGTTTGGCTGACGGTTCCGCTGGTGGTGCTGGCTTTTCTGTTTGCAAATCATTTCAACATTGTGGGCATGGGGAAAGACTTTTCACAAAATCTCGGTGTTCCATACAACTTTGTGCTGTTCCTGGGTTTGACGATTGCCGCGATGATCACCGCCTCCGTCGTTGTGGTGGTAGGCTCCATCTCCTACATCGGCCTGATCGTCCCCAATCTGGTGGCGATGTTCAAGGGTGATAAAATCCGTGGTACATTGATTGATACAGCCCTGTTTGGTGCGCTGTTTGTGCTGGTATGCGACATGGTGGGCCGAATGGTGATCTTTCCGTATGAGCTGCCCATTGAATTAATCGTCGGCATCATTGGAAGCGTCCTTTTTGTGGCCCTGCTGCTCTATCGTCTCAGCCATGGGCGGAAAGCAATCCGCCTGAGCAGGAAAGGGGGCGGTGCGGCATGAATACAAAGGCAGTGCGCGCCAACCGGCAGAAGTTGGCGGTCCTTGCCGCGCTCGTCCTGTTGTGCGCCGCAGGGTATATGTTGGTGGGCGTACATTTTGACAACGCAAAGCTGTTTCAGTATGCGATGAAGATACGCTTTCCCAAATTGATCGTTATGCTCATTACCGCTTTTGCCATTGGCGGGGCATCTATCGTGTTTCAGTCTGTTATCAACAATACCATCGTAACCCCCTGCCTGCTGGGTATGAACTCCCTCTATACGCTGATCCATACCGCCGTTGTTTTTGTAGCGGGGTCCGGCAGTATTCTGGCCGCAAACGCAAACTGCTCGTTTGCAGTGGACTTGGTGCTGATGGGCGTGGTGGCAACGGTGGTTTACAGTTTCCTGTTCAAGAAGACAAAGCACAATGTACTCTATGTACTGCTCATCGGCACAGTTTTATCCTCTTTCTTTTCCAGCATCCAGAGTACCCTCACCCGCGTGATGGACCCTAACGAGTACGACAGCCTGCTGGCAACGCTGGTGGCCAGCTTCAGCAATATCAACTCAGAGATCATTGCCATATCGCTGTTCGTGCTGGCGGCTATTGTTTTTGCCCTTCGGAGAGAGCTGGCCCTGCTGGATGTGATTACGCTGGGGAAGGATCAGGCCATTAACCTGGGCGTGGATTATGACCGATGCGTCCGCCGCCTGCTGCTGGGGGTCACGCTGTGCATTGCGGTGGCCACCGCAATGGTTGGACCAATCTCTTTTCTCGGCCTCATTATCGCCAACCTGTCCCGGCAACTATTGAAAACCTATCGCCACACGCAGTTGATTCTCGGCTCCGCTTTCTTCGGCATGATCGTATTAGTGGGCGGCCAGCTCCTTGTGGAACACGCCTATTCCTATACGATTCCGGTCAGCGTGTTTATCACAGTGGGCGGCGGTGTGTATTTCCTCTATCTACTTCTTACCAACAGGAGGACTTGACCATGCAGGTAAAAGATTTGACAAAGCGGTACGATGGGAAAACGGTGGTAAATGAGGTCAGCTTTGCCATTCCCAAAGGGAAAGTGATTTCTTTGATCGGCCCCAACGGAGCAGGAAAGTCAACCGTCATGGGCATCATTTCACGGCTGATCGCACGGGACGGCGGAACGGTGGACTTTGAAGGCTCGGATATTGGAAAATGGAAAAGCCGGGAGTTGTCCAAGCGGCTGGCCATCCTGACGCAGACCAACAATATCCAGATGAAGCTGACTGTGCGGGAGCTGGTGACCTTTGGCCGGTTCCCCTATTCCGGGGGAAGGACTACGGCGGAGGATCAGGAGATTATCGACCAGGCCATTTCCTACATGGAATTGGAGGCGTTTGAGGATCAGTTTATTGACGAGCTTTCCGGCGGCCAGCGCCAGCGGGCGTACATCGCCATGGTGATCGCCCAGGATACAGAATATGTCCTGCTGGATGAACCGACCAACAATCTGGATATTTACCATGCCACCAACATGATGAAGATCGTCCGTCGCCTTTGCGATGAGCTGGGCAAGACGGTGATTTTAGTGCTGCACGAAATCAACTACGCGGCATTCTATTCTGATTATATCTGTGCGTTTAAGGACGGCAGGATTGCCAAGTTCGGCACGGTAAAGGAGGTGATGACCAAGGAAAATTTATCCCAGGTGTATGGCGTGGACTTTGAGATCATGGAGATCGCAGGCCGTCCGCTGTCCATCTATTATTAAGCCCCCACATTTTTCGGTACTTTATTTGAAAAGGAGAACAACGTTATGAAAAAATTGATGTCCCTGCTCCTCGCCGCCCTGCTTGTGCTTGGCCTCGCCGCCTGCGCCAGTCAGACCGGCGGTGCGCCTGATACGAACCAGCAGGAGAACAGTACAGCTCCGGTTTCCGATGGATCGGCTCCCTCTGGAAATACCTCAACCCCTGCCGCTCCTGAAACCATCACCATTACCAGTCTGAACGGAAATCGGGAACCTGCGGAACTGGAGGTTCCCTATGACCCCCAGCGTATCGCCATTCTGGATATGGCAAGTCTGGATATTCTCGACGCATTGGGCGTGGGGGATCGTGTAGTTGGCTCCGCCTCTACCAGTCTGGATTACCTCCAGAGCTATGTGACGGATGAGAACATCTCCAACCTGGGAACGATTAAAGAGGCCGACTTGGAAGCTGTCATGGCCTGTGAGCCTGATGTGATCTTCATCGGTGGGCGTCTGAGCAAGTCCTATGACGCACTCAGTGAGATCGCCCCCGTGGTCTACCTGTCCACCGACAGCAGTATCGGCGTGGTGGAATCGGTCCGCAAGAACGCCGCTACGATTGCTTCCATGTTTGGTCTGGAGAAGCAGGTGGCAACGCTGATGGGGGGATTTGACAGCCGCATTGAGACGCTGAAAGCCTTTGCCGAGGACAAGAACGCAATTGTGGGCCTGTGTACCAGCGGCGGCTTTAACGTCCTGGGCAACGATGGCCGCTGCTCCATCATCGGCGTGGAGATCGGATTTGAGAATGTAGGTGTGGACGCCAATATTGATACTTCCACCCACGGAAATGAGGCGTCTTTTGAGTTCATCGTTGACAAAAACCCAGGGTACATCTTTGTGATGGATCGTGACGCCGCCATCGCAACAGAGGGCGCTCAACTCGCCCAGGAGATCGTGGAAAATGAGCTGGTTATGGGAACGGATGCTTACCAAAATGGGCACATTGTGTATCTGGCCCATCCTGCCGTGTGGTACACCGCCGAGGGTGGTGTCACCGCACTGGATTTGATGCTGGCGGATCTGGAAAGCACTCTGCTGTAACAAAATCAAGGAGTGCCGGTGTGAATCTACACCGGCACTCCAGTTAAATTATCTGGCTCGTTATAGATGGAACTGGACACATATCGGCCGCTTATGTTTCCAATCTAAGAGGGTCAATTACGATAATCTTTCGATCCAGCTTCTGCGCATATCGCACAGTCGCCGCCGTTCCGCCGCGCCGTTCTCCGTTGTAGACGGCCAGCAGAGCGGCGGCGTGGTCTACCAGAAAGCGGTTGCGGTCCAGCATACAGTTTTTGTGATAGGCTCTGCTGACGTAGACAATGGAATCCGCCCGGTCCAGGATAGAATGATAGCGGTCCCGCGATGAAGCTGACCACTTGTCCGTCTGCTCTTTGCAGGGGAGGATACAGTGGAGCTTGATTGCGGGATTCTTCTCTCTCAGGCCGAGGACGGAGAGGGCCGACCATGTATCGGTAGCCTCTGCCATGCCAGACAGGAATTGTGTGAAACCAGCGTTGACCAGCATGGCGATCTGCTCCGCCAGCACCGCTTTCAGCGCCACGCACCGGCTGTCCATTTCGTTGTACTTCCACGGGAATTTGCTGGGCCGGTGTCCAGTGAATGCACAGCAATTTCCTAACACGGTTCACCATCCTCGGCGTAGCGTTCCTGGTAGTCCTTGATATAATCGTCCAGGTATTCCAGGTACTCGGCCCCGCCGCCCTCAATCGTTTCCAGAATGGTGGTGATCCTGCGGCGGCATTCCGCTTCTTCGCTCTCCGTCAAAGCCCGGCCCTCGTCAAGATGGGTAGTTGAACGGGGGATAACAACATCGTTAATAATGTCGTTAAACAGGTTGTCCAGCATGGTCTCCGGCGTGTCAAGCTGTTCAGCGCCCGCCGAGCTGGGATCGTCAACCACGATCCAGACATAGCCGATTTTCTTGGAGTAAACAATGTCGAAGTAGTTTTGGTTGTCAATGTAATCCTCAAAGGCTTTAAGGATAGCGTCCAGCTCTTTTCGTACTTCTTCCGTATAAATCATAGCGATGCGACCTTTCTGCTTTCATAAAGTTGCTCTCTGGTAGCGTACCCGGTTCAGGTTAATTCTAATAAGCGTGCGCCCTCTTAATTATAGGATTGCTCAATATATTAGTCAATAGCCCGATAACAAGAGCGGATAACAAAGCATGAAAATTTTATAATAAAGGCATCCTAATCACAGGGGGATGCCGCGGATGAGCAAGAAGGAAGTGGAATTCTGCAATCGAGACAGATTCATTGAGCTTGGCCTGACGATTGCCAGCCTGCGAAAAATGCAGGGACTGTCTCAGGAAAAGCTGGCGGAGAAAGCAAAGATCAGCCGCTCCCACCTGAGTTCCATTGAGGCCCCCAACATCGTGCGGCCCTTTTCCCTCGAAGTATTGTACAACATCGCAGACGCTTTGTGTGTACGAGCGGGAGACCTGCTGAACACCACGCTGCCCCCGACAAAATGAGAACAGCGCTATGCCGGCGGCATGGCGCTGTTTCTGACCTTATGCGGCCTCCCCACCATAAAGGTCATGGTTGACCTGGGCGGCGTAGTGGTTCTCAATGGTGGCCGGGGCGTTGTACAGCACGGTCAGCAGGTACTGCTTCATGTTTCGCACCTGGGTGGTGTTCTCTCGGAGGCAGTCGAACACGAAGCGGATGTGTTCAGAGTCCAGCTTCAGCAGCCGGGACTTCACCACCGCCTGGGGGAAGTCATTCCCCGCCACCCGGAGGTTTTTCTTTTTGGAGCAGACCGCCTCCATCATTAACTCCACCATCTCGTCCAACTGCCCAGCATCATAGGGGCGCTCCCGCACGAAATCGTCATAGCCGATGTTCTCCCGGATCAGATCCCGATAGGCGTCCATCTCACCCTGACTCATCCCGCCGCTCCTGCTCCGCTTCCTTCCCTTCGCTTCAGGCGGCTCTGCCGCCGCAGGCATCATGGAAGGGGTGGAAGGGAAAGGAAAAGAATCCGTACTTTGTGAAGTCAGTATTTTGTTTTCTTTTGTTTGTACGTCTTTTATTATTTGCGTGGCCTTTTCCGTCTGCGTGGAGGCCGTAGACGGTTCCTCCGTCATTGGATTTCCCGACAACGGAGAAGCCGAAGACGGCCCTTCCGGGGGCGGTTCGTGAGAAACAGGGTACTCCCGGATGATGTACTCGTTGCTGCCGAATTTCCCGGCCTTGTCGGTGGTCTGGCGGCGCTGGACATACCCGGCTTTCTCCAGTTCCACCACGGCGGCCCGGATGGCGTCTTTGCCCTCCAGGCTGATTCGGGCGAGGCCAGCCAGGGTATAATCCCAATCTTCCGGGAGACTGAGCATCAGGGACAGCAGGCCCTTGGCCTTGAAGGAAATGGTCTTGTCCCGCAGGTGATAGTTGCTCATGACGGTGTAATTTTGGGTGCGTTCCACACGAAAAACTGCCATAACATTTCACTCCAAATTCATAAAAATTAGAGCCAGGAAACAGGACGATCCTGTTCCCCGGACTCTTGAAAATTAGTTATAAATGGGGCAGCCATAACCCCAGATCTCGTAATGGCCCACATTGTAGCTGCGCTGGCGGCAGCTATCGCTTGTATTGCCCTCCACGGTATAGACGTTCGTACCGTCCGTGCCGATTACGATGCCCACATGGTCGGCGTTGCCGCTGTTGTCATAGCGATAGGTAATCCGCCGCTTTTACTGTCCTCGTGAGAGAACAGCAGTCAGAGCGGATTTTCCCCCGCTTCGCACCGTGCGTGCGACTTTCACCGCACACGGCGCTCCATCAATGCAGATTATTTGTTGCGTGTATGGGCAATGCGCATAAAGAAGTTTTGCCTATTGGGAGTGCAACCGCATGATGCTGTGGTGTCATGCGGTTGTCGTTTTGCTGTACCGGCTAAATTCCGGGGAAAAATCAACCTCCCCGATAAAGTTATAGTGTACGTCAATGCGCTGGGTGCGATGGCCGCTGGATTTATCCGGGGCGTGGACAACTACCTTTTCCACAAACTCATGTAAAAGGGCCGGGGTCAGCTCGGTGGGTTCGGTGTACTTCTTTACAATCTTCAGAAAATTCTGGACATTGACAGTCTGGGCCTCCGCCTCGGCTACAACGCCTCGCAATTCCTCCGCAGACTGTTTCAGATCCGCCTGTTCCTTTTCGTATCCCTCGGACAACCGGGTAAACCGCTCTACACTCATCGCACCCGCCACACGATCCTCATAAAGCTGTTGAATAATGCGGTCAAGCTCACTGATGCGCCGCTCCTGTTTTTCCAGCTTGCGCTTGGCCCGCTCCTGCTCGGTACGCTGTGCCGCCGTCTTATTCTCCATGACGCGCCGTACAAACTCGTCCTCGTCATCCTGTGCGTAGGCTACCACCCTCTGCAAATTTTGAAGTACAAGCTGTTCCAGTACCACGGCCCTGATATAATGGGCGGTGCATTGCTTTCTGGAGCGGTAATTTGCACAAGTGTAACTCTCCTGTTCTTTTGTAAATGTAACGGTGCGGTGGTGATACAGCTTTGCTCCGCAGTCGGCGCAGTAGGCCAGCCCGGAGAAAAGGCCCATTTCCCCCAGTTTGGTAGGGCGGCGGCGCTGCTCCCGATTCTTCTGCACAATTTCCCATGTTTCTCTGTCAATTATCGCTTCGTGGGTATTCTCAAACACCGCCCGTTTGTCCGGGGGATTGATGATTGCTTTCTTGCTCTTATAGGAGAGTTTGGTTGTTTTGAAATTTGTTGTGCGGCCCAAATAAGTATCCTGCTCCAAAATGCTCAGAACAGTTGCGGGATTCCAGCGGCAGGGATCATCCGGATAGTAACGGCTTGTCCGACCTGTGCGCTGAAACTCAATCGTTCCCGGTGTAGGAATTTCCCGCTCTTTCAGCATACGGGCAATTTTACCGGGGCCGTTGCCCTCCACGCACAACTGGAAAATCAACTCTACCACAGGGGCGGTTTCCTCGTCCACCAAAAGGTGCCCGTCCTCACCTTTTATATAGCCGTAGGGGGCGTTTGACGCCAGCCTCTGGCCCGACATCCCTTTGTTGCGGAAAACCGCCCGTATTTTCTTCGAGGTGTCCTTTGCATACCACTCATTTATGATATTTCGGAATGGGGTGAAGTCATTTCCCAATTGGTCCTCGCTGTCTACGCCGTCATTGATGGCGATAAAGCGGACGCCCATCTCAGGAAAGCGGATTTCCGTATATAACCCTACTTCCAGATAATTCCTGCCAAACCGGGACATATCCTTGACTACCACCATGCTGACAAGCCCCGCCTCAATGTCGGCCATCATTTCCATAAAGCCGGGACGTTTGAAATTTGTACCGCTCCATCCGTCGTCTTTGTAAACCTTATAGCTGGAAATTTCCCGGTCTTGACAATACCTGGTGAGGATTTCGATTTGATGGGATATGCTGTTACTGTCCCCCTCGTTCTCATCATCGCGGGAGAGCCGGACGTAGAGGGCCGTCCATTTTTCATTCAAATTGCCTGACTGCCTAATCATTTCAGCCTCCAATCCGGCAGTTACCGTTTCTGGCTTTGTGACACTCATATTATACCCAATATCAAGAAAAGTGTCAAATATTCGACAAATTCAGCAGGGTTTATGTACTATTCCTTTGTCAAGTAAACGCATCGTTTTCCAGAAACGGCAGCTCCCTCGCGGGAAGATTACTTTAATAAGAAATGCGTCTCACGATGAGACGCATTAACGACAAATTTTGCATTGGTTGGCGGTTTTATATTTCGTTGTTCACGATTAGAAAAACAAGGCAGGATCAGACGGCGGCTGGCAGGCCGCTCCATAGGATTTATCGTGCCTCCCCCCATTCCCGTGGCGGGGCGTCCTACGCTGTGACGCATAGCCGACGCAAGTATCATCATACCCATATGCAGTTCGTGGCCCGCTGCTGTGCCATAGCAGCTTTGCGGCGCTGGCCCCGTTCGCTCCGTCCTCCCGGTGTCCGGCCTCCTTTCACGGGGGATCATCCCTGCGTACCCGCCGCCCGGCTCCGCGCATACAGAATGTATCTGATTGCCTTATTCAGTTGTAGTCAAGCCCTTTCCCTGTTGAACGGAAAATACCTGCTTCTACTCCTTAATATCCCTGGAAATTGCTTTTTGCTCATTATCCGCAGGAACTTCCAAAACTTCCTAAAAGGTTATAAAAAACGACAGCTTTTCTTAAATACGTCTCACGGTGAGACGTATTTTATCGACAAATTCCGCACAACCTGTTATACAAAGAGCGGGACGGCAAGTGTGAACCGTCCCGCTCTTATAAGGTTTTATCTGTTTTTCAAGAAATTCATAAGCATCTGCGCTGCCTGTCCGCGAGTTGCCAAGCCTTGGGGTGCCAACTGTCCGTTGCCCTTGCCGCTCATGACACCGTTCTCCACCGCCCAGCGCAGGGCCTCCAGCGCGTAGCCGCTGGCCTTGTCCGCGTCGGTGAAGTGCAGCTCCTTATCGGTGGCGGCGGGGCTTCCGGCGTACCGCCAGAGCATGACGGCCAACTGCTCACGGGTAATGCTGTCGTTAGGACCGAACATCCCGTTCCCGTAGCCGCCTACAATGCCCCGGCTGGTAGCCCAGCGGATCGCCTCGGTGTACCATGCGCCGGTCGCCACATCGCCATATTGCAGCAGGTAATTGACAACCGGCCTGCCCTCCCTGTTAAAGAGTATCTGTGCGAATTGGGCACGGAAAAGGTTATCGTTCGGCCCAAACAGGCCGTTGCCGTAGCCGCCCATTAGACCATTCTGCAGAACATAGTCCACAGCCTCGTGATACCACGTCCCCACGCTCCCCAAGTCGGTAAAACTGCGGGAGGGGCAATCCGCGCCGCCGTCACAGGGCTTTTGCGTATCGTCCGGCAGGGGGGCGAACATGGCTTTCACGGTCACGGCCCTGCTGGGCATGGTGAAGGTGTACTTGTTGCCGCCCTGGGCCGTCAGCTTGATTTCATTCCCCCGGCTATCGGTGACGGTCAGGACATCCAGCACATAGCCGCTGTCCGGGGTGACGGTCAGGGTGACAGTGCTGCCATTGCTGGCGTTGGTGCGGTTGGAGGTCACTTTGCCGTGTTCTGATTTCTCCACGGTGACGGCGTAGGTGTTGGAACTCCAACCACCGCCGCCATGATTGCCGCCGGTGGGAGGATCAGGCGTGGTCGCGGGGGCCGTCCAGCCTACGGAGATCGGGGACAGGCCGGTCACGGTAAACCGGAGGCCGTCCGCCGTATTTGTGACAGCAGGTGTCTCCGTATCACCGGGCGTTTTGCCAAAATCGGAGGTGGTGAACATATGCACCACTGTAAAGCGGTAGCCGCTGTTGGTGCCGCTGGGGTAGGGCAACGTGACGGTCAGGCCCCCGGAGGGGAAGTTGTCCTTCGTGGTGGGCGTCCAGGTCGCGCCGCCATTCGTGCTGACCAGCAGGGTTACATCGTACACCGCTGTGTTCTCTGCTGGCACACCGGTTTGGGTTATTGCGGCCCGCATGGTTTGCATAATCTTCTCTGGTGCGTTCAAATGCTCCAGCTCTCTGAACGCGAACGGAACTTCCGAAATACCATCTGTAATTTCCAGTTTCGTCACCGCCTCCGGCTCCGGCGGTGCGCCGTCCTGCTCAAACACCGCCTTGACGGTCACATCTGCGGCGGGCATGGTGAAGCTGTTGCCACTGATGGTCACATCGCCGGAGATCACCTGCCACTCCTTGAAGTGATAGCCGCTGTTCGTCGTGGCGGTCAGGTTGATTGTTGCCCCCTGTGCCGCAGAGGTCGGGGAAGCGGAAGCCGTGCCGCTGCCCTCGGTCTGTACCGTTACGGCGTAAGTCGTAGGCAGCGGCGGGGTACTATCCTGCTCAAACACTGCCTTGACGGTCACATCTGCGGCGGGCATGGTGAAGCTGTTGCCACTGATGGTCACATCGCCGGAGATCACCTGCCACTCCTTGAAGTGATAGCCGCTGTTCGCCGTGGCGGTCAGGTTGATTGTTGCCCCCTGTGCCGCAGAGGTCGGGGAAGCGGAAGCTGTGCCGCTGCCGTTGGCCTGTACCGTTATGGTGTAAATTGTAGGCTCCGGCGGGGTCTGATCCTGTTCAAACACCGCCTTGACGGTCACATTTTCAGCGGGCATGGTGAAGCTGTTGCCGCTGATCGTCACGCCGCCGGAGATCACCTGCCACTCCTTGAAGCGATAGCCGCTGTTCGCTGTGGCGGTCAGGTTGATTGTTGTCCCTTGTTTTGCAGAAGATGGAGAAGCGGAAGCCTCGCCGTTCCCATCATTTTGAACGGTTATGGTGTGTGCAATCATTCCAATTACATCCACGGGCCAGTCGGTTGTATACGCGGCATTATCCGGGACATGGATTGTGAGATTAGGACACCACCAAAAAACGCCTGAACCCAACAGTGTCGGTGGGGTATTACTTACAAATGTCAGATCGGTTAGGCTGGTGCAGCCATTAAATGCATAATTCCCAATTGAAGTCAGAGCCTCGGGCAGTTTTGTCAATGTAAGACTGGTACAGTCATAAAATGCGCTATCCCCAATTGAAGTCAGGCTATTGGGCAGTTCTGTTAGCTTAAGGTTGGTACAGCCACGAAATGCGTAGCGTCCAATCGAAGTTATGCCAGCGGGCAATGTTGTCAACGCAAGGTTTGCACAGCCGCGAAATACCCAGTCCCCAATCGAAGTTACGCCAGCGGGCAGCTCGGTTAGCGCAAGGCTGGTACAATTTTGAAATGCCTCATCCCTAATCAAAGTCACGCCGGAGGGCAATGTTGTCAGAGCAAGACTGGTACAATCACTAAAAGCGCAATACCCAATCGAGGTTAGGCTATCGGGCAGTTCTGTTAAATTAAGGCTGGCGCAACCACTAAACGCAGCAGCCCCAATTGAAGTTACGTCAGCTGGCAATTCTACCAACGCAAGGTTGGTACAGCCACTAAATGCGCCATTCCCAATCGAAGTCACGCCGTTCTCGATCACTACTTTACGAATGTCCTCACGATGCCGATTCCATGAAGCATTATTGGCATCGGGCATATCCCCTGAACCAGTAATAGTGAGCGTGCCGTCCTCGTTCAGCGCCCAATGAAACCCGTTATAATCACCGGATGCTTTTTCGCTTGTCTCCGCAGTCCGTCCGCTGTGTCCTGGGCCTTCCTCGCTGCCCGTTTCGCCGTGATTTACCGTATTCTGTGTCTGTGCGTCCACTTCGGCAAACGCCGCCAGTGCCCAGGCAGGGCAGAGGCTCAGGCACAGGGCCAGAGCGGTGATGATGCTGAATAGTTTGCGTTTCATGCAGTATGCCTCCTCATGCGGCAGAGGAAATTTAGTTCCCCCATGGGGGGACTGAGAAAGGGGCGCGCCCCTTTCTTAATCCATTTTCGTCGCAATTTTCTATTTCACAACATACACAAAACTTTCTAAAAAAACAAGACCGCTCGACCAGAATGCAGGATTTGCTACCAATTAACATCCCCCGCCCCTTGACAGCGGCAATTTTCCCGGTTACGCTAAGTACAAACAGGATTGGGGAGGGCGGAAAATGCGGATTGGAAAACGGTGGGCCAGTTGTCTGGCGATGGGCCTGTTCCTGCTGTGCGCGGCGGGGCTTGTGTGGCTGCTGGCGGCGGAGACGGTTCCCAATCAACAACCTGTGCGCCTGACGCCGGAGGCCGTGAGCGGTGCGCCGGAGCTGGACGGGCTGTACCTCTACGCGGGGCCGCTGGAGCTGGAATACACTCTCCCGGCACAGGCGGGAAAACTGCGCCCGGTCCTGGAGATCCGACAGTTATTTGCGGCGGCAGAGCTGCGGCTGGACGGCGCGCCCTTTCAACAGCTCCCGGCGGGCACGGGCAATTTGTATGTGACCCTGCCTGGGGAGTGGGCGGGGAAAACCCTCACCCTCCTTATGGAAAAAGGGGAGGAGGACCCGGAGCCGTCCTTGTATTTCCTGGACAGCGTTCTGCTCAACGAACAGGCCCGCGCGGATACCAGCCTCCGCGCCTTTCCCGCCGCCGCGTTCGGGGTGGTCTTTCTGCTGACGCTGGGCCTGTTCCTGTATGGCTGGCTGGAGGGGACCCGGCCTTGGCCGGTCCTGCTGCTCTGCGCCGCCGCCCTGGGTCAGACGGCGTACTTCTATATGCAGAACTTCTCCCTGTTCACTTTGCCTCCCGCGCTCTACGGCCTGGTGCTGCACCAGTCCCATGCGCTCCTGTTCGCCGCGCCAGCTTTGTATCTGATGCTGGGGATGAAAAAACGGCGAAACGTGTTTGCACCTTTCGCCGTCCTGCCCGCGCTGGTCTATTGGGTCGTGGCGGGATTTCAAACGGTGATCCCGCTCTTTTCCAATTTTGCCGCCCGCACCGGGATCGTGTTCTGGTTTACGATTGCCGCACTGGTGGTCTGCTCCGTTCTGGAATACCGGGACGGCAATCCAGTGTTCCGGCGTTTCCTGCCCTGGCTGGGAGGGTGTGTTGTGGTCATCATACTGCTGAGTATGCTCCCGGCGGGGCGGACGGGTCCCCACGCATCCATCCTGTGGTCGTTCCTGGCCCACCCGATCCTCTGGATCGACACAGAACTGTTTTACTGGAACAGCCTGCTGCTGGCCCTGTGCTTTCTGGAGAGCGCGGCGGCCTACATCCGGCACAGGAGCGAACGGGAAACGGAATTACAGGTGCTGTCCGCCCGTGAAAGCCTGACGCGGGAGCAGCTTGCCACCGTGCTGGAGAGCGCCGCCGCCCTGGGGGAGCTGCGCCATGAGGTGAAAAATCATTATTTGGTCCTGCAAAACCTGTCCCGCACGGGAGAGACGGAGCGGCTGGACGCCTATCTGAGCGAGCTGGCATCCGATGTGTCCTCTATTCCCGCTCTGACTTACGCGCCCCATCCGGCGATCAATGCGGTGTTGACGGTCATGCTGGCGCGGGCACAGAAACAGGGCGTCGAGGTGGAGCGCCGGATCGACGTGCCGGAAACTCTGCCGTTCCCGGACACAGAGCTTTGTATGGTGCTGATGAATTTACTGCAAAACGCGCTGGAGGCTAATGCCCTGGCCCCGGATGGAGCGCGGAAATGGCTGCGGGTCGATCTCCATATTCGGGGCGTCCATTTGTATATCGGGGTGGAAAATTCCCGCTTTGCTCCGGTGGACTATGACGCGGAACGTGACCTGTGCCGCACAACGAAAGAGGACAAATCCGCCCACGGCTACGGCCTGAAAGCAGTTCAGACCATAGCGCGGAAGTATCAAAGCGAGCTGCTGCTGAAATTCCCGGACAATGCCTTTTCCGTTGCTACCGCCCTGCAAATGCCAGATTAAAAAGCCGCCCTTTCTGTGACGATCCACAGAGAGGGCGGTTTCTATTGGATAAAAGTGACGAATCGTTTGGTAGTCTCCTGCTGATAGGCGCGGCTGATTGGCAGTTCTGCTCCGGTGTCCAGAAGCAATCCCCGCGCGGTTCGCTTATGGACGTGCTTCAAATTAACAACAAAGCTGTTGTGACAGCGGCAGAACGTGTCCCCCTGCAAATGGGAAAGCAACGCCCGAAAGCTTAGGTTGACGGATATGACTTCTTCCGGCAGATACACGGCGGCTTTGTGGTTGACCGCCTCCGCATAGAGAATATCCTGGACCATTACCTTGCGTAAGCCGCCGTTGACGGGCAGTGTGATCTGCTCCGGGCGGTAGTTTTTTCGCAGATCCCAGTCGATGACCTTTGCCAGCTTTTTCTCGTCCACCGGCTTCAAAAAATATCCCAGCGTATAGGTAGAAAAGGCGTCCTCCATATATTCCGTATAGGCGGTGATGTAGATAATGGAACAGCCAATATCGGATTCCCGCAGATAGCTGGCCAGCTCCACGCCGTTTTCCTGCGCCAGCCTAATATCCAACAAAAGCAGATGAAAAGACGCAGGCTGGTTCCGCAGAGCGGTCAGCAGCGGCCCCGCTGTGGAAAAGCTGGAAACGGTAAAGTCAATATCCCGCCGGAAATGGCGGGCCTCCAGAATACGGCAAATCATTGTCTCGTTTTCCTGTGCCATCAGCGGTTCATCCTCGCATATCGCAATACGGTACATGGGCAGTCACCTCCCTGCGGAATTGTTTGTATCATTATAGCAGTTTTCGGTGTTTCCGTCAAAGGGCATCGCCGCCTGTTATCTGAGGGATCGAAAATGCGTCTCACGGTGAGACGCATTTATAGGGATACCTGGGCGCATAAGCGCCCGCCGCCTTTGCCTGACGATAACCGCCGCACGTTCCGGGAAACGCTGGCGTTGCCCATAACGAAAAAACCGGCGCAAGCCGGTTTTGGGGTATGTCCCCCTTAACCACCAAAAGCACCGACGGCCTTTGGCTGTCAAGGCCCGCGCCGGACGCAAGCGTCCGGCGCGGCTCGTCTTGGCCTTGACGGACAAAGGGCGGTGGTGTAAAATCTGGCACATTGAGGGGGCATACCCCGCATTGTGACACTTTATCATGTTACAGCGTCTCTTTCACCAAACGCCACGCCCGCTGTACTAACGCAACAGCTTCTGCAATCTCTGCTTTTCCGCTGCCTTTGGTGGCGTTGGCCCAATATGCAATCTGATTTACGTTGTTCCCGATTGCCGACAACTCCCGCAGCAGGGCGGCGTAGGTGTCGGGTGGCTTCGGCTGAATGTTTACGTCCATAATACTGTGCCGGATCAGGGTGCTGGCATTGAGGCCAGACAGGACACATTGTTTCAGTAAATGCCTATATTCTATATCATCCAACCATAGGCCGATAAAATGTTCGCGTTTTCGCATGGCAGTCTCCTTTTTATAATGCGTCTCATGGTGAGACGTATTTTCCGTAGACTGGGGGTTTTAAGGGGGGTGCGTCCCCTAACAAGGGTCGTTTGTGTTTAACAAATGACATACTTGCTCGGACAGCACCGCCTTTTGGCTGCGCTGTCCGCTGTGGTGCCGCTGGGTAGGTGATTCCTTTTTTAACGGCGTTTTTTCCACAAAAGTAATGCGTCTCACGGTGAGACGCATTTCCCCAACATCGTGCTGAACAGTAGAAAAACTGTAAATGCTCATAATACGTACTATTTGATCTGGGTTCCTCTCTTAACTTGTATCCATCCATCTCAGGCTGTTTCGTGCTGGGGGCAGGGGGATAGATGGATTGATTAGTATGGATAAAATTAGTTTGGCTTTTATCAGTATAATTTGGGTTTGCATTTGAAACCTCAAAACGTCGATTTTCCCGACGCCTTGAAGTCGATTTTTCCGACCTCTGGATGTCGGAAAAATCAACCGATGAAATGGGTGCGGCAGGGCCTTGGCCGGGTGCCTCCATATTTTCCTGTACAGTGATCCGCTTGACAAAAACCCTGTCCGGCTTGCCCTGGCCCTGTTTGACGCGCTCAATCAGGCCGATTCCTTTGCTGGTATCCAACTCTGCCAATAACCGCATGGCCTTGTTTCGCCCGCAGCCTATGGCTTCGCAGACTTCTTTTACAGTGAAGTAAATATAAACCCGCCCGGTGTTGTCGTGCCAGCCATTTTTTGCGGACAGGCTCATGCGGTTCAGTAGCATACCATATAGTAGCTTGGCATCAGCGGACAGGGGCTTGAAATGGGGATGGATGATAAGTTGGCGGGGAATGCGAAAGTGTGAAAACTGTATTTCTTCATCGCCGCAAAAATAGTCTGATAAAGTTACGCTCGGCATAGATTGCCCTCCTTTTTGAAAATGAAAAACGCACGATTGACTTTGATTGTTAAATCGTGCGTTTTTCTGCCTGTTTGATTTTGTCACAAAGGTTTGCTTTTTCGGTAACTGCCTTATTATGTGTTGATTTTCGTCTTGTCCTTTATGCGTACCGACCTTATGTGAAGGAACCAGTTTTTCCCTGTAACCGATAATTTTCTTCTGTGCTTTCACATCAAATTGGCTGATTTCTTGGTTCGGATTATTCACCGCCATAAAGCATTTCTTATGGAGTGAGACCAGATTGTTGACACGATTCACCTTGTCCAGCGGGAGGTAGGGGTTAACCCGGTGCGCCCATGGCGTGCTGGAAATGAGCCAGCCGCCGCAGACCCGGCACTTGAGCTTGTCCCGATTCAGGGCATAAGCCCGATTCATAATGAACTCAAAGTTGTTGAGCTTTCCCCATTTTCCATAGCTGATGGCCCTTGCCGATTTCTCCGAGTACAGTTCATCGAAGCGCGCGTTGATACGCTTCTTTTTCGTGCGCTCGAAGTTGATTTGCCTTCCGGCTTCGGTATAGGGTGTTTCCGCCTGGTTTTTTGGTAAGACTTTTTCCCACTTGCAAAAGGTGATTGCGGTAAAGCCAATATAAATGTTGAGGTATTTGATAGAGGGTATTTTCTGCTTGTACTGTTGGTGGACGCGGGGAAGGTTCTGTGTCTGGTTTGCTGGAATCCATTTCCCCTTATATTGATTCAAGCGAGCTTTTTCCACCATCTGTAATCTTCTCCCACACTTTTTCATGGAAGTACCGACCCAGGTGCAGCATTGATAATATTGGATAAGCCCTCTAATTTGGCTGTTAATGCGATTGATTGCGCCAATCATCTGTTCCCGACTGTAGTTTAGGGGAATCTTCTTGATGTTATGGGCAATTTTGTCAACTTTCCGCTTTAATCGGTCTCTGTCTGGAATTGTCCTTGATATATAGCCCTGGCGGGATTTCCCCGGCACCATTTTGAACTCGTAACCTATAAATTTGATGTGTTTCTTTCGGATGTCTGTTATCAGCGTTTTCTCCTGGGATAGCGTCAGCTTCATTTTGCTTTGTAGAAAGGCTTGCAACCGGGCTTTCCAATCTTCGGCATGGGCGCGGGTGTCCGTGATAATCACAAAGTCATCCGCATAGCGGACAAGGTAGCTTGGTATCAGATTGCTCCTTTTGCGCAGAGCATGAAGTCTGGTTTCTGGTCTGGAATACGCTGTATGGGTTTTCTTGCGCTCCCATTGACTGGAAATCCATTCATCCATGATATCCAGATACACATTAGCCAGCAACGGACTGATGAGTCCTCCCTGCGGTGTTCCTTCCTCGTTCACCTCGCACTCGCCCATAACCCCGGCTTTCAGCATGGCCTTGATAATTTGCAAAACCCGCCTGTCCTTTACGCCCATATGGTATAAGCGTTTCAGCAAAATGGCGTGGTCAATGCGGTCGAAGCATTTGCTGATGTCACCCTCGACAATCCAGTAATAACCTGTATTGAACACAAGCGTTTTTGCCCGTTCTAATGCCATAGGCGCGTCCCGCATAGAGCGAAAACCGTAGGAATGGGCAAAGAACTGCGCTTCAAATATTGGCTCCAGCACAATCCTCATACACTCTTGTACGATTCTGTCCCGTATGGTAGGAATACCCAGCGGGCGTTTTTCGGTTTTTCCCGGTTTGTCGATATACACCCGGCGTATCCTCTGTGGTTCAAAGTGCTTAAATGCGTTTTGAATATCCTTTATCACCCAGGAATGTGAGCGTTGTAGATAGTCTTTACGCATGGTCTTAGAATCCACTCCGGGGGTCTCGCTGCCACGATTGCTCTTGATGTTGTGAATTGCTGTGATAATGGTTGCTTCTGCTGACATAATTTCCAGCAGGCCCCTAAACGCTGGGCGACCGCCCACGTCATAGGCCTCTTTGCTGTGCTGATACAGCTTATCCTGGATTTCGCGTAGTTGGGTTTCGGTTTTTGGGCAGTCGAATTGTTGTGCCATAACGCACCGCCTCCCTTCGGAATTGGTGTTTCTGGTGTTAGTCAGGTATGCCTACGGCTTCCTCGACTTTCTGTTCACATACGAATCTGCACTGACTATGCCCCTTCGCTCCACCCCCATTACAGGGGCTTCATCACTACTACGGGCTGATGCCCCATGGATTAACAGGTCATTTCCTACCCGCGCGGCGAAGGTGTCACTTCACTTACTTCAACAAATTGAAGTGCCGTCCATGGTTCCTTTGTTCCCTATGCTTTAGCTTCCAAATTCCAAAAGAGCACCTGTTAGATTTCCTGGTCAGCAAATATTTCATTGGGATCGCAGTGAAATCCTCTAAGCATCGCAAATTTAACGAGCAGATCAGAGCTTTAAGGAAGTAGAAAATACATAGCGATGTGTAGGCCGCTTATTCTCAAAAGGAATGGGCGGCCTTTTCAATGCCCCTACATAGCCGTCTGTCTCGCCGCAGGCGGTTAAAGCTAAATTTATGGAAATGGGGGGGAACCCCAAAATGGCGAAACTCCAGGTGATAAGCATAGCAAATCAAAAGGAAGGTGTGGGCGAAAGCGCCACCGTCTACAATCTGGGGGCCGGTCTTGCGCAGGGGCAAAAAGTCCCGTTGCTGGATGTGGTATGAGTGTTCATAACAATACTCCCGCAACCTCGCATGAAGTCAGGGCTTTTCGTCAACAGGAAAAGACATTTCATTGACTATGAAGAGTTATTTAAAATAAAGCATAGACAAAAAGGAAAATTGTGATATACTATAAAGTGGTAATTATTATAATGGATAATATCCAATATTTATTTAAAGAGAGGGGAAAACATGTTTACATCTATAGTACCTGTATTATATTTTTCGCCTTCAATAATTAATCAAATTGCTATTAATAACGATGATGGTTTAGTTGTGTCCAAGTCAAGTGCAAATAAAACCAATTTATCAGTGTCAATTAAGGCATTAATCGACAAAATATTTATTCCATTTAGCGCAGAAGGGGCGTCTGAATATGAAAAGTCGAAGGAAACACAGATCATTAAACAATACGATGATTTGTTTCGTGCAATACAGACAGTTAAGCAAGTTCAGGAAGAGGCTTTAAATGGCGAACTTCAAGCAGAAGATAACTCTATTGGCGCAATATCATTTGTAGATGGAATATTTAAACTTAATACTAAAAAATCAATTATTGATAATTCATTCTTAATTAGTGTTGAATGTGAGTTCGGTGAATATACGATACAAGGGATTACCTCGATTAATAATTGGACATCAATGAGCCTGATTAATCAATTGTTAATGCATGGAGAGGTGACTGCCTCTGCAATCGTATTTCCACTTTCTATTAAAGAGAAAAAAATACAAGCAAAGATTGCTTGTATTTTTATTATATAGGAGGCCATTATGGAAGAGTCAAATAACAATATTCTTTTTAATTTTTTTCTTTTGGGCTGCGAATGGGCAATTCTTTGCCGCAATAATATTTTATATTACGATATTCATGGAAGCAATATACTTTTAAAGGCAAATGGTGATTTTGCAGTAGTGGATATGGATGATGTTGAAATTTTTGAATTTCCAAAAGAGATAGAAAAATATGCCAATGGACTAATTAATTTATATACTAATTTTGGAATGGAATTTGGCGCTGCTTTTCGTTATGGCTTTATTAATGTTGCAGGTGATGTAGGATGTGTACTATATGATATTTTGTATAACAAAAATGAGTTAACAACTTTCAATAGCACTATCAGAAAAAGGAAAGTTGACATAAATGTGGAAAGCTTGACTAAGATATATGCGAAATGGAATGCTCTGATCGATGAAAGCTTTGTCAAAAAGGTGACAAACGGGAAGTATAAATATGGTGAGTTTTCTTTTATTGAATTGATGGAGCGGAATTCAGACGCTTATAATAACTTTAAAGAAGCTCATAAAGATGACAGAGATTTATTAAAACACGAGTATCAGGTATACTTTGCAAATGGACTTTTTTCTGAAAATGATTTTGATATTGTTGCATCAGCATTGACATTGTGTCAAATAGAATTTTTAGAGCAGCAATACTTTTTGGCAAGTTATTATTTTTGTGTAGCTCGCGAGAGGATAACAAATAATGAAGACTGTTTAATGTCTCTGAAAGAAGATATCTCCTGTGCAATATACCGATTCATTTCCAAGTTTGGACAAGATGGAACTCGAAGATTGTTAGCGTATGTTTTTCATGAGTCTTTTAGGTTAAGGCTACAGCGAAGCATCATAAATCATTTTTACGAAATATGGTATTGGTCAGATTTTGCAAGAGAACATTCGATTGAAGATTTTATAGAGGAAAGAAAATATGGTTGCTATAAATGCCATGACTGTAATAATGTTGATTTTTTTGATGAGGCAATTGTTGAGTGTAGATCGTGCGGTTCAAAAAATATAGAGCAAATTTCTTTAGAAGAATATATTAGCTTAAAAGTAGCATCCCTAATATCTCAAAATAATGATATTTCTAAGGAAGTATCTGTAGATCATACCAATCCAAAGGAGAAACTTCCTGAACTTAATAGTGTCGCATTAATTCCTCTATATATTCAAAAGATTAATACATCTGAGCGTAAAAATAAATACGCTGATGCTATTGAGTTAGCCATATGTATTGAAAAATTTTTACATAGCAATCCAAATATTTGTGATGATAAAGGTTACGTCATAGAAAAAGCGAGGACAGGGGGACAGATATTTTATTCTACAATTACCCCTAATGAAGTGGCAAAGCTGTTTTTAGATGGAGCCGAGAATGTCAAAAATGATTATGAGAGTTATATTTGCTATAAATTATGTGTCTTATATGAAAAAGAGAATAACCGAGCAGCAGCATTAGAATATGCAAGAAGGATAATCGAATTAGCAAATTGCTCACCAAGATGGTTGCAAAATGGTTATATTGAATGTGCATATGAGTTGTTGAAGAATCATTATGATGATATGGGTAACAAAAAAGAAGCCCTAATATATTCAAATATTATTTTTACATACAGTATGCTCACAAAGATTGATGATGAGTTTTCTAATGATACTAATAGTAGCGAAATAAGAGATACTATTACCATCCTTATGGATATTGGTAAGAGTAATGCAAGTGTAGGTAATATATCTCTTGCCTACTCATGCTATATACTTGCGCTGAGAATACATATTTATTATCATGGGAGTAGAGATCCTGAAACAGCTACAATTTATCACAATATAGCACAATTGTTTGCAGCAAAAAAGCTGTATGAGGATGCATATAATTTTTGGAGTGTGTCTTTAATGTTGCTTGAAGGTAGTAAAATCGAGAGATATGCAGAACAAATTTCTGAGATAGAAACGAGCGTTTTAAATGTCCTGTCTGAGTCAACTTCTCATGTCACCTTATCCGAATGGAAAAAAGAGTGGATGGCAGAGCGGGCATTTAATGTTTTTCCTGAAAAACGTTTCGAAAGGAAAACTTCACCCGATAATGAGATGCCTAAAAGAGAAATATCTATGGAGGAATTGCTAAAAGAATATGTAGTATATAACGCGTAAGATAATTTTTATTCGATATTTATTATCTGACAAGTATTTTTTTTTCGAGGGTACAAAATTGAAGCCAGCTATTTTTGAACCCTTTACAGTGTTGTGGCACTCCCTATGATAGAGATCGCTTCAAGTGAATTGGGCAACACTTGCCAAGAATGCAGAAATGTAGACGTGATGAAAGTATTTTTTGCAAAATATTTTGTAAGAACCGGCAAGACCTTGTGAAACAGCGCATTACGCCGCATTTCCTGACAACAGGCCACCCCAATTACTACGAATTTACTACCAAGGAATGAGTTTTGATACGACAAAACGCGGGGAAATGCGGACATACGGTTTAAGCCTTGCCCCTGAATAGCCGTCTGAAAATCACATATTGTCCGACTGCATAGGCCGTCTTTTCTGCATAGAAAAGGCGGCTTTTTCTATGCCGATACATAGCCGTCTGTTTCGCCGCAGGCGGCTAAATCTATGAAAAAGGAGGGAACCCCAATATGGCGAAACCCAAGGTGATAAGCGTAGCAAATCAAAAGGGCGGAGTTGGCAAAAGCACTACCGTCTACAACCTGGGGGCTTGTCTTGCGCTGGACGGAAAGAAAGTCCTTATGCTGGACACAGACCCCCAGGGGGACTTGACCAAGATGCTGGGCCAGCGCAAGCCCCACGACCTGCCCCTGACCCTCGCCAATGTCATGAGCGATGTGGTGTCCGGGAAAGAGCCGACCGGCCACCCGGAGATCATGCACCACCATGAGGGCTTTGACTTCGTGCCGGGGAACCGCAGCCTGTCCGCTGTGGAGGTCAGTTTGGTGAACGTGATGAGCCGGGAAACAGTACTCCGGCAGTATGTGGACAGCGTAAAGCGGGACTATGACTATGTTCTGCTGGATTGCCGTCCCTCGCTGGGTATGCTGGTCATCAACGCCCTGTCCGCGTCGGACTATGTTCTTATCCCTGTCCAGGCGGATTATCTGGCGGCGGAGGACATGACGGAGCTGGTGGGCACGGTGCGGAGCATCCAGCGGCAGATCAACCCCCGGCTGAAGATCGGAGGCGTGTTCCTGACAATGGCGAATGAAACCAACTTCCGCAAGGATATTGTCGCCACCGTCAAATCGAACTTTGGGAAACACCTGCCCGTGATGGACGCGGTGATCCCGGCAACGGTGCGGCTGGCGGAGGTCAGCACGGCAGACAAGAGCATTTTCCAGCATGAACCCAGGGGGCGGGCGGCGGAAGCCTACCGCAGTCTGACAAAGGAGGTGTTGAAGATTGGCGAAAAGCAGCGCAGCCGGACTTCTGACCTCAGTCGATAGTATGTTCACCACCCAGGAGGAACGGGACAACGCCCAGCGCAGCTATGTGACCGACCTCCCCACCGCTGAAATCAACGACTTCCCCAACCACCCGTTCAAGGTGCGGATGGACGAGAGCATGACGGAAATGGTGTCGAGTGTAAAGGAGCGTGGTGTCCTTTCCCCCGTGCTGGTGCGGCCCATGCCGGACGGCGGGTATCAGATGGTGTCCGGGCACAGGCGTAAAATGGCGGCGGAGCTGGCAGAACTGCCCACGGTGCCTTGTATCGTCCGGGAACTGACCGATGATGAAGCTGTCATTATCATGGTAGACAGTAACCTCCAGCGTGAGCAAGTTCTGCCCTCTGAGAAAGCCTTTGCTTATAAAATGAAGCTGAATGCCATGAAACGACAGGGACAACGGACAGATTTAACTTCTGTGCCAGTGGCACAGAAGTCTGGCGGTAAAACCTCACGTCAGATTTTGGGCGAACAGGTGGGAGAAAGCCAAGACCAAATTCGGCGCTATATTCGGCTAACCAACCTTATCCCCGAAATCATTGACATGGTGGACAATTCTGTGCTGAAAGAAAAAGGGCAGTTACAAATGGCCCTGCGCCCCGCCGTGGAGCTGTCCTATCTGACCGAGGCCGAGCAAAAGGACTTGTTGGAAACCATGACCGTTGAGGATTGCACCCCCCTCCCATGCCCAGGCCATCAAAATGCGGGACTTTTCCGAGAAAGGCAAGCTGAACGCAGACGTGATCCTCTCCATCATGCAGGAGGAAAAGCCCAACCAAGTGGAGCAATTCAAGATACCCCGGAACCGTATCGACAAGTTTTTCCCTGCGGGGACGCCCGCACAGAAAATCGAGGACACCATCGTAAAGGCGTTGGAGATGTACCGCAAGCGGGAAAGGGCGAGGGAACGATGAATGTCACACCTGGGGGACAGTCTGCCCTTTTGCGACCCTGGCACCTTCCACGTCCTCCCCCTCTCACACTCTCCCCCTCAAAACCTGCTGTACCTGCTGAAAAGAAAGACCCTGCCCATCCTTTTTCAGCCGGTAAAAACCTTTGAATCCGTGGAACGCCACGGGCTTTTTTCTACCCAAAATCAACAATATGGAGGTAATTTTCTATGAAGCGGAAAACCGCTATCCACGTAGCGCGGCTGCTGTGCGTCCTGGCCCTTGCCATGACCATGACCACCGCCGCCTTTGCCGCCGACCCGCCTGAACCCGCCCAGCCGTCCCCCTGTTACCCCACCGCCGTCACCCGGAGCGAGGACGGCGGCGAGATCAGGAAGATGTACGACCTGGGGCCGGAGGACGACCCCGCTGGCATCCCCCGTTCCGACTTTGAGCAGGAGGGCTACCCCGCTGGCATCCCCCGTTCCGACTTTGAGCAGGAGGGCTACCATTACACCCTGACTGACCTGCTGAAACAGGAACTTCCCGCCAACGAGAGCCGTCAGCACACGGAAACCGTGTCCGTGCCCAGCCAGAGCAAGGACATGGGCGCGGTGCTGGCCCTATTGCCGCAGACAAAGGAGTTTATTACCGAGGACGGCCTTGCCGGGACGCTGGCCCTGAAGCTGGACACGGTGAACGTGGAGGTTGCCGGTTATGGCAGCTCCACTAAGAGCATCACCGCCACCCGCACTTACCCCGGCCTTGCCGACCAGGACACGCAGTATATCCCCAAGTCCATCAGCGACAACGGCCACTCCCTGACCCTCCAGACCGTCAACTGGCAGACGGAGGGCGACGGCCACTTTACCGCCGTGGCGTCCTACTCCGGCTCCGCCACCAGTTCCTATGTGAAAGGCTACACCGTCACCGCCGACTATGCGGGCACTGTCAGCCGTATCAACCTGAATAAGATACGCTATGTGGCGATCTTCGAGGGCACAGCCCTGGAACCCGTGACCCCGGAAGAACCCGGCGACACCCCCAGCCCTGACCTGAACGACCCCGCTGACCCCACCGCTCCCGCCGAGCCGACCAACCCCACTGATGCCCCCACCGGCGAGAAGAACAACGTCCTGCCCGTGGTGGCAGTTGTTGCGGTGGTGCTGCTGGGCGGCGGAGCGTTCTACTTCATCAAACGCAGGAGGTAATGCACCATGAAAAAACTGACCATGCTTTTTTCCGTTCTGTGTCTGACGCTGGCCTTGACCGTCCCCGCCAGCGCCCTGGACTACAACATCGATGGCCCCGGCGACCCGGAGTACGGCAAGTCCACCTCCATCGAGCCGATGGTGACGGCTGACCGGGGCGAGCTGCCCAATGTGGACGTGAGCAAGAACGCGGCCCTGATCCCGCCCACCTTCGGGAGCGCCAGCGCCTATACCCTGAACACCGGCAACCCCCTGACCCCCAATCTGGCCCCCGGCTATATGCTGGGTGAGGGCGCAGCCATCAACGGCAGCGCCGGGATCACCGTCACCCCGCCTGACTTCGGCGGCATCCCCAGCGGCGGCACGTCCAGCGGAAACACGCCGACCACCACCCCCACCACCGGCTACACAGAGGTCACATCCGACCTCTATTACAGCGGCGGCTATCTGGCGACCCTGAAAATCCCCAGCCTGAACGTGAATGTGAAGGTCTACCAGGGAACGACCAGCTCCGTCCTGGCGAAAGGGGCGGGCCACTTCGAGGACACCAGCATTTGGGACGGCAACTGCGCCATCGCCGGTCATAACCGGGGAACGAACTGCTACTTCGGAGAAATCCACAATCTGAATGTGGGCGACACCATCACCCTGACCACCAAGCTGGGAACCCGCACCTACGCCGTCACCAGCGTGAACAAGATCAGCGAAACGGACAACTCCCTGCTGGCCCCCACCGCTGAAAACTGCGTGACCCTGTTCACCTGCGTCCGCAATCAGAGCGCCTACCGCTGGGCCGTCCGGGCCGTAGAGGTCTGACACCCGCTGAAAAGGTATTCGCACCTTAGACTGTTTCCCGCCTTTGTGGTACTGTTGGGACAAGCAAAGACCCCAACATATCACACAGGAGGTCATTCATAATGAAAAACAGTCTGAACCGTTTTATCGCCGGGATCGCCTGCACCGTCCTTATCGCCGGTTTGAGCGTTCCGGCCCACGCCGCAGAAGTCCAGCCGGAAGCCTACACCATCCAGACCACCCAATGGAGCCGGGAGGACTTTTCCCAGGACGCCAACCCGGACGTATTCACCGCCACCTATGACCGGGCGCTCTACAACGCCATCCGGCAGACGTTGGTGGACGGCACCAGCGATACCGCCCCCGCCTACACGATGGTGGGCGACAGCGATTACATCGCCGTCAAGAACCTGCTGGGCCGAATGGAGGGCGTTCTGCGGTACGAGCATCACGTCCCGGAGAACTTCACCAACTACTGGCAGTACCTGGACTACTTTGCTGTGTCCGCCGAAATGCCGGAGAACTACCAGGAACCGCTGGACTTCATCCAGCCCATCATCCAAGCCGCAGATGGGATGACCGACCGGGAGAAGGTGGAGTATCTGAACGACTACCTGTGTACCCTGCTGACCTACAAGAAGGGCAAGACGGCAGGCGTGACCCGCACCTTCGCCCAGCACAGCGGCGAGCTGGAAGCAGCCTGCGGCTCCTACGCCAGAGCGTTTAAGTTCCTGTGTGCGGCGGCGGACATTCCCTGCTTTACCATCAGCACCAGCAATCACACCTGGAATATGGTCTATGTGGACGGCCAGTGGCTCCATGTGGATGTGTCCGCCAACGACCTCTACCACCGGCCCTATATCCTCCTGATGGAAACGGTGGAGGGCCGCACCGACCAAGCGCCGGAGCAGACGGCTTTCTTGAAAGAGCTGTTCGTCCCCGGAAGCACCAAGTAAGACAACCGAACACCGCATCGGAAAGGCAGACTGTGAGAGCAGCCTGCCTTTTCTTATGCCCGGAAAGAAAGGAGAACCTATGAAACACAAGCATTTCAACCGCCTGCTGTCCATGCTGCTGGTGGTGGCTACGCTGTTTGGCCTGATGGCACTCCCCGCCAGCGCCGCCACGCTGGAGAACAGTGGCACCGTTACCATCCAACAGGCCGGGTACGGCAACTATCTGTCCAAGAAGAACGGCGGCACCATCGGCGGCGGTTACTGGAAGTACACCAGCAACGATGGGCTGACTGGCACCGCCTACTGCGTCAACCACGGGCTGAAAGGAGTATCCCCCTCCAAGTCCCTGACCGTCCAGCCCTACAACCGGGAACCCAAGACGATG
>NZ_QWKG01000053.1 GCF_009911595.1 Colidextribacter sp. OB.20
TTTCAAAGACATGGTTGCCGCCGTTGCGGACCTCCATCGTGCAGTCCTCCCACACCGGCGCGTCGTCGTTGCCGTTGTTCGTGACCTCAACCTTGTACTCCGCGTCGGCGGGGATGTCACCCGCGACGGACAATACGCAGATGGTGATTTTGTCGTCTGCCGCCATCGGCTCGGCCAGGGTGATTGTCGCCTCTGTGACCTCCTTGGTAAAGGTCAGCTTGTGGGTCGTGGTGGCCTGCCCGTCGGTGGCGCTTGCGGTCAGGGTGTGCGCCCCATTCAGCAGCTTAAAGAACGTGTCGCCGGTCACGGCAAAGGTGTTGTTCCCGCCCAGGTTGGCGGAGAACGTGCGCAGCTCCACGCCGTCGATAGCCTCCGTCACGGTCACAGGGTCGCCGTCCTCGTCGCCTACGCTGTAGGCAATGGAGAAGCCCGTGCCCTTCTTTCCCAGGTCGGTCCCGCTGGCCGTGCCGCAGGAGACAGCGGGCGCACGGTTGTTATTCACCGGCTGGGCCGTCCCCGTGGCATAGCCGCTGTATGCGTTGTAGGCGTCGTAGGCCCGGACCCGGTAATTGACGCTGGCCCAGCCCCGCGTAATGGTGTCGGTGTAGCTGGTGGCCGCGCCCTTGTATACCTGCGCCCAGTCGCCGCCGTTCACCTGGCGCTCCAGCTCATAGCCGGTCAGGTTTCCGTCCGCGTCGCTGGCGGCGCTCCACGTCACGGTCAGCTCCGCGCCGCCCAGCACATTTTCCGGCACCGTGATTCCGCCGGGCGCACCGGGGGCGGTATTATTAAATACGCTCACTTGGGCGCTGTTCCGGTAGCTGCTGTAAAGCCCCTCGCTGTCGTAAGCCTTTACCCGGTACATTACCGTCGCGCTCCCCGCCGGTACAGTGTTGGTCGTCTTGGTCGCGCTGCCCTGGTAAACCTGGGTCCACGTTCCGCCGCCGTCGGTGGACCGCTCCACCACATAACCTTCCAGATTATTTTCCTTGTCGGTGGCCGCGCTCCACGATACTTCGATGCTCTTTCCGCCCTCTACGCTGCTGGGGATGTTGATGCTCGCGGGCGTGGTCGGGGCCGTGTTCGTATTAACGGAGCCGTCGTCAGAGGTCAAGAGGGAAGAGGGAAGTATCAAAGCGGGCCGGACCCCATAGGTGTAGGAACAGTAGTCGAGGCTGGCGCTGCCATTGGAGCCCACGCGCCAGGCGTTGGCCGCGCTGCCGGTGCCCGGGGAGCGGAGCCACCAGAGGGTGGCGGACCCGTTGAGTTTGGCAATGCGCTTGTTAAGCGCAGATGTGCCGGTGCCGTCCTCGAAATAGGACAGCCGTGCCCCTTCGTTATTCGGCAAATACTGATTGGCGCTCGACTGGGTGAATCCTACTTCTGTACCGGACAGAAGGAAGATTTTGCAGGACAGGCCATTCGCCCCGCTGTTGATGGTCTGGCTGGTGCCGCTGCCGGGGCGGTAGGGAAGTTTGACCTGCTTGATTTGCGCCTGGATATTCGCGTCGAACCGGGCAAGGAAGGTGCTGTTCAGGTACGCCTTGATGGTGCTGTTGGCGTAGTCGTTGACGTTGGAGCTGTGCCACTGACGGGTTTCAAGGATGTCCTTGCGCAGCAGCCAGGTCCCGTCGCAGGAGGCGTCGTAAAGGCTGGAGGGCTTGCCCTGGTGGACGACGATGTAATCCACCAGCGCCCCGTTTTCTTTCAGCTTGACAATACTGCCTACCGCTTTCGTGCCGAGTTGTACAGTTGCCATTGTGTGTCCTCCTTATGGATATAAAAATAAGGCTCACCACGGAAAACCCGCAGGAACCTCCGGCGGCGGCTTGGGCTTTATCTTTCCCTGCCTCCGCATTTTCTGGATTAACTTCTTCGCTTCGCTTGTCTTGGATTTTCGGATTGGCTTTCGGGCTGTCAGCGTCATGCCCACGATTTCCGACACCTGGGCGGCGATTTTCTGCCGCAGACGGTAGGTGTCGCCGTGGGAGGCATGGGCATCCCACGCCCTCCAGGATGTAACGATTTTATCCCGGCTTACAGTTCCCGCCGGGTAGTCCTTCCGCCACGCCCGGACGCGGGCTTTCATACGGTCGATGCTGTCCCGGCGCAGTTTCATAATCACCGCGCCGCCGTCGTCGAGGTAGGTATGGAAGCCTAAAAAATTGATGCCGTTTTTCAGCGGGAAGATAGCGGTTTTCCCGTTCAGTTCCAATTTCAGCCCGTGTATTTTCTGCTCGATTTGGTCAAGGCATTGCTGCAAGTACGCCTTGTCCTCATGGATAATGTAGAAGTCGTCCATGTACCGCCCGTAGTATTTGGCGTGAAGCGTCTCCTTTACCCAGTGGTCAAACTCGTCCAGGTACATGAGCGCGAGAAGCTGGCTCGTCTGGTAGCCCAGCGGCAGGCCCTCGGTGCTGTCGATATAGGTACACATCAATTCAAATACCTGGTCGTCCACTACCCGCCGACGCAGTTTCTTCTTCAAGATGTCGTGGTCGATGCTGGCGAAAAAGTGGTGAACGTCCGCTTTCAGAATCCACCCGCTCGCATAGTCCCATTCTTCCCTTGGTCTGTACGGCAGACCGGCGGCACGGCGTGCGGCCTCGTCCCGGCCCTTGCGTTTCTGGTAGTATTCCTGCATCTGCTCCCGCAGGCGGTCCAGGCCGACGTGCATCCCCTTCCACACCTGAGACGCGAAACTATCCTGAATAAAACTGTGTGTGATTGCGTCGTACAGGATGTTGTCAACCAGCGCGTGTTGTACCACCTTGTCCACAAAAGCCGGTGCCTGCACCAGCCTTTTCTTCGGCTCGTAAACATAGAAGGTTTCAAACTTGCTGGGGATGTACGTCTTGTTTCGCAGGATGTAGGAAAGGCGCTCCGTGCAGGCCAGGGCGTTTGCCTCATACTGGGCGGTCCCCGGCTTGCTTCTCTTTCCCACCCGCGCTGTCTTATAGGCTGCATATAATACCTCAAAAGAGCATAGCTCCTGGTAGTCCATACGGTTCCCCCGGAAAATGCGGGACCCGGCTTCAATGCCGGGTCCCCTCTCACTTGTCGGGCGCTGCTGATAGCTGGCGGCGCAAACGGCGGTCAGCGTCAGCGCCATGTGTTTATCCGTACCCCGCGCGCAGGGCTTGGACGGGGAATGACCTCCTTTGATGATGGGGCGCTGCGTTCGGCTTTCGCCTACTTGGTCTGGCATAATCCATCAGAGCGGGCCGGACCCCATAGGTGTTGGAACAGTTGTTGTTGTTGGCGTTGCCATTGGAGTTCACGTTCCAGGCGTTGGTCGCGCTGTTGGTGTTCGGGGAGCGGAGCCACCAGTTGGTGGCGGTGATAGGTCATACCCCCGTATCCACCCGTCGCGCCGGGTGGATACTTGCCATGCTTTGCGGTTGCCCCGCAGGGGCGAGCAAAGCGGCTGGTAATATAACGCGGATGCCTCCGCGTTGTATCTTAGCTTGGTCGCGGCACCTCCGCCGCCAGGATTTCGCGCACCAGGACCACCAGCATTTCGCAGTTGTCCCGCTCACGCTTGGCTAAAATCACCTTGGCGCGCTCGCCGTCCTTCTTCATCCACGCAAGGCACATATGCTTCACGTCCAGAATCCTCTTCGTCCAGACGCCCATGCGCTTCATGTCGGTGTAGCCCAGGTCGTGCGCCAGCTCCACAAGCTGGAGCATTAGATTACACTCGTCTATAACGGCCTTGATTTCCCGCAGGCGTTCCTCCGGGCGCTCGTTGAACCGTGTTTCATTGGCCGCATACACGCCCTTGATGATAGCCCTTGCCCCGCTCCGCAGGTCCTTAATCATGCCAAATGTTTCACTCTTCGGGAAGAATGGGCGCTTCCGCCGGTTGTCCAGCCGGTCCGCTGTGGCGTTCAGCATATCCCGCATTTCCTCTATGGTCTTTGCTTTTGCAATGGTCCGCATGACCTTTGCAACGTCCTTGGCCTCTACCTTGTCGTCCGGCCCCGGCTTCGTTGCCTGCCTGGTGAATTGGTATAGGTCTTTCGCCTTGTTGCCAAGTACATACTCCTTTTCAGCCACGCCCGCACCTCCGGTCAGGGCACCGCCCGTTCCGCGCTGCGTCCAGGTCCTCCGGGTCGCCCACGAAAAGGCAATGCTCCCGGTAGACAAAAAGCATGGCCTCCCGCCCGCTCGGCGCTTTCCCGCACAGCGTCAGCGCCTCCGGGTTGTCTGGCTCGCTACACGGCGGCTCCAGTTCGGCAAACAGGTTGCCAATCAGGCAGGACAGTTGCGCGGTCGGTACGGAAAATTCCCGCACATCGTTCATCAGAACTCCACCCGCTTCAACGTCTCGTTCCATACGCCCGTCACCACCAGACCGGACATATCGGAGAAGGACACCGTGAAGGGGTTGCCGTTGACCTGTGTGCGGTACATCAGCTCCAGCAGGCCCAGCCGTGCGTCCACATCGGCCAGGGTGGTTTCCGCGTTTCCCAGCGCCCCCAGCAGGTCGCGGACGGATTTTCCATCCTCCACCGGATTCCAGATATAGCCGCCCTCGTTGACCTCGACGCACTCAAATTCCGCGCCGCTGTCGGTGTTGATATAGTGCTGGCCCTTCTGGCCCACCGTCTCCACGGTCGGGTCGCCCGCCTGGATGATGGTCCCGCTCCCGTTCAGGGCGGTTTCGATTGCCAGCATCCGCGCCGCCAGACTGTTGTGTGCGCCGGGGTCCGCGTTGTGGGCGGCAATGGTCCGCTCCAATACTTCCCGCAGATAGGCGGCGGTCACGATACCGGCGGCGGAGATGGATACCTCAAACCGCCCGTTGTTGGTAATGCCAATCATGCAGTACAGCTCCAGGAGGAAGCTCGCTTCCATGGCCGACGGGATGGTGACGCCCTTTTCGTCCTGCATGATAAACAGCAGCTTCATCTTGGCTCTGGTTTCCGGGTCCGAGGCTTTCTCCTTGTCCACATCCAGGGCGGCGTACACGCCTACCTGCGACAGCTCGTATTCCTCCATCACTTCCGCGTTCTGGACCTGGAGCTGGACGGTCTTACCGTCCGCGCCGTCCTCTTCCCCCAGGATGTAAAGCTCCTGTCTCGCGTCCACAAGGCCGGTCTGCTCCGTCAGCAGCTCCTTATCCACCGTCCCGGTGCCGCCGAACGCGGCCACGACGCAGATTTTCCTGCCCGCCATCCACTCGTTGAGCATTTCCACGCCCTCGTTGGTTACGGCTGCGTCTTTCCAGTGTGCCATAGTTTTTTACCTCCCTGAAATTGTAATGGCCGGATTCCCAACGGAAACCCGGATGCGTTGATAGCTGTGGAAAACCCCAGCCGCTCCAGCCGTCGTAGCCCTTCCGGTTGGGACCTTCACCCGCCTTGTGTCCAGCTTCACCGTCGCCCGCTCGATGCTCCCGATGTATCCAGCGGACACCGCCCGTCTCGCCGCGCCCTGCGGCCTAGTGAGGGGCGGCACGTCCACCGCCCCATCGACCCGCTGCCGGTATCCGGCGAAAGCGCCCCCGGCGGTCAGTCCGGCGACGGCCCCCGGCCTTTTCAGCGGCGGCACCCGGACAGTCGCCCGGTCTGCGCTCCTGCTCCCAGCGAACGCGCCACCGGCAACAACGGCGGTCCTCCCACCCGGCCTGATAAGCGCCGGGACCTTGACCTCCGCCCGGCCCACGCTCCGGGTCCCGGTCAGCCCGCCGCCCGCAAGCAGGACGATTTTCCCGCCCGGCTTCGCCAGCTCCGGTACTTGGATGGTTGCCCGGTCGATTTCCCGGCTTCCCGCGAACAGACCCCCGGCCACCGCCCAGGACTTTTCCGGCACCAGGAAATAACGCACGCCGTCGTTGTGGGACCGCAGGGATTTGTAGAAGTTCAGCCGCTCCAGCACCCGCTTCTGCCGCGCCCTGTCCCCGGAATCGCTGGTGATGTCGATGTTCAGCCGGAAGTGATACGGCTCCCCGCCGTACTCGAACCACTCTTCCACGGTGGTCAGCGGGTAAATGGCCCGGATAGCCGTCTCCACCGCCGCCTTGGTCCCCAGGGTCTTATGCACCCGCCAACTGCTCTTGACGGTCCGGCGCTTTTCCTCCAGGCTGTAGCCCGGGTCGTACCAGTCTACTTTGAAATCCCGCGCCAGAATGTCCAGCACGGTTTCATCCAGAGCGTCGATGTTGGAGATAATGCGCACCCGGTCGATTTCCGCCAGCCGCGCCGCCAGCGCCTCGGCGTCCGCCGCCGCCCGCGCCATCATGGCCGGGTCGTGGGTCAGCGCGGGCGGCACGATAAGCAGAAGGTTTTCGCGCGTGATGCCCAGCTTGGAATCATTCATCCTCGTACCCTCCGTTGATGATGACCGGAGGACCTGCCAGCCGGGCAAGCTGCGGCGCGTCCGTCCCGCTCCCGTCTTTCAGGGAGGTAAAGGCCGGTTCCTCCAGCTCCACCCGCTTGATGCCCGTTTCCATCAGCATAGAGATAAGCCGGGACGGGTTGATGTCCCTGCCCAGCTTCGCGCATTGCCAGGCCGTGTACTGCTCCACCTTCTCGCGCACCGCCGTCTCCAGCGCCTCGCCGCTGATTGCCGCGCCCTCCTGCGTGTAGAAGGTGAGGCGCACATTGTACTCCACGTCCTCCGGGTCCTCCACGGAAACAAAGTCCGTCAGCGGGCGCACGTCGTCGGCGCTGCACGCCGCCAATACCCGCTCCTTCATTTCCTCTGTGGCCGGTGTTCCGTCGTCCATCAGGACGTACAGCTTCACCACCCCCGGCGTAGGAGAGGCCGCTATCACGTCGGCAATCTCGGTGCTGACCTGCTTGGCAAAGTAGATGTATCCGCCCCGCGCCCCAGCGCAGCTATAGCCGTCCATACTAAGGCGCAGCAGCTCGTAAAATTCCTCGTCCGTGGCGGCGTCCGCGCCCCCGTCCGATTCGGTCAAGTTTTCGCAGGACAGGGAGTAGGCGAACGGGTCAATGATGGAATCTATCTGCCCTTCCACATATCCGTTTCCCCGCTTTCCCTTTGTCTGGCACTGGACCTTTGTATCCACATGGTCTTTCCCGATTTCCACATACACGTCCGCCAGCGTTTCCCACACAAGGGTCTGCACGGCGTCGGTCACGCGGGTCCCCTTCGGTATCAGCACGGCGAACGCCTGCGGCTCGGAAATGGTAAAGCGCATGGTGCAGGTCGCAGCCTTGGCCTGCGGGCGCTCCTTGGTGTAGAACAGCTCTGCCAGCGCGTCCAGGTTTTCCCCCACCGCCCGGCTTGGGATGTTCTGGTTGGCCGTGTAGTTGGTCAGCACCCGTTCCAGCACGATTGCCTCCGCCATCCACTGGATAAAATGCCGCTCCGGGCTGGCGGGCTGCACGGTGACGCCCATGATTTCTTCGTAAATGGCCGTCAGCCATATCACAATGTCCTCCGGGTCCGTTGGGATAAATTTGTATTCCGCCGGTCTGCTCATGCTGAATCACCTGCCTTGATTTCGATTTGCACAGTAAAGGCCAGCTTCCCCGGATTGGACGGGTCAAAGAACAGGTTTATATCCTTGTATTCCGCGCGCGGCTCCCATTCCTCGATTGCCTCCCGCACCGGGATAACGGCCATGTTTTTTGCCAGGTTCATAGGCTTGTCCAAAAAGCTCATGTCCAGCCCGAAACTCCGGTACATGGGTACGCTGCCCTTCGGCGTCGCCAGAATGACGGCCACATTGCGCAGGATTTCCTTTACCCGGTCCTCTTCGTTCAGTCGGACATTTGCAAGGTCTGTAGCCGAAACAGTGTACTCCATTGCCGCGCCCCCTTATCCCGGAATGGTGAATGTCTGCCCCGGATAGATAAGGTTCGGATTTTTCCCTATCGTGTCCCGGTTGGCCTCGTAGATTTTGGTGTAGTCCGCGCCGCTCCCGTAGAACTTTTTGGCAAGCGTCCAGAGGTTGTCCCCCTTCTTGACGGTGTAGGTCGTTCCGCCGGACCCGCCGTCGGATGCACCGCCGCCGGTATCTGCCGCCGCCTCCGGTGCTGGTGCTGGAGCCGGGGCCGCGCTGCTGGTATTCTGGTCCTCTCCTTTCAGATATTCCAGAAGCTCCACCGACACTTCCACGGCGTACATATCCCCGTTTCCATCGGTGTACTCTATCTTGGTTTCGTGATTCACGATGTTCCAACGGTATTTCCCGTAGGCTTTCCCGCCTATGACCAGCCCCAGCGCCTCCCCGTCCCGCTCGTAGTTCCAAATCTTGACGACTTCTTTCAGCGGGTCCACGCCCATTTCCGCCGTCAGGAGGATGTCGAACGAAAAGCGGTCCGGGTCTATCCCGGTAAACTCTGTCAGCGCGTGTGTGTTGTGCCGCTCGTGGGTGGCGTATCGTACCGACCCGCTCCATTTCAGATTTTTAGGCGTGCGGAATACCTCGCGGGATACGATGAACGAAATCCCATCGTCCGGGCTTTTCCCCAGGTAGCCAATCAGCGCCACGGCTTCACACCTCCCAAAATCACCCCGTCCCCGTTGAACACAGGGAAGTACAGCACCAGCACCAGGTCGTTGACCTTTGGCATATAGGGCTTAATAATCAAATCGTGCTTGTGGCTCTCAAAGGCTGGGTACCCAGCCCCGCCCGCCTCAAACTCCGTCCTCTGCGGCACGTTGTAGTCTGGAATGAAGTCCCGGTTGATGAGCACGGGCAGCCAGTCCGATTCAATTCCCAGCGCGTCGAACCACACCTTTGCAATGCGTTTTCCGTTGTTCACGGCGGTTACTTTCCCTTCCCGCACGATGTCCTCAATTTGCATCAGTAGTTCAGCACCTTCCGTATCCTGATTTGCGTGGTGTATCCGCCGCCGCCCACCGTGTGGGTCGCCTTGGTGACGATGTATTTCCCGTCCCAGCCGCCCCAGCCTTTGAGCTGGACCGTGACCCCGGCCACCAGTCCCACGTCTCCCGGCATGGTGAACGTGGCGGTTTTCGCCAGTTTGTTGTGCAGGCGCAGACGCTTTTTTGCCAGCGTTTTGGCTTCTCCCACGCTCCCGACCTTGGCCTTTACCTCCAGGCATTGGTCCCCGGAAACGCTGCTGTCCTCCGCCGTCCCTTCGATACACTTCCCCGTGTTCGGGTCCATGTACCGGACACGGCACTTTGCATACTTCGTATCCGCCGAGCCGGAATGAATCTTGTACTTGATGTACCCGCCCTTCGCTCCTTCCTCAATGGTGAGGACTGGCGCTTTCGCCTCATATTCCGCCTGGTCATACAGCACGAGTTTCCCGTCCGTGACCTTGATGGAGATACCGGCGTCCTGGCACAGCTTCCGCAGAAAATCAATATCGCTCTGTCTGGCCTGCTCTACCCGGTCGTAGGACGGGTTTGTACTGGCTTCGTACTGGCAGCTCATGCCGCCGCCCGCCGCGATTTCCGACGCAATGCCGGACAGGTTGTAGTTTTTCCACGCCTTGGATTTCTTGGTCTGGCGCAGGTCAGAGGAAAACGCAAGACTGGAGGCGCTGATTGTCACCGCAGCGGGCGGGCCGGACCCATCCACGCTGTCCAGCTCGAACGCCCCCGTTTTCAGCTTCCCGTCCTTCTTCCAGTTTTCCGGCTTGATAACTGCGCTGATAGACAGCTTGCCCCCGGCAGCGGCTTCCACCGCCTCCGTCAGCCATTTTTTCTTCCACACTCCGTCCCGGTCCTGCACTTCGATTTTCAAGTCGTCGGCCAGGTCGTCCGTGTCGTCTGTGTAGACGAGATTCAGGAGATAAGGCTTGATGTCCTTTGTAATATCCGTCCCGCCGAACATAACATCAACCGATGTCCGCCGGGCAAGTACCTTTTCTGCCATGTTGTTACCCCGCTACCGTTTCCACGGAGGAAGGTTCGCGTTCGGCTTCTCCGCAATTTCCGGCAGGCGCAGCGTGACCCCCGCCGGGAACAGGAGCTTCCCGACATGTTCCAGGTTCGCGCTGATAAGCTGGTCGGTATAGTCGGTGCTTCCCAGCTTCCGGTACGCGATAAGGTCCCAGGTGTCGCCCTGGACCGTCGTATAGGAACCGCTCACACCATGCTCCTCCTTCTCACGTCTGCGTCTGCTTCCTCCATCACTTCCAGGATGGTTGCTTTCAGCTCGCCCCGGTTGGCGTAGTCCTGCCATGCGTTCACCGTCTCCGGCGATGCCCCGGCCTCGATGTGGAAGTGCATTTCCATCTTGGTCCCGCTGGAGGTCTGCCCCCCGGCAACGACTTCCAGCGCCGGTCGCGTGCTGCTCTGGATTCCTTGAATAGCCCTCGCCGCCTCGTATTCCCCGCTGTATTTACTGTAGGCCCGGTAGGTCTGCGCCACTTCCTGCGAAACGTGGCTGGGTAGTATCTGCTCCCCGCCGTGCATCCGCATCAGTTCCGGCCCATCTTCGCCTACCCACGCCCAGCCCGGCGGCGCGTTTTCTGTTCCGCTGGCATAGCCGCGTCCGTTGTTTGCATACCACGCACTGTCGGCATATTTGGCCGGTCCCAGCGCAAGAGACGCAGCCCGCGCAACGCTCGCATAAGTGCTTCGTACCTGTGGAAGCATATCTTCCGCTTGGTCGATATAGGCTTGTACTGTGGCTCTCCCGCTTTCTTTGGCCTCTTCCGACATATCCAGCGCCCCGATTTCTTCTTCCATATCTCGGATAAACTGCTCTGTCTGTTCCATCAGCCCTGTGGTCCATTCGGCAACGTCCTGCGCGGCCTGGTCCTGGCTCTCGCTGATTTCTCCCAGCGTGTTTGCAAGGTCGGTCAACGCCTGTGTGTTTCCGTCATTTACGGCCTTTACCATGTCAGCGGCCAGTCCCGCCGCCTCCGGCGTCCCGCTCCTGACGTACTCCATCAGCGCGTTATAGTTTTCTTCTGTCACATGGAGGCTATCGGCAGACTGTTCTTTCAGAACTGCGATATTGGAGGCGTACCCCTGCCAGAAGGAAAGTTGTGTATTCAGTGCCGCTTGTGCGGCCTCTACGGTTGCCTCCGCATCCGCCTTGGCCTCGTCGAACAATCCGAACTGCCCGGAAAAACTCTCCATGGCTTCGTCGTAGGCGTCCGCGTATGCCTCCGTCAACGCCTGCACGGATGCCATTGTCCCGTCCAGCGCTTCCCGGACCGCCGCTTCCTGCGCAGTCGTGTCCGCCTGCCCGTCCGCATATTCTCCCATCGCTTCGGTCAGTTCGTTCACCGCCTGCTCCGCCGAGTTCATTTCAGCTTCGGCGGCGGCAACGGCCTCCGTATCCTTTGCAATGGCTTTTTCGTGGGCCGTGACACTCGACTGCGCTTCCCAAACCTCGTTGTTTAAGTCGGTCAGTGAATTTTGCAGGTCGTAGTATTCCTGGGAGAGATACCCTGTCGCGTCTCCCAGCACCCCGTACTCCCGCCATTGCCGGTCCGCCTCGGCGCTTGCCTCCGCCCACAGTTCGTTCATCCGCTCGATAGCGGTATTGTACTTCTGGCTGGCGGCTTCCAGCTCATACCTTGCCTGGGTCAGCCCGATTTCATTTTCCGCAGCCTCCAGCATGACGCCGTTGTACTGCTCCATCAGGGTATTAAGATACTCTTGGTAAGCCTGCGCCTTGGCGTTCCGTTTCCATTCCTCGGTGTTGGCGCGCAGCGCCTCGGTGGTGGTTTCCAGCGTGTAGGTCGCCCGCCCGTACTCGTCCGTGGTGGTGCTGATGCAGTCGGACAGCTCCGGCATGACCCGCAGCAGGAGGGCCAGGGTATTTTGATACCGTTTCTGCTCTTCGTCGGAGGCGTTCGCCATATCGCCCATAGCTTCCAGCTTGTCGATGTAGGTGTTTGCCACGTCCGCCGCCGCCAGGGTGGAGGCCGTCGTGTCCTCGCAGGTGGCCCCCGCTTCCGTTATGGCCTCGTCCATTTCTCGTGCGGCGGTTGTCAGCTCCCGCACCGCCGGTCCGCCGTCCCGTGTGGCTTCCACAAAGCCCACCACCGCCGCAGTCACGCCTGCAATTCCGGCGGCAGCGCCCAGTAGGACCCCCGCCGGTCCGGTGAACAGCGTCGCCAGTTCCAGCGCTTTGAAAACCTTGATAGCCGCGTTTACGCCGATAATAGCGGTCCCCATGACGCCGAACGCCGCCGCGCCAGCCATAACGCCTTTTGCCAGCGCCGGGTTTTCAATGATGAAATCATTCAGCCCGTTCAGCAGCTCCGTCTTTAACTGCGTCAGTTCCCGCAGCTCCGGTGTGAATTGCTCGCCGATGGTGGATTGCAGGGCCTCCATTGCGGAGTTTGCAAGGGTGATGTCGCCATTCAGGTTGTCCAGCTTCACCGACGCCATCCGCTGTGCCGCTCCGGTGCAGTTGGTGACGGAGTTATACAGGCTTTGGAAGTCGTCGTTCGTGGCGTTCAGGATTGCAAGCAGTCCGTTGTAGCCGCGCATACCGGCAATGGTCATGGCGTTGTTGACCCGTTCCGCCTCGGTCATTTGGCTGAAATACCCCCGCAGGTCCTCCACCGTTTCCATCAGACCCTTCATGGAACCGTCCGAATTGACGGCGGAGTAGTCCAGCTCTCCAAAGGCTTTTGCCGTCAGCGTCACGCCGCCCAGCAGGCCGTTGAAGATATTGCGCAGCGCTGTACCTGCGCGGGACCCCTTCACAGAATTGTTCGCCATCAGGCCCACCATCACGGCCACGTCCTCAATGCTGTACCCCAGTGCTCCGGCGACAGAGGAAGAGCTTTTGAACGTCTCGCCCATGATGGAGATATTGGTGTTGGAGTTGGCCGCTGCCGCCGCCAGCACGTCCGCAAAGTGCGCGGTGTCCGATGCTCGCAGGCCAAACGCGGAGAGGTTGTCCGTTACGATGTCGGACACCTGCGCCAGGTCCTCCCCGGCTGCTGCCGCCAGGTTGATAACGCCGTCCATGCCGTTCAGCATTTCCTGTGCGTCCCAGCCCGCCATTGCCATGTATTCCATAGCGTTTGCGCTCTGCTGTGCGGTAAACTTGGTCGTGGCGCCCAGTTCCTTTGCCTCCGCCGTCAGCGCCGCCATTTCCGAGGCGTTGGAATCGGCGATTGCCTCCACGGCGGACATAGCCTGTTCAAAGTTTCCGGCCACTTCCACGCACTCCATGTAGGCGTCTGCGATGGACTTCATGGCCTCTGCGATACCGGCGGCGGCAATGGCACCGCCTACGGCCTCTATGGCCTGTACGCCAGCATTGCCAAACTCTCCCGCTCCCTCTGCGGCTTTCTTCTGCTCTTCGGTCAGCTCTTGGATTTTGGCGGTCAGCTCGGCGTCCTTGCCCGCGAGGTCGGATGTACTTACCCCTGCCGCGTCCAGCCGGTCCTTTGTCTCCCCCAGCTTTTGCCGCTGCTTTTCAAGCGCCGCCTCCGTGTTGTTAATTCGCTGTTCCAGTTTGAGCTTTTCCCGCTCCAGCGCGGTTGTAGAGCCGGTGGTTTCCCCGATTTGCCGGTTGACAAGCTCGTACTGCCGTTTCAGGTTTTCCAGCTTTTGCGAGGTGTTTTGCACCGCCGCCGACTGCTTCTGGTATGCGGCGATGTCCCGCTGGATAGCCTGTAGGTTTTTGATTTCCGCGCCCAGCCTGATAAATTCCTGCTGCGCCTTGTTGAATGTCCCGGAAAATCCGCCGTTTAACACGGCGTTCAAAACAAAGTCAAAGGAATACTGTTTTTGCGCCATGTTCCGCACCTACTTCTTTTCGTTTAACTCGTTGGTCGCCTGTATCCATCCGCCCAACTGCATCAGCGGTATGCCGGTCCAGTCCAGCGGGGAGCCGCCGTTGTGCCGCGCCAGGAGGATACATTGCTTCTGGAGCCAAAGTGGGACGGTTTTTATCCCGCACGCAGTAAAAAACCCCGCGCTTTCCTCGTAATGGCCTGGAAGTCCGCCATATCCATTTCCTCAACGGCCTGCCCGTCGATGACGCGCTTGCCCTTCTCGTCCCGCTCGGTGCAGGCCCGCGCCGCCATGCCCGCCAGAAAGTCCCCGGTAAAGGCCGGAGATACCAGCGTGCGGCCCTTCGCAAGAAGCTCCTGTTCGATTTCCAGGTGGTCCTTGCCTTTCAGCACGGTCCAGTCAAAGGTCAGGCTCTCAAACGTGCGGCCCTTCCACTGGAACGGCATCTTGAATGTGTGGGTGTAGCTTCCAGCGTCCTGCTCGCGCTTGGCTTCCTCCGCCACCCGCTCGGCCTCCGCCGCGTCCTCCTGCACAGTTTTCAGGTTCAGCTCTTTCTCCTTGCTCATAGGTGAATTACTCCTTCCTGTATTCGATAAGCCGCCCCTCCATCGCGTGAAGGGGCGGCTTGATTTTCGTTTCCCCCGTCCTAAAACAAAACCGCAGCCCAGCGTAGCGGGTGCGGTTTTGATAGGAGAAAGGAGCCTGCGGATATGTAGCTTTCGGCGTTAGCCGGAAGCGTAATGCAGCAGGCTTCTTTCGACTACATCATGCCCATGGCCTTTCTCACCAGGGCGGCGTTGTCCACGCCGTTGATTTCGTGGACCTGGTTGAACTGGTCAATGTCAATGACCTTCACCCCGTCCTTATACACCGTGTACTTGCACACGCTGTAGGTGCCGGAGGCGTCGGCGGCGCTGGCCGTCTGGATGGTCCCCTGGTTGATTTCCGTGGGCCGGATGGACAGCTCAAAGCGAATCGGCTCCAGCTCTTCCTTCCGGGTCACGCCGTCAAAATACTGGTCCGCCAGATACAGGGCCACGTCGTGCCACTCGTTGGTGCCGAGCTGCACAATGGCGTCCGCCACGCTGGAGAACTCGATGTTGATGGTCATGGCCTCAATCATGCTTGCCAGGGGGATAGTCACATCGCCCATGAGCGCCGCGCCCGTGGCGGTGACGGTCTTGTACTTGATGGGGGGCATCGTCACCTTGGCGACGCCGATAAGCGCCCCGCCGTTCTCGTACATGAGGTAGTCAATATGGCCGTTCGGATAAATCATCTTCTATTCCTCCTTACGCCGCCAGCGCCGTCTCCATGTAGGAAACGTCGTATTCCAGGATGAAGTCGATTTCCTGCGCGGGTACGGGCGGCGCGTTGTAGATGTGCAGCGTGATAATGCCGTCCAGCAGGGAGGTCAGCGGGTTTTCCTCCGCCAGCATTTCCGCCCTCGCCCCGTAGAGGTAGCCGCCGCCGGTCAGCCCGCCCAGCCAGATATTGCAGGTCTGCAAGATGCTGTCCCGCAGCGCCGGGGTCATGGGCTTGTCCAGCTTGGACCAAAACGTGCGAATGAGGGTGTTCCCGATGAAGTCAAACATACGGGACACGGGGATGAACTGGTCCTTCACGTCCGTGTTACCGGGATAACACGCGGTGTAGTTGCCCTTGGCGACCCACCCGGAATCCAGGAAGTTGACCGCCGTGACGACGCCCCAGCTCCCCGCGATAAGGTCCACCTGATTCCACGTCAGGTTGACCGGCGTGCCGTCTTTCAGCACGCAGGCGTCCATTTTCAGGTTTTTGTTGGACGGGGATTCGTAGGGGATGCCCCGGTTTCCGGCGTCCACCGTCGCCATCAGGCCGCAGAGCTGGGTAGACAGGTGGAAGCGGTAGTCTCCGAGCTGCACCATAGGCCAGCAAATAATCTGGTCCACGTCCACAAAGTTGTTTTTGTTCTTGTAGCCGGAGAGCTGGGAGTATTCGGTCACGCCGTCCTCGCCGCTGTCCGCGTCGATAACGGCCTTGCCCTTGAACAGCCCATTGATAGCCGCCGCCTTGGTCGCCATCACAGCGGCCACGACGGTATTGTGGGACCAGCCGGGGGCGGCGATAAGGTCCGGGACCAGGCCCACCGCCGTCAGGCAGGCGTCCACCTGGGCCACGCCGTCCACCACGTCGGCCACCGTTGCGGTCTTGGGGTCCGCCGCGCTGTAGGCAACGCTCACCGTCTCCGCGTCATAGGCGCTTCCGTCCTCCAGCAGCTCCACGATGCAGACGTAGGTATCCGTGTCGTCCCGGTCGTAGAGGATGCTGTAGTCCGTGTCCCGCTCCAGCGCCCGCGTTGTAGCCGCCTCGCCTGCGCCCTCTGCCACGCTGACCTTGATGGTGTCCGCAATCGCGTCCACGGAGACGGCAACCCTGTGGTCGGCCACGGTATAGTCCGCCGCCGCCTCTTCCCGCTTCATGCTGGCCGGGTCGTTGATGTTGCAGAAAATGACCGGCTGCGCCCCGAAAAGCTGGAGGTGGGAGTACATGAACTCGCACAGCGTATAGCTCTCCCAGTCATAGGAAAAGCCCAGCTTCTCCACCGCCTCGTCCCAGCTCGTCACCAGCACGGGGACGTTGGACTTGGCGGGCTTCGCCGCAGACTGCACCGGCGCGGTCCCCACCACAAAGGGGATGCCCACCGTTGCCACCTTCGGCGTCTGGACGGACGTAGCCTTTTCATAAACGTGTACGCCGAGTTTCGCCATTATTACTTACCTTCCTTTCCCATCAGCTTCAGCTTCATGTAGTTGGCGTACAATGCGTTGCCGGGGGCCTTGACCTTCAAGCGGGCCTCCGGCAGCGCGTCGCCGGAGACGATAAGGGTCTTGACCAGCGGGTACGCCTTGATAGCCTCCGCCGCCTGTTTCAGCGCGTGCGCCCGCGTCCCCCGGTAGATGGTCCCGGTCTGGATGTGCTTCTTGATGTTGGGGCCGATGTAAATGTAAAAGCCGGAGGGACACGTCCCCGCCCGGCTCTTCTTTTCATTCCCCGTGCTGTCCTGCCCTGTCATGGGTGCGTTGGTTTCCTTCTTTGCCATATGCTCACAAATCCTTTCGTTTCAGATTCTTGGGTCCGTCTTGGGGTAGCTGTCTTGCAGGTGTCTTACGGTCTTGTCGTCCGGCATCCAGCCGTGCGCCACCCGTGCCGCGTTGATTCTCGTTACCGGCGGCAGCTTCCAGGCCGTCACCATTTCCCCCAGGTAGAACGGCGCGGTGCCCCGCTCTCCTGTCTCCGGGTAGACCATTTGGCTGATACCTTCCTTTAGGTCCAGCTCAAACACCTTGTTCAGCGTCGGGTACATCAGGAGCGCGATGCGCATTTCCTCCATGATGTTCAGCAGCGCAAGCCCGCCCTCTTCCTCGTCCGGGTGGTAGACGCAGAACACAGACCGGATAACGGCAGTGCTTTGCAGCTCCAGCCTGGATTCCCGGCCCGACCCTTTGTTGGCGTTCTTTAGTCCGTCCTCTCCCGTCACCGCCTGGTGGAGAATGAAGGGGGCCTTTTTCTCGAACGATGTCATGTCCGGCAACCGCGCCAGAAACACCGCCGCCGCCCTGCGCTTCGGCTCCCGCTCGTCCTGTTTTTGCCGCTTCACCGGCATAAGCAGGTCCTTCACCGTCTCCGTGGTAAAGTCTTTCAGCGCGTACAGCAGGCCCACTTTGGTTTCGTTCTCTAAGGTCACTCTCTGCATGGCCCTACCTCCAGCCCGTCAGGATTCGGTACACCGCCTTGTCCAGCTCCGTTTCAAACGTCTCATAGGCCCGCTCGGTCAACCCCTGCGCCACTTGCTGGTTTCCCACCATCTGCGCCACAGAGGACCCCATGATTTCCCGGATAGCGTCGCTGCCCTCGCTGGTGCTTCCGCCGGTCCGCTCAAAGATTCCGATATGCCCGGACTTCATCTGCGCCACAAAGGCGTCCATGAACTGCGTCGGGCCGGTGTCCTGGAACTGGTGGCCCCGTGCGGCCACTCCCTGGTACTGCATGGTCCACGCGCCCTTTACCATGACCGGCTTCTTCCCCGCCGCGATGTCCTGCGTCGGAACTTTGGGGTATGCGCCGCCGAAACGGTACAGCGGTATCTTCCGCCCGGAGAAGGTGACGGTGGCCTGCACGCCGTTCTGGTAGCTGTATCGGACCCGCACGTTTTTCTCTGCGCGGATTCCCGCGTCCGTGATGTCGTACTTCTCCCGGATGGCCTGGTTGCTCTCCCGCCGCAGCCTGTCAACGGTCCGGCTCATGGAGGCTTTCATAGCCTTGTCCACGCCGCCCTGGATACCGGCCAGCAGCGCCTTTGCCCGCTCGATAGCCGCCTGCCCTGCCGCCTCGTTGACCGTGACGGTGACAGACCCGGTGATTGCGTTGGTCCTTGCTTCCGTGTTCATTCGTCCACTTCCTCCAGCTTCAACCGGAACATTCCCATTTCCGTCCCCGATTCCACCACGCGGTATTTGTGGAAGAACGTGCCGCCCTCTTCGTCGTTCATGGACAGCATGGACCCCTGCTCCGGCTTCACGCCGTTCAGGTCCTTCTCCGCGACGTAAAGGATGATGGTCCGCTTATACAGACCTTGGCCGAAATCGTGCTGCATCTGCACCACGGAGGACCGCTTGCCCTCCTTCGGCCCGCTCTCTATCACGGTGATGTCCTCATATTCCACGCCGTCATAGCGGATTGTCCGCACCTCTCCGTGTTCGGTCGGATTCAGAAACGCGGCGTGAATATCCGCCGCCGCGCATTGCTTGAACGTAGGCAGGGACCCCTCCGGCTCCCCGCCTACTCCATAGTCGAACAGAACTTTCATTTCCCAAGCAGCTCCTTGACCTGCTTGTAGAGCTTCGCCTCCGCCGTCCCCGGCGTGTCAAGCCGACGGCGCATAGCGGGAAACTGTGCCGTGGAGACGATAAGCTGCCGCGCCGCTGGGTGTTCCTTGATGAAGTCCCCCAGCTCGTCGGGGATTCCCCCCTGGAAGGTGGTGTACTGCCGCGCCACGCCCCGCACGGTCGGCCCGCAGTATACGCACGGATTCTGGATTCCCGCGAGGATGTCCCGCTCCGTCGTCTCCGTGGCAGGTGCGGTATCCTCTTCCTGCTCCTGCGTCTCCGTGGCGGGCGTGGCCTTCCCAGCCTGCTCCGCTGTCTCCTGGGTGGCGGTAGCCTCTCCGGCCTGCTCCGCCGTCTCCTGGGCGGGGGCGGCGTCCCCGGTCCGTTCCGGCGTCTCCGGGGCGGGTGTGGTTTTCTTCGGGTCCGTTTTCTTGCCTCTCGCCATTTCCTGTCCCTCCATCAGCACACGGTAGCAACCAGCCAGCTATCCACCTTGTCGGGGATGGGCAGGGGCCGGGCGCACGCCTCCAGCATCTTCCGCTCCGGCTTGTGGCCGATGTAGGAGTGAAGCAGCCGCGCAGTCTCGGCGGTGATAAGCTGCCCGGCGTCGTTGTAGTAGGAGCAAAGGCCGTATGCCCGCATGAAGTCCACATCCGGGGAAATCATGATAATTGCGTTGTCTGGAATCAGCCTGCGGATTGTCGGCTTCGCGGGGTCCGTAATCCGGTCCACATAGACCTCCTTGTAGGAGTAAATTTCCAGGCCGGAATCCGTCAGGTAGCCGTGATAGCGGACGCCGTTGGGCAGGTCCCGTGCGTTGAACTCGCCCGCCTGATAGCGCCGGTTGTCCATCTTCTCCAGGATACCCTTGTCGTTTTTCAGCAGCTTCAACGCCTGCCGTCCGCAGATGATACGGTCCACATTGGCAAAGCCGTTGGTATAGACCCTATCCACCCAGTCCTCCAGCATCCCCAGGATGTCCGCTCCGCTCTGGCCCCACTGTTCCGTGCCGGTCAGCACGACCTTGTTTGTGAAGCCAAAGTCGATTTCCTCATTGACGCCCTTGCCCACAATCTGAATCGCTCCGGTGGTGAGCGCCTGGGCGCACATCCATTCCTCCCGGCGGCTGATGGAATCGTCAAGCCGCTGGTACTCCCGTACAAGCTGCTCCGCCGCCCGCTGCGCAGGGGTCCTCTCGCTGTAGATGGTTTCGCCGGGGGCGCGGTTCATGTAGCCCTCCGCCGTGGTCACGATGTCCGGGTTGACCATCGGGGGCGTGTAGCTCTTGGTTTCGTAGCCCTCGGCATCCAGCGTCTCTGCGCCCAGCTTCGGGTGAACGAACGCCGCCATTTCGCGGTCGCCCTTCACGATGTCGATGTCAACCTCTTTCGTGGCAAAGGTCTTGACGTTTGTGAAGAAGGTGTCCCGCAGGAACGTATGGACCGGGGGCGCGGAGCGCACCACTTCGGCAAGGTATCTGGGCTGGTAAATGTCAATCGTATTCGGCATGATTGTTTCCTCCGTTCGTGTGCAAAAATTTTCCCGCCCTCCTGCGGAGAGCGGGAATTGTTATTTCAGGAAAATCCCGATGTTGCGCAAGGCAACCTCGATGTCTGCGGCGGTCACGCCCTCTTCCAGCGCCAAGCTGTCGGCAAAGTATTCGCCGGTGAGCCACACCGGCCCCTCTTCGCCCGCCCGGATGCTGTCCGGCGCGAGGCCGTAGACACTGGCCTTGTTGTCCGCCGTCAGCAGCGCCAGCTTTCCGTCGCCGTCCAGCGCCACGGGGGCGTGTGCGGGGATGTCCGCCGCCGCCACCTTCACGGCCTTGTTGACAGGCCCGACGCCCGCTTCAAAGTGATGCGGGTCGTAGCGGTAGGTCTTAACTGCAAGGTCCATGCTCATGTCGTTTTCCTCCCTTTAGTTCTTGGGCGCAACGCCCTTGATTGCCGCGATAAATGCGTCCCCCTCGGTCTTGTCGGCGGGCGGGGTGTTGGTGACGCCGTTCACGCCGCTGTCCTGCGCGTCCTTCTGCACCTGCGCCAGATAGGTTGCGCCCTGGGTCTTGGCGTTCTTGACCATGGCCTCGGCAAATTCCGCCGCACTCATGGTCTTGGTGAATTTGGCTTCCGCCGCCAGCTTCTCGCTGCCGGGCAGGGCCATATCCTCAATGCTCTGGATGCGCGCCCGCTCGGCATTGGTCGCGGCCTCCGCCGCCGCCGTCGCCGCCGCTTGCTCGATTTGGTCAACCAGCGTGGGATAGACTTTCCGCAGGTCGTCCACGGTCTTGATGCTGTCTTTCGGGTCCATGTCCTGTACCTCCTGTTGTTTTCCCGGCTGTCCCGCCGGTTGATTGTCCTGCGCCTGCGCAGGCGATTTAATATCCGCGACCCGCTTCACGCGGTTTCGCACAAATTCCGGGGCCTTGTCGAACTTGGCCCCCATGCTGACGCTGTTGACGAAAAGGACGCCGCCCCGATTCTCGTAGGTAGCGCCCGCCCCCTCGTCTGTCAGCTCGTCCGCAAAGCCGTTTTCCTTGGCCTGCGGCCCGGTCCACCAGCTTTCCGCGTCCATCCAGGCCGTTACATCCTCCTTGGTCCGCCCGGTCTTTTTGGCGTAAAGGCTGATGATGTTTTCCTTGATGGTCGCCAGCGCCTCCAGGTATTTTTGCAGGTCCGCCGCATTTGCGTACCCGCAATACATACTGACCGGATGCACCATGTAGGTACTGTCGTTGGCGGCAATGACCTTGTTGCAATGGCAGGCAATGATTGTCGCCGCCGACGCACATACGCCGCCGATGCGGGCGGTCACGTTGGCCGGGTGCTGTTCCAGCAGGTTCCCGATTTCCACCGCCGCAAACACATCCCCGCCGCCGCTGTTGATACGGACCGTGATGTTGCTGACCGTTCCCAGCCCGGCCAGGTCCTCGGCAAACTGCTTTGGCGTCACATCGTCGCTGTACCAGCTTTTTTCTCCCGCAATATTCCCGTACAGCAGCAGTTCCCCGCTCCCGTCCGCCGCATTGCGGAATTGCCAGAATTTATTAGGCACTTCCTGTCCCTCCCTCTGTGGTCTTGTCCTCTTCGCCCTTGCCGCCTCCCGTCTGCGGCCCCGGCGTCTGCGCGGGCGGCGGTGTCGGATTCAGGATTTCCCGGAGCTGCCGCATTTTCTCCGCCTCCATCATCCGCTGTTCCATGTTGCGCATATAGTCCCCGCCGGTCATTTCCGCCGTCTCCCGCTGTGCCGTGGAGAATCCGGCTTCCACCCGTTTCAGTGCCGCGCTGACTTCTTGTATTGGGTTAAGGCTCGTTCTGGCCGGTCCCGGCCACACACAGGCGCAGTAGGCTTTTCTCCTTGCCGGGTCGCTGAAAAAGCCTGGCGCGTTGATGCGGCCCCGTGCCACAGCTTCCGCGAGGACCTGCTCATAAATCGGTTGGCAAAAGCTGTCCACAAAATCGTCCCGCTTCACGTCGCACACCCGCCAAAACTCGTTGAGTGCGCCCCGTGCCGCGCTGAAATTCTGCGTAAACTGCTTTTCCATCACCTCCGGCGGTATCTCCATGGCAGCGCCGATTTCTTTAATCATGGCGTCAAAGAACGCATTGTAGGCGGTGTTCGGGTGCGTCGGGTCCGCAAACGCCACATCATCCCCCGGATTCAGGGAGAGGATGGTCCCCTGTCCCATTTCGATACTGCCGGGGTCCGCGCTGTCCACCTGCGCTTCCTGCGGTATGTACTGGCCGATTGGCGACCCGTTCTGCACCGACGCCGGTTTGACAAGCACGGTGAAATACGCGCTGATTACTGCGGCGTCGATTTCCGCCTGTGTATACCGGCCCAGTTGTTTCAGCGTTTCCAGGACCGGCGCAAGGATAGGCACGCCCCGGAGCTGGCCCGCCCGCTCCCGCGTCATAACGTGGAGGACGTTGTGCCGCCCGGCGGCTCCATGCGCTTCTACCCGCGTCCAGTCCAGCGTCCCGCTCTGTACGGCAAGGCTGGAGTGCGGATGCCGGGAACATATCCAGTAGGCCACCACCATACCGTCCGCGTCCGTCTCCACGCCCTGGACGATGCTGTGGACGTGGTATCCCCTTACATAGTCCGGCACAAGCCGGTCGTACCCGTCAGGGGAACAGATGCGGTCCGCTTCGATGATTTGTACCTTCGTCGCGTACTGGCTCCCCGCCCGCTCTTTGAACGGCAGCAGCGCAAAGCTGTCCCCGTTCATCAGGAATCCCATATAGGCGAGTTGCTGGAGCTTGTAGAAATTCCCCAGGCCGTCCGCGTCGCACTCCGCCGTGTCCGCCCATAGCGCAAACTCCCGCATGATTTTCCCTTGCAGCTCTTCCGCCTGCTCCCGCGTCAGCCCCAAAACCTCCGCGTCGATTTGTGGGGACGGTATCAGCCCTCCCGCCACAACATTTGTGCAGAGGGTTTTCAATGCGGCGCTTGCCGTCGGTATCCCCATATAGGCGTCGCGGGACCGCTGGCGGAGCGTGTCGATGTTGTCCTCTATGTCCTCCTTGGCGCTCCCGCCGCGAAAGAGCCACCCAATCAGGCTTTTCTTTGTCACGTTTGCGCCGTAGTTCCCGTATCCGCTGTTCGTGACCTCCAGCGCCCTCCTTGCGGCGGCGCGCTTCAAGCCCTGAACCGGGGAGACGGCGGCAACGGCCCTGTCCAGAAAATTCATTTTCGCCATAGCCGCCCTCCCTAAATGTCACGGGGAACAAAATGGTAAGCCCTGATATAGCCCCCATTCTGTTCCTCGCTCTCTGCTTCGGCCAGCTTCCCGGCCCAGTATTCAAGCTCTTTCCGCACGTCGTACAGGTCCGCCCGCGTCAGGGACCGCCCTTCGATTTGGTATCGCTGGCCGGTTGCGATTGCTTCCTCCGCCGCAAGCCAGATTTTCAGCCTTTGCCTGCACAGCTCTTTACTGAATACAGCCATTTACACACCTCCGATGCCGCCGCTCAATTTCCGCCACCCCTTCCGGCGAGGCGCTTGTCCCGCTCCCGGCTCCGGCTTCTGGAGAGGCGGGTTGTAGATTTCCAGCGCGGCGGTCGCGTAGTTGCGCAGGTCCAGCGGCTCGTTGCGCTTGTACCCCTCGTCCCGCAGCACCCAGGAGACGGTCATTTTCCCCTTGCGGAACCGCGTGATTTTCATTTCGCTTGCCAGTCCCTTGAAGTAGGTCGCGTCGTACCCGGCCCCCTCGTCGGACGGGAAATGGCAGTAGTTCGGCCCCCGCTCGGTGACGCGCAGGCGCTGGTAGATAAAATCCTTCCCCGCGTCAACGCCGATGGTGAACAGCGGCGTCTTGACCCGGTTATCCGTGGACGGGTTGCGGATGTATGGCACGCCCTGTCCGCCCTTGCCCTTGATGGCGAACACATAGCGGTTGAACTTGTCCACGGTGAAGCTGTAGACCTGGTTGGACCTGTAGCCGCTGTCGATGCACGCGGCGGAAATATAAAGCGCCGTTCCATCCTTCTTGTGAAACGGCGTCAGCAGAAAAGCGTCCAGGTTTTCCCACACGGGATTTTCCATCGTGTCCCCGATGATTTTCTGATAGCGGATGCCCCAGCTCTCCTTGCCGACGCCCCAGCCTACAACCTCGACCTCGAAACGGTCCGCCTGCACGTCCACGCCCGCCGTCAGCACCAGCACGTCGTCCGGCACCTCTGCGCCGTATAGCTCCCGCCGTGTGATAAGCGCGTCCTCGTCCACCCGGTCGCCCGGCTCTTCCCACGTCTCGCCCAGCTCCGTGTTGACCCACGTTTTCATCTTCTCCGGGTCCCCCTGGCGCAGAAGCTCGGTAGCAAGCTGGTGTTTCTCCACAACTTCGTGCCAGCCGCAGAAGTTGGAGGCCAGCGTATTCAGGTGGAAGCCCCGCGCCTCGGCGTTCGGATTCTTCGCCACGAAATGGCCGTGCTTGCCCTGGCGCTTCCATTCGTACTCCCCGAATACCTCCCCGCACCGTTCACACTCGTACAGGATGGGCTTTGTCAGGTCGTCCTTGTCAAATTTGACTTGGCTCCACACAAGCGGCTGGAAATGCCCGCACCCAGGGCAAGGCACATTCCACTCTTCCATGGTGCTGTTCAAAAACTCTTTTTCAATCCTGCTGTGTCCCTTGATGGTCGGCGTGGAGACGATAACCGTTTTCTTGTCCCAAAAGGTCGTCTGCCTCTTTTGGGCCAGCAGCAGCGGGTCCCCCTCCGTCCCGGCGCTCTCCGGGTAGCCGTCCACCTCGTCGGCCAGCAAAACCTTGATGGGCCGCATACGCAGGCCCACGGGGCTGTTTGCTCCCACGATGGTCACATGACCGCCGGGGAAGTTTTTCTTTAGAATGGTGTTTCCGCTGTACCGGCTCTTGGTGTCCACCAGCGCGGACAGCACCGGCATATCCCGAATCATGGGCGCGAGGAAGTCCTTGGAAAGCGCCTGCGCCATATCAAGGGTAGGCTCCATCACCATCACCGGCGCGGGGTAGTAGTGCATATAGTAGCCCAGCACGTTCATCAGCATGGCCGTCTTTCCTATCTGCGCGGCGCTCATAATGACCACCTTGCGGATATGATGATTCCCGATGGCGTCCATGATTTCCCGCTGGTAGGGCGCGTTGTCCGTGTTCCAGCGCCCAGGCGCGGCGGCGCTCTCCGCTGATATTACCCGGTATGTGTCCGCCCACTTGGATAGGGTCAGCGCGGGCGGCGGTTTCAGCAGCGCGGCGCAGCGGGCGAACATCGCTTCCGTCTGCGGCGCAAGCTCAACAATCCACGCCCTAACTTCTCTTGTGTTCATCGTTCCTGTCCTTCCCGCTCCCGCCGGGCGGCAGCTTCCCCCGCACGCACCGGGGGAATGGGCAGAATACCCGCCGGTCGCTGATTCTGTTTGCCCATATGCACCCTTCGCACGGGTCAACCGCTTTCTTCTTCATCGTCGCCCTCCGCCAGCGCAAGGAGCGTCCGGTAGTCGGACAGCTCTTCCAGCGCCTCGTCCACGGCCCGTTTCATTTCGTCGAAAATCTCCGCCTGGTTGCCCTCCATCTGTGCCAGGCGCGGGGAGAGCTTGGCGGGCAGCATCAGGAGCTTTGCGCGGATATTCAGGCACATGGTCTTGATGCCCTTTTCGATTTCCTCCGAACTGTGCAGCGTCCCCCGCCGCAGGTCGTTCTCCATATCCGCCGCTTCCCGCTTGGCGCGGGTGAGCAGCGCCCGCTCGTCGTTCAGGTCTGTTTTCCCGGTCCCCTTCCGCAGATACATGATGTACCGCGTGATGGTCGGTTTCATTTCATACAGGCCGGGCAGTCTCTCGCTGATGATTCCCTCGTCACGCAACTGCCGGACCCGGCGCGGCGTCAGCGCCAGCCAGTCCGCCACGGCTTCGCAGGTATACAGTTTCACGGCCCCCACCTCTTTCCCAATAGATAAGTGGCTATGGCGATTATCATAGTCGCAACCGCGAACATTGCCAGCATTTCAATTAGTGACAGTCCCAGCAGCGCCGCCGCAGCGGTAGCGCCCGCTATAACAAGCGTCACCGGCACGATTCCCCATACCGGCCCGCCCAGGATTGCCGCCGTCATAAGCAGTACGGCCAGAAGCAGACCGCCGCCGAATATTACGATTGCGTGCGTCACTGTTCGTCCTCCAACTCTTTCCCCGGCGGGTCGCCGGATTCCTCCAGGTCGCCCACGTCCACGCTGCCAGAAGCCCGCATCCGCAGGATGTCCAGCCGCTCCCGCTCCATGGCAAGGCGGGCCGCGCTCTCGTCCAGCCCCCGCAGGCTGTCCGTGATTTTGGCGATACGCCCCTGTACCTTGTAAAGCGCCTCCTGCAAGCTCTGGACCCGCTTAAAGGCGCTGTCGCTGAAACGCATGGTGGTGTTGTTCTTCCCGCGTATCTCCGTCATGGCGCTTAGATACATGGCCCCTTCTTCCGCTTTCTCATAGTCCGCGATTTTAGAGAGGATTTTATTTTCCCGGAATTTCAGCACCTTCATTTCATGTTCCAGAGCGGCCCGGACCTCCAGCGGGGTTGCCTCCACCAGCTTTTTTTCTTCCTCGGTCAAGGTATCAAGAAAGACGGCGCTGTAAGCTCCGTCTTTTTCTGCGTTCTTATTTCTCGTCGGCGCGCCCTTGTGGCTCCCGGCGGCGTTCCGTTTTCCCTTGCTGTTCTGGTTTCCCTTCTGCCCGCCCCGCTTCCTCTTCGGCGTCGGCACGGCTTCATCCCATTTTTCCGCACTCTTCCAGTTCCGCAAGGTCTGGCGCTTCACGCCCAGCCGGTCGGCCAGCTCTGCCAGATTGACTTCTTCGCCACGGCTCCGGCGCTCTATGTATTCAGCCCTGGCGGCATCATGCTCCGCGCTCCGCCTCGCCACAGCGCCGCGCCCCCTCTCTAAATGGTAGTGGCCCGCGCCGCCTACATATATACCCCGCGTAGGAACGTAGGGCTTCGGCGGACGCAGGCCACAAAATAGAAAAGCCCGCAGCGTTTCCGCCGCAGGCCAATAATTCATGGTATCAGTTTATCACGAAAACCGGGACACAGTGTGCCACTTTTCCAAAATTCATAATTTGTTCACAAGCGGCCCCCTTGATTTTTAACCCCCGATTTTTGGGGACCCCCTACTTTTTTCCCGGCCCGCCGGGGGAAGCGAAAAAAAATCCCTCATACCTAATTAAATTCTGCGCTCACGGACCCGCAGGCGGCGAGGGGTGCCCAGGGAGTACCTACGCCCTCGCGCGCGGTTTTGATTCGCGCCTGTGCGCGTATGTGTTGAATCTTGCGCGGGCGCGGTTTTGTGGTCCGGCGTGTCCGGTCCGGCCCGGTCCCCGTCCGCCGGACCGGGCCAGGACCGGACCGGCTGGCTGGTGGGGGGAAGGGGGCGTATATATCCAGCTATCAGGAGACTATACCGCGCGCATAAAACCCCTCCGGCGCGGCTGGTCCGGTCCGCTCCCTAGTCCCGGCCCGGTCCGTCTTGTGCGCCTTGCAAGGCCATTTTCAACCACCGGCGCAACCTGCCCCAGCATCGGCCCCCGGTCCGGTCCGGCTCCTGGTCCGGCTGATGCAGGCCGGGCGGGTCCTGCTCCCAGTCCAGGCGGAGCAGGTCGAGCGGGTCCGGCGCTCCCGGTGCCGGTCCTGTCCGTCATTGTCCGGCGCTTGTCCATGCCCCCGGCGTCGTCCCCCATCCCGGCGCGGTCCTCTTGCCCGTCCCCGTCCCCGGCCCCTGTCCGGCTCCCGGTCCGGTCCTTGCGCGTTGCCCCGGTCCCGGTCCGGCGCGGTCCTCCGGTCCTGGTCCGGCTCCCGGTCCGGCGCGGCCATTTCCAAAAGCAACCGCGATTTTTCCGCCCCCTACACCGGGCCGCAAAATTTCCAGCGATTTTCCCGGCGAGGTATTTTATGCGCGCGGTCTAAGTCCTGATTCTTGGTATATTAACGCCCCCCTATAGTCCCCCCACGGCTGGTAAAAATTCACTGGAAATTCTGGAGGCATCCCCGCCGCGAATGTTCCCGCTTTTGCCATTTTCGCCAAAAACAGCCCGGAAAATTTGTGCAAAAATAGTTCCCCACGCCCCCCTTTAGGGGGGGCTGGGGGAAAGGTTTTCGGGGTCTTGACGGCGGCGCGGCCATCGGCTAACATCCGGGACAAGCCCAGGCCACACGGCCCCGGCCCAGCGAACCGCCCCAGGCGTGATAGTTCAGGCGAAACGCATTCAACCGTGCAATCTGCACAACGCAAGACGCATTCAACCGTGCAAATTGCACAAACCGAAAAAAGTTTGCGAAAATCGCTTGACAGCCGCATTCAACCGTGCTATGATGCAACCATCCCGAGCGGCACGGTTGAATGCAAGCCGCCAGGGATTGAACCTTGACAACCTACATGGCCACCGCCCCGGCAAGAACACGGGCGGCGTCAGTTGAACGCACAACAGCGACCGCAAGCGGCTAAAGACTTGCGGACCTCCCAAACCCCCGCAAGGCCGACGGCATCCCGCCGCCGCTGGTGAAAGTCCAGCCGCCGGAGAAATCCGGCGGGCGCTCATGGGGGAATCCCCGGACAACATGAAAACCATTTGACAGGCGAAAGCCGGAAGGGAGATAAAACCATGAAAAATCAATTCACTTACAAGCCCGAAATCCTGGTGGAAATGGCGCAGGAGTATTTGCAGGCGGAGAACGACGCCCGCATTTTCTACCGGCAGCACCGGCCATTCCCCGGCGCAATGCTGGACCTGCGGACCGTCGAGGACCACGCCAGCTACGAGCGCCACGACAAAGAATCCTCCTGCACCTGGAGCGCCTTTGTCAGTGCTTGCAGGCTGGTGAACGCGGACCCCGACGCCGTTATGGCAACGGTCAAGGCTATGAACCGCTACGAAAAGCGGGAGCGCTGGCAAGTCTGCGCACACCTTCCCAGCGGCTACGACTGGCACAACCACGAGGACCGAAAAGACACCCTCCGCCGCTTCTGGTCCGTCCCCGACCCGGACGCCGATTATTTCCAGTCCACCGGACGCCGGAAGCCCTGGACCGTTGAACAGAAAGCCGTCTGAACATCCCCGCAAGGCCGACGGCATCCGCCGCCGCTGGTGCAAGCCCAGCCGCCGGAGCAATCCGGCGGGCGCTCATGGGGAACAATCCCCGCAGCATCCACCACAGCGACACAAGGAGGTTTTTACCATGACAGCAGCAGAAAAGAAAATCAGCGCTTTTTGCGCCCGTCGCGGCCTTGCCTATGAATGGCAAGCCCTGAAATGCAACGGACGGCGCGCCGTCGTTGAATCCCTGGACCGCGAACAGCACGCCGCCACACTGGCAGCGGCCCGCCGCTTGAAGGGAATCCGCGCCAAAGAATGGACCTGCGGCGCTGGCGGAGTATGGGAGGGCCGCGTATACCTCCAGGACGCCGCCGACGGTGAACGCATCGACGCCATTTTAGCGGCGGAGTACGAGCGCAACCAGAATTGGAACCAGGTCTATCATAACTGCATCGTTGACGGCCTGGACCCGTCTACCGCATCCCGCCGGGCGGAAGCCCTTTACCCCACGCCCGCCGCCATCTGACAGCCCGCAAGGCCGACGGCATCCCGCCGCCGCTGGTGCAAGCCCAGCCGCCGGACAACCCCGGCGGGCGCTCATGGGCCGAAAGACCCGGAACACATCAACCCAACCCCAAAATTTACAGGAGGTTTTTACCATGACAAACACCGAAATCATCTACAAGGCCGCTATCACCCACGGCATCCCCCAGGAGCAGCTTGACGCCTACCTCCAGCGCGGCGACCTGCCTTTCCACACCGCCGCCGATTGGTCTAAACGCGGCTACCAGGTCCAGAAGGACGCCGCCCCGCTCTTTGACTGCTACCTCTGGAAGCACACCACCAAGCCCAGCGCCGCGACCATCAAAGCCGCCGAGGAAGCGGGCAAGGAGGCCCCGGAGCAGTCCCCGCACTTCTACCAGAAACTTTCTTACATCTACGGCCCCGCCCAGGTGGAGAAGAACGCCCCCGCGCCGGACCTGGCGACCATCAAGGCCCGGTTTGGCAACCTGCCCGGCCTGGTCCTGAAAGTCAAGGGTGAAAAGACCGGCGCGCCCAACGTCTGGTTTACCGGCGACGTGGAGAAGTACGCCGACGAAATCAAAGCGGCGGGCGGCATCTGGAGCAAGAAAAAATCCGCCTACTGGGTAAAGCCCAGCGCGGCCCCGGCGGAGGACAAGCCCGCCGCGCCGGTCCCCTCCATCATGGAGGACGCCCCCGCCGCCCCGGCGGTCAAGCCCTGCACCGCTCTTGTCCCGGCCCCCTGCACTGCTCTTGTCCCGCTCCACTACTTCCACAAACCCGCCCCGGCCCCCGCGCCGGAGGCCAGCGCCCAGCCCGCCGGACCGG
>NZ_QWKG01000054.1 GCF_009911595.1 Colidextribacter sp. OB.20
GCCCGGACCAGCTGCCGCAGGCACAGCCCCAGCTCCAGGGCGGTGGACGCCACCGCCCCGGCCACATAGCCCCTCATCCCCACCCCGGGCAGGGGGACCAGGGCCAGGGTAAAGGCCAGCTGGACCGCGCCCCCCAGCAGGGAGATGGCGGCCACCGCCCGCTGGCGGCCCACCCCGTTGAGGGCGGCGCACAGCACCGAGCAGTAGCAGCTCATAGCCATGACGCAGGCCAGGGGAATCAGGTGCTCCCCCACCCCCTCCTGGTGGAACATGGCCCGCCCCAGGTCGGGGCCCACCACCACCATCAGGGCCATGCAGGGCAGGGTGAGCAGGGCCACCGCCGAGATAGCCTGAGAGGCCAGGCGGCGCACCTCTCCCGGGCGGTTCAGAGCGCAGGCCCGGGACAGCCGGGGCACCAGCACCAGATTCAGCGCCCCCAGGAACACGATGGGCAGGGACAGCATGGGCATGGTCATCCCGCACACCACCCCGAACTGGGACACGGCGGCGGAGCGGTCCAGCCCCCCCTCCACTAATTTTTGGGGGATGAGGGCGGAGTTGGCCGCCCCCATCAGGTTGCCCAGCAGGGCGTTCAGCCCCACCGGCAGGGCGATGGAAAAGATCCGCCGGCGGCGGACCCTCCCCGTCTCCTCCCGGCCGGTGAGGGTGGACCGGCCCATTCGCCGGCGGTAGAGGGCCACCAGAGTGCAGGAGGAGAACACCTCGCAGATGACCATCCCAGCCACGATCAGGCCCACCACCCGCTCCGGATACTGGGGCAGAAAGAGGAGCAGCAGGGCGATCACTGCGGCGGTGCGGACGAACTGCTCCAGCAGCTCCACGACAGCGGGGGGCCGGACCACGCCGGAGCCGTAAAAAAAGTGTTTGTGGATGTTTTCCACCCCGGTGAGGGCTGCGCAGGGCACCAGCAGAACCAGACCCAGCTGGGTCCGGGCGTCCCCCAGGAGATAGACGGAGATGGCGTCGGAGCCCAAAATTACCACCGTCCCCACCGGAAGGAGCAGGAGGAAAAACAGCCTCAGGCAGGTGCGGACCGTCTGGTCCGCCGCCCGGCGGCTGCCCAGAGCCAGGTGCTGGGAGGTGAGGTTGGAGCAGGCCGAGGTCACCCCCACGGCGGTGAGGGACATAATCACCGAGTATACCGGCATGACCAGCTGGTACAGGCCCATGACCTCCGCCCCCACCAGCCGGGAAAGCACCACCCGGTAGAAGAACCCCAGCACCTGGGAGACGGCGCTCAGGGCGGTAAGGAAGATGGCCCCCTTCCCCGCGGACAGCATTTTTTCAGACAAGACAATCCCCCTCCCCTCGTCGAAGCAAAGTCCGCTCCATTCGGGACGCCTTAGCGGGCATCCCTCATTGCGCTCCCTTGCTCCTCCTCTCCAAATCGAACCCGCTTCGCTGGGCTTCGATTTGGTATAGGCGCAGACCTGGAGGCCGCATTGGTAAATACTATTCAGGGGGAGAAGAATTTATCCGTTGTTAAGAGTGTTTCGCTGTTCTGTCTATGTCCAAAGCTCCTTATGCCTGAGGATGCCGGGATATTTTTCCGTTTGGCTGTCGTGGAAGAGGTACAGCAGGGCTCTCACGGCAAAGGAGCGGGCGTAGTCCAAATCAATGCCGTTTACAATTTTTTTGGACAGCATGATATTACTGAGCTCATCCACCCACCGGTTGATTTTGGGCGGCAGTTTGCCATAGCAGAAATCATTAAAGAATGAGAGCGGGGCCTGATACCCAAAATCGTTTTTTCGGTTCTTCATATCGGAGGTCTCATACTCCGCCGCGAGGCGGTCAACGGTGCGGTACAGCTCAAAGATTTCGGGCTGCGTCAATTCGGGCAGATGTTCATCCAGGTAGGCCCTGGTGATCCTGGCGTCTTTCCAGTCCTTGTCCAGCCAGCCCTGCTGTTTTTCATAGGAGAGGCTGATCTCCGGAAGGTGTCCGTCATACCAGGCGCCCAGCTCCGCCAGGCCCTTTTGTAAACTGTCCCTCTCGTTATCCGTGTCGAACCACGGGGAGCAGACAGTGTATTTTTCCGAAATGCGGTTTAATCTGCTATAGCCTGAGTAATTTGATACCTTACCAGTACACATCGCCACGCTCCAGTCGTACATGAGGTAGCTGACATAGACGTCGTTGACCCGCAGGTGGATCTGGTCATTCCAGAACCCCCGCTCTATCCGCAGATGCTGGACGCCGCCTGCCTCACTTCTTCGGGCGAAGGGGTAGTAGGGGGCGGTGCTCCCGTCCCGTAGGACAAAGTAACACGCCTTGTCGTATTCTTTGGGCGGGAAGATGGACTGAAAACCAGTAAACTGCTTTTCGCCAAATTCGATGATTTCTTTTTTGCAGGTGATGCAGCGTTTCATCATGACCCCTCCATATCATAGCGGCTGACTTTATTTTATCACGCGCATATGCCTGTTTCAATCCCTGTTTTGCAGGGAGCGTTTTCTCTGAGAATAGTTGAAGAAGAAGCGGCGATATGATAAGATAAACCATACCCAAGCTACATTTAGGAGAATAGGAGTGTCCAAAATGCTGAAGCACTATGAGGAAAATTTTGCGGAGATGACGCCTCAGGAGAAGGAAAACTTTTTGGGGCGCTTCAGCTGCCTCTCGCTGACATCAGACTACATCAACGACCTGTTTGCCCTGATTGTCTACACCAGGGCTCTGAACACCCAGCGTACCGATTCCACCCCGGAGGTTCTTCCCCTCGCCTTCGACCTGCTGTGGGACGCCATGGCATCGGGGGAGACGGTAATCACCGAGGAGCTGCGGCAGTTTGAGGAATGCCTCCAGGCGGCGGCCTGCATGATTGTAAACTGTGACGACAGCTATATGGACACACCGGAGAAGGAGGACTTTTACCACAAATATTTTGACGATTGGGACCATCGAAGCTGCAACAGCGGCTTTTTGGAGATGTTCGGCCATTTGTTTTTTGACATCGTAGAGGAGAACGGGGAATCGCCCGACCGGGTGGGGGAGCTGCTGGAATGCTGGGCGGACTCCTATATCGCGGAGGAGCTGGGCATGGACGAGAGCGCCCCGCTGAACGGTTTCCAGTGGGACAAGCGGAGGGCGGACGTCCACGCTTCCCCCATATTCTGCGATATCATCGCCCGCTTACAGGAGGACATGCGGGAGGCTATGTCCGGAAAGCCGGCCGGTGAACTGCGGGAGCGGTATCAGACCCTGGGGCTGTTTTCTGAGGAGGAGTTGAGGCAGTTCAGAGCCTGAAAACAAAAAGCCGCCTTGACAAAGTATCAGGGCGGTGAGGAAGATGGCCCCCCTCCTGACACTCTATTCGGGAGGGAGGACGCTTATCCATGAAATAATCAGTACGGCTTATGACTGGACCGGCTGCATCCCAAGCGCGGCGAGCTGGGTCAGAACCGCTTCAGGGATGTCGCTGACCATGCCGCCGCTCAATTTGAATACAGCTCTTGCCCATGTCTGACCAGGAAGAGAGTCTCTAACAAAGGTGCCCCGCAGAACAAGGATTTTGTCGCCGCTGGCAAGGCCGTCACATAATGTGCTTTTGCCCTCTGTGTTGCTCAAACGGATCGGACCATGTTCGTCCACCAACATACAGAACCCGTTGTCCGTCCTCAAAAAACGCCCGACAGAAAGGGTCAGGGAGTTTGCCTTCAGATACCAGAGGAACGCGCCACAGAGAAGAAGCACTCCAGCGATTGCGCAGATCGGTATCAGCCATTTTTTCTGTTTCATATGAGCCTCCTTCTATGGTTTTAGAGCCGGAAGGACAAAAAGCAGCCTTGACAAAGTATCAGGGCAGTAGTATAGTAAGCATACAAGGTGCTGTCCGCAAGACGGTTCAGCCCGAATGGTAAAGGTTTAAACGAAAACCGTCACCGTACCGGGGTGGCGGTTTTCAGCGTTTAATACGTATCGTTACGGTAAGACCGAAGATATGAAACGTAACCGTAACCGGCATACGCTCACCCCCTTTCGGGTGGTGTAGCTGAACCGCCTCGCCTGTGTTGGACAGCACCTGCGTACAATGTACCATGCTTCCGATGTTCCGTCAAGAAAATGTTCCTTTGTTTCCCTTGCCCTTTTGAAGACTATCCGCTATAATGGGAGCACCACTTAAAAATAAGGAGGAATTTTCCTATGTTTGTCACGCTGGAGAAGAAGGGCCCTGTGGGCATCGTCACCATGAACCGGCCCGAGGCGCTGAACGCCTTGGACAAGCAGGTGCTGGAGGATCTGAACACTGTGCTGGACCAGGTGGAGGCCGATCCTGAGATTCTGGTGGCCGTGGTCACCGGGGCGGGGCGGTCCTTCGTGGCCGGGGCGGACATCGGCCAGATGTCCAATTTCACCGCCGTGGAGGGCAAGGCCTTCGGGGCCTACGGCAACGGCGTGTTCCTGAAGCTGGAGAACCTGACCAAGCCCACTGTCGCCGCCGTCAACGGTTTCGCTCTGGGGGGCGGCTGTGAGCTGTCCATGGCCTGCGATATCCGTATCGCCAGCGAGAAGGCCAAGTTTGGCCAGCCCGAGGTGGGCCTGGGCATCACCCCCGGCTTCGGCGGCACCCAGCGCCTGGCCCGGATCGTGGGGGTATCCAACGCCATGGAGCTCATCCTCACCGCCAAGGTCATCAAGGCGGAGGAGGCCCAGCGCATCGGTCTTGTCAGCCACGTCTATCCCGCCGAGGAGCTGATGGACAAGGCGCTGGAGCTGGCCAACGCCATCGCCGCCAACGCTCAGGTAGCGGTGCGGCAGTCCAAGGCGGCCATCCGCCGGGGAATGCAGACCGACATGACCACCGGCGCCGCCTTCGAGGCTGAGGCCTTCGGCCTGTGCTTCGCCACCGAGGACCAGAAGGACGCCATGAAGGCCTTTGTCAACAAGGAGAAGGTCACCGCCTTTAAAAACCGCTGAGCGGGGAAGAATTTGGCGAAGGGGCTTGTCTCCGGAAGAAATTTCTGATATAGTGGGGCTTGTTTGAAAAATGTCAATACGCCCAAGTGGTGGTCTTTTTTCGCCATACTGCCCCAATTTTTCTTGAAATACATCCAGTATTCCTGCGAAAAATTGTGTTTGTCTGGCGAAAAAATTCCTCACCACTGTGCATATTTCCATTTTTCAAACAGCGCCTAAGCCGCCGGCGGGCTTTTTGGCCTGTTCGGCGGTTTCCTTGTGCACAAACATAAAATGAGGTGTTTTTTACGAGCATTTCGGTTTTGCTGTCCAATCTGACAGGGCTGTTCCTGCTGATTGGGGTGGGCTTTGCGGCGGCGCGGACGGGACTGATCCCTGCCGGGGCGTCCAAGCCTCTGAGCGCCCTGCTGATGAAGGTGGCGGTCCCCGCCACTGTATTCTGCTCCATGCTTCGGCCCTACGACCCCGGCTTCTTAAAGCTGGGGGGCTCCATGCTCCTGCTGGGGGTGACGATGCTCCCCGCCTTTACGGTGCTGTCCCTGGCACTGGCCAGAGTTCTCCGGGTGCCCCAGGGGCGGCGGGGGATGTGGAGCTGCTGCGCCACCTTCGGCAATAACGGCTTCATGGGCTTCCCCGTGGCGCTGGCCCTCTTCGGGGAGGAGGGGCTGAGCCTGACGGTGATTCTGTCTGTCCCATTCAGCTGTCTGCTGTTCAGCGTGGGGGCCAAGCTGATCTGCATGGACCGGCCGGCGGACAGCGCCGCCGCCCCCATCTCCTGGGGCCAGGCGATTTTCAGCGGCGTCAACCTGGCGATGGCGCTGGGGCTGGCGGCCTACTTCACCCGGATTCAGATTCCCCAGGCTATTCTGAGCCCGCTGGAATATCTGGCGGGCATGACCACCCCCCTGTCCATGATTGTCAGCGGCATTAGCTTGTCGCAGGGCAGGCTGTCTGAGGTGGTCCGGGACCGGGATGCCCTCACCGCCTCCGGCTTCCGGTTGCTGGTCTATCCCCTGGCTGCCTGGTGTGTCCTGAAGCTGATTCCCGGCCTGGACAGCCTGGTCTTTGGGGCCTTCCTGATTAATCTGGCTATGCCCACCGCTGCGGTGACCACCTTTATCGCGGAGGAGCACGACGGCTGCACCCAGCTGTCCGCCCGGACAGTGTTTCTGTCCAGCCTGCTGTGCATCATCACCCTCCCCCTTATCTCCCTGCTGCTGTAAAAAGAGACCTGCGGCATTGAACGCAATGCGTCCAATGCCGCAGGTCTTTCCATTTTTTATAGATGGTTCAGCTCCCGCCAGCCCGTCAGACCGTAGGCGGACTCCGCCGACTGGACGGCCCTCACAATGGCGCGCTCCATAGCCCGGGCGGCCATCGTGCCGACTACGTTTACGTCGCCGGGCAGGTCCCCCAGGGACAGGGCGTAGACGCTGTCCCCGTCGGCGGTGGTGTGGACGGGCCGGATGGCCCGGGCATAGCCGTTATGGGTCATCCCCGCCACCTTGGTGAGATGGGTCTTGTCCAGCCTGGCATTGGTGACCACCACCCCCAGGGTGGTGTTGCTTGTGGGCAGGCGGCCGACCAGCTCCACATCCCGGAACAGCTCCTCCAGGGTGGAGGTGACGCCGGTTTTCTCCTCGTTGAGCAGTCCGGCGATCTGGACTCCGTCGGGGCCGCAGACGTCCCCCAGAGCGTTTACCGCCACCAGGGCCCCCACCTTGATAACCCCGACCTGAAAGGCGTAGGCGCCAAAGCCGGACTTCATGGCGCGCTCCATACCCCGGTACTTGCCCACCGAGCAGCCGGTGCCCGCCCCCGCGTTGCCCTGGGCGGGCGCGTCATAGCTGGCATTTTCGCAGGCGGCGTAGGCCATCGCCCCATCGGGGCGGACGTCCTTCCGGCCCACCCCCAGGTCGAAGAGGCAGGACTGGCTCACCAGGGGGACCTTGGCTACCCCGGTGTCAAAGCCGATGTTCCGCTCCTCCAGATACCTCTGCACCCCTCCGGCGGCGTCCAGGCCGAAGGCGCTGCCACCGGACAGGAGGACGGCGTTGACCCCCATGGCGTCCATGGTGGGGTTCAGAATCTGGGACTCCCGGGAGGCGGGGCCGCCTCCCCGGACGTCCAGCCCGGCGGGGGACATGCGGTCGCAGAGGATCACTGTGCAGCCGGTGGCGGCCTCAAGGTCCTGGGCGTGGCCCACCCGGAAGCCCCCCACCTCCATAATTCCGATCTCTTTCATGCGGCGGAACGCACCTCGTTTCTGTGTACTGTTTTTTCCAGGGCCTTGCACACGGCGGCGCCCAGCACCAGGCAGGTGGCCGCCTCGGCCAGGCCGTTAACGGCCACCATGCCCATCATAAAGATCAACAGGCTGGCTCCGCCGCCGCCGGTGTAGCCATAGGTGGAGACAGAGACGTTGAGCCAGGTGTCGTGAAAGATTATCCAGTTGCCCACGATGTAAAGCAGGGTGTTCAGCGCCGGGGTGAGGAAGCAGCACAGCGCCAGCCCGGGATTGCGCAGGCGGCTGGAGTGTCTGAACGCCAGATAGAGCAGTCCGGGAACGACACCTACCAGCACGCGGTTGACGACGCAGCAGAAAAAGGTGCCCAGGGGGCTCTCCTGGAGGAAGATGACCCCCAGAGGGCTGGCCCCGAAGCACTGGGCAAAGCTGGTCAGGCCGAACACCAGCCCCAGGAAGGCGCCCGCCTTGGGGCCCAGCACAATGGAGCCAACAGCCACCGGGACCACGATGAAGGTGATCTCCACACCCCAGGGGGTCTTGAGATAGCCCAGCGGGGTATAGGCCATAATCAGCACAATCGCCGTCAAAAGGGACAGCTCCGCCAGATAGCGCACATCGGTCTTTTTTTTCATATTCAATTACCTCCTGCTGCCGCTCCGCCCTTGGCGGATGCAGCGCATATTTGGGGCTCGGGCCGGACAGGGCCTCCGCCCAGCGACAGTATAGCCCATCTCCGGCCAAATTACAAGCATAAAAACGGAGCCCGGAAAAATCCGGGCTCCGCGGATGGGTCAGATGGGGGTGAGCTTACTTCAGCTCCACCTTGCCGCCGGCCTCTTCCAGCTTCTTCTTCAGCTCCTCGGCCTCGTCCTTGGACACGGCCTCCTTCAGGGTCTTGGGAGCGCCCTCGACAGCGGCCTTGGCCTCGGCCAGGCCCAGCCCGGTGATCTCGCGGACGGCCTTGATGACCTTGATCTTGGCGGCGGCGTCGAAGCCGGCCAGGACCACGTCAAAGTCGGTCTTCTCCACGGCGGCCTCAGTGGCCCCGCCGCCGGCGGCGGGAGCGGCCATAGCGGCGGCGGACACGCCGAACTCCTCCTCCAGAGCCTTAACCAGCTCGGACAGCTCCAGAACGGTCAGGGCCTTGACTTCCTCGATGAGGGCAGTAATCTTCTCACTAGCCATGATAAATGAACCTCCTAAATGTGTAATATTTAAATTTAAATTGTCTCCCCCTGGGAGCGGAACTGCCGCTTACTCGGCGGCGGGGGCCTGGGCGGGCTCGCCGTCCTTCTCGGCGATGGCCTTCAGGACGATGGCCAGGCTGGTAATGGGGGCCAGCATCATGCCCAGAGCCTGGGCCTGGAGCACGTCCTTGGAGGGCAGCTCGGCCAGAGCCATAATCTCCTCCAGGGAGATCACCTTGCCGTCCATAAAGCCGCCCTTGATGTTGAACTTACCCTCGCCCAGCTGCTTGGCGTACTTGTTGACCACGCGCATGGGGGCGATGGGGTCGCCGGCGCTGGTAGCCAGAGACGTGGTGCCGCTGAGCACACCGTCCAGCTCCTTCAGACCGGCGTCGTCCAGGGCGAAGCGGACCAGGGTGTTCTTCACCACGGCGTACTGCACATCGTTCTGGCGCAGCTCGGCGCGCAGGGCGGTGTCCTCGGCCACGGTGATGCCCTTGTAGTCCACCAGAACGCCGCTGGAGGCATTCTTCAGCTGCTCCTCCAGGGCGGCCACGATGGCTTTCTTCTCGGAAAGGACCTTTGCGTTAGGCATTTTCGGTTTCACCTCCAGATATTGGTTGCGCGAAACAAAAAACCTCCCGCCGTAAAGACAGGAGGACAGTACCGTCAAAGTGGTTATCCTTTGAAAGCACTCTCGGCAGGAATTACGCCCGGCTGGGCCCCTGCTGTCTTTGAACGCAACGAGTATTATATGAGACTGGCCCCGGTTTGTCAAGGGGGATACCGGAAAAAATATGGATTTTTTCCGATATCCCCGATTTTGCTACGGCTCCGGCGGGGCGAAGGTAATCACCAGGTCCCCGGGGGTCTCGTAGTGGTAGACCTGCCCGATTTTTTCGCCGTTGTCCCCGTCCCAGAGCCAGCCGCCGTCCTGGTTATAGGGGGGGAGGACCGCCTCCGCCGCGCGGCCGGCCAGGGCCTCCTCCAGGATTTCGGTCCGTTCAAGCTCGGTGCGGTGGATGGGGAGAAAGACGGAGAAGGTCACTCCCAGCACCGCCGCCGCCAGAGCCGCCGGGACCACTCCGGCGATCAGGGGGGACAGGCGGTCGGGCTCCAGGGCGTGGAGGATACACCCCGCCGCCGCCAGCAGGAGCATGTAGGGGAAGAACAGGCACCGTGGTCCGATGGGGTTGACAAAGAGCAGCGGTCCCGCCGCCACCCCGGCGCTGAACAGGAAAAACAGGGTCCGGGCCCGGCTGGTCCGGTCGGGCAGCCGGAGGACCAGGGTCAGAGTCAAAAGCAGGGCCCACAGGCAGGCACAGAGGAAGAGGCGGGACTCTCCCACGGCCAGCCAGATACAGCACAGGGTCAGCGCCCCATCCAGCAGCCGGTGGGGCCAGCCCCTGTGTCCCACCCCCAGGACCAGGGTCAGGGCGGTGAGAGAGATGTAGAGCACCGGGCAGTCCAGAATCAGATATTGGGACACCACCGGCAGGTTGTTCCGGGCAGTGACGATCAGCCCCGCCAGCCCGCCGGACAGGCCGGACTGGTAGTAGGAGCCGTCCCCGGAGACCAGCCGGTAGGAGGGGGAGGCGAAGAGCAGTGCCGCACCCAGTACGCAGCCCAGCAGAAGGAGCAGCAGGGAGGGGGACCACCGTCTCCGCTCCAGCCGGTACCAGACCAGCAGGACCAGGGCGGCACAGATGGCGTACAGGGCATTGTGCTCGGCGGACAGCTCCTGGAGAAACCCCAGGAGGAACAGCGCGGCCCAGCGGGGGGGAGTTTCCTCCAGCTCGCCGCCGTCCAGGATGGGCCGGACCAGGGCCAGACTGGTCAGGAACAGCACCGCAGGGGGGACAAAGACAAAAAAGCCGGCGGCCCAGGCGTGGGTCTGGGCGAAGATGTCCCGAGGGAGGGCCAGCACCGCCGCCGTCCACAGCAGCAGCCCCTGCGAGCCGTCCACCTGAGTGACTCGGGCCAGCAGAGCGATGAGGGCCAGGGTGAAGGCGGTCTGATACAGCTGCCGCAGCAGGGGCCGGCTGCCGGCGGAAAAGGCGAAGAGGTTGGACAAAATGCGGCTGTTGGTGGTGGACCAGCGGAAGGCGATCTCCCGGATCAGGTCCATCGGGTTGTGGAGGGAGGCGCCCAGAACCTCTCGATACCAGTCGTCCCCCGTCAAGGGGTACAGTCGGCACAGCAGAAGCAGGACCAGGAACAGCCCTGCCAGGCACAGCCGGCGGCCCGCCCGATTCCGCCTGTCTTGAAGTACTGTCATCAAAATTCCTCCTTATGGAAAGGACTCCCCGCTGCTTTGCGGGGAGTCCTCTTGAAAATGCGCAAAAGTCTTACATCAGCTTGACAGTGAAGTATACAAACAGGGCAAAGAGCCAGGCCACCATGACAAAAATCAGATAGAAGGCGGCAGTGATGCCCAGAACCATGGCCGCGATGACCGCCGCCAAGCTGGCCGCGCAGGTGACCACCGGTACCGTGTAGTTGGTCTTCTGGGGCAGGAAGCGGATGGGATCGCTGCCGGGCCAGAGCCCGTCGGTCTTCTTCAGCCAGACTACCCCTCCAGTGACCACCGCGATGGCGATCAGCAGCAGGATGGTCTCCAGCCCGTAGGCGGCGCCGTAGCGCACGAACCACAGGGCCAGCACCGACATGCCGCAGGCGGCGGCGGACAGGAAGAACTCCCGCTGATAGATATAGTATACCAGCGCCAGCACCGCCCAGGCCACCACCAGCCAGTAGAGCATCGAGACGCCCGCGCCCTGGAACTTGATGGTCACATGGGCGCAGATAGCCACCGCCGCCAGAGCGAAGGCCAGGATCAGGGGCAGGGCAAATTTTTTCTTCTCCTTCAACTGCCAGCCGGTCCAGGCCAGGGCCAGCACGGCGGCTATGGGGGCGGCGATGCGCAGGAAGCCCAGGATGCTGCTCAGGGTCAGGGCGATGTTAACCTCAGACTCGACGGTGTGGTAGTTGATATAGTAGCGGTTGACAAGCACCAGCAGAGCTTCCAGTACGGCCGCCCCCGCCACCCACAGCAGTCCTCGCTGCAGCGCGATGTCCTCCTGACGGCGGCGATCTTCTCTCTGTTTCTTATCCATGCCTATTCATTCTCCTTGCTGTGGGCGGCTGCGCCCAAATAGAGTAGTTTCGATATGTCCGTATATCCAGACAATTTATTATTGTACCAGATGAGTGTTTTTTTTGCAAGACTTAAAACGGGAAAAGTATCCAAAAATATAAAATAGCGGAAATATGATGAAAAAGCAGAGAAAACGGGCGAAAACGGAGGTTTTTGCGGGATAAATCTTTTGCGGAGCTCTGCCGCCAGGGGCGGAGGGGCACGGAAGAGGCCCGTCCGCCATAAGCTGGGAAAGAGGACTGCGGTCCTCTGAACGGAAAGGATGGGGCAAATGGACCCTCTCTTTAAGCGTATGCTCAAGCTCATGACTGTTAAGAGCATTGTTACCCTGATCCTCACCTTGGTGTTCGCCATTCTGGCCCTCCGGGGAGGCATTGATCAGGACTTTATGACCATCTATGCGGTTATTATCTCATTCTATTTCGGCACCCAGAGCCAGGAGGGGAAGGCTGCCGGGGAAGGAGGCGTAAAATGAGGCTGCGCCAGCAATTTTTGACCCGGAACGACTGCTATAAGGCACAGCGGACCATCACGGTCAAGGGGGTGATGGTTCACTCCACCGGGGCGGATAACCCCCGGGTGTGCCGCTACGTGCCGGGGGACCAGGAGCTGGGAACCAATACCTTGGGGAACCACTGGGACCGGCCCGGCCTGACCAAGTGCGTCCACGCCTTTGTGGGGAAATTCGCCGATGGGGAGGTGGGCGCCGTCCAGACCCTGCCCTGGGAGCACCGGGGCTGGCACGCCGGCGGGGCGGCCAACAACACCCACATCGGCTTTGAGATCTGTGAGGACGGCCTCACCGACCCGGTCTACTTCGGGAAGGTCTATCAGGAGGCGGCGGAGCTGACCGCCATGCTGTGCAGGCAGTACGGCCTGGACCCCCTGGCCGAAGGGGTGGTTCTCTGCCATCAGGAGGGCTATCAGAGGGGTGTGGCCTCCAACCATGCCGACGTGCTCCACTGGTTTCCAAAGATGGGGAAATCCATGGACGATTTCCGGGCCGACGTGGCCCGGCTGCTGGAGGAGGACTCCGGCGGCGGAGAGGGAGGTGAGGAGGACGTGACCTATGAGCAGTGGAAGGCGTTTATGCTCCGCTACCGCCAGGAGCTGGCCGCCCAGGAGGGGCCGGAGTACGGCAGGGAGGAGCTGGCCGAGGCGGTGGAGCGGGATATCACCGACGGTTCCCGGCCCGAGGACCTGGCTACCCGCCAGGAGGTAATCTCCATGGTGGTCCGGGCGCTGGACGAGGACGAGAAAGCCAAATAAGCTGTGCCGGGCCCGCCCCTCTCCGGAGGGGCGGGCTTTTGCTCCCTGGTTGACGAAAGGGCCGGAGGCTGATATACTGCTCTCACGAAAGGAGGGGATCGATATGCCCTTTGACCGCGATCTGTTTCTCCCCGTGACCCGGGAGGACATGGCCCGCCGGGGGTGGGATGATTACGACTTCCTGCTGATCACCGGGGACGCCTATGTGGACCACCCCTCCTTCGGCCCGGCTATCATCGGGCGGATTCTGGAGGCCGGGGGCTACCGGGTGGCCGTTTTGGCCCAGCCGGACTGGCACAGCGCGGAGGCCTTCCGGTCACTGGGCTGGCCCCGGCTGGGGGTGCTCATCGGGCGGGGAACATCGATTCCATGGTGGCTCACTACACCGCCGCCAAAAAGCGCCGCCACGACGACGCCTACTCTCCCGGGCGGAGAACCGGCCTGCGCCCCGACCGGGCCACGATTGTCTACGCCAACCGGGCGCGGGAGGCCTTTCCCGATATCCCTATCATCATAGGAGGACTGGAAGCCAGTCTCCGCCGCTTCGCCCACTATGACTACTGGGAGGACAAGGTGCGCCGCTCGATCCTCTTCGACGCCCAGGCGGACCTCCTCACCTACGGCATGGGGGAGACCGCTACCTTAGAAATTGCCGCCCGGCTGGCATCGGGCACGCCGGTGGGGGAGATTACCGATGTGCGGGGCACCTGTGTCATCGGAAGGCATCCCGGTGTCTGCGCCTACCCCCGGGTGGAGGTGCCCTCCTTCGAGGAGGTGTCCGCCTCGAAGGAGGCCTACGCCAGGGCCGGCATGGCGGAGTACCAGGAGCACGACGCCGTGTCCGGCAGAGCCATTGTCCAGAGGCACGGCAGTCAGCTCCTGATCGTCAATCCCCCCGCCTTCCCCCTGACCACGGTGGAGCTGGACCGGGTGGCCGAGCTGCCCTACGTCCGGGAGCCCCACCCCATGTATGACGAGCTGGGGGGCGTGCCCGCCATAGAGGAGGTCCGCTTCTCTGTGACCCACAACCGGGGCTGCTTCGGGGCCTGCAATTTCTGCTCCCTGGCCTTCCACCAGGGCCGGACAGTCACCTCCCGGAGCCACGAATCGGTCATCCGGGAGGTGAGGATGCTCACAGAGCACCCTGGCTTCAAGGGCTACATCCACGACGTGGGCGGGCCCTCCGCCACCTTCCGCCGGCCCTCCTGCCAAAAGCAGCTGAAAAGCGGCATGTGCCGGAATCGGGCCTGTCTGGCCCCGGAGCCCTGTCCCAACCTGGACGCCGACCACACCGACTACATGATGCTGCTGCGCAGGCTGCGGGAGATCCCCAAGGTGAAAAAGGTGTTTATCCGCTCCGGGATACGTTTCGACTATCTGATGAAGGACCCCAGCGGGGAGTTTTTCACCGACCTGGTCCAGCACCACATCTCCGGTCAGCTGAAGGTGGCTCCGGAGCACTGCGTGGCCCACACCCTGGACTATATGGGAAAGCCGCACATCGAGGCCTACGAGAGGTTCAAGGAGAAGTACTTCAAGCTCAACCGCCGCTACGGCAGGGACCAGTATCTGGTGCCCTACCTGATCTCCTCCCACCCGGGCTGCACCCTGGCCGACGCCGTCCGGCTGGCCGAGTGGCTGAACCGTCAGGGCCACATGCCCGAGCAGGTCCAGGACTTCTACCCCACCCCCGGCACCCTGGCCACCTGCATGTGGTACACCGGCATCGACCCCCGGACCATGGAGCCGGTGTTTGTCCCCAAAACGCCCCACGACAAGGCCCTCCAGCGGGCCCTGATGCAGTGGCGCAAGCCCCAGAACCGGAAGCTGGTGCTGGAGGCCCTCCATAAGACCGGCCGGGAGGAGCTGATCGGCTATGGCAAGCACTGCCTGGTGAAGCCGGACAGAGGCGGGGCGTCTGCAGGGCGCGGCGGCCCCGGCGCGCCGTCCTCCGGAAACCGGCCCGCAGGGGGCAAAAAGCCCCGCGCCGACACTCGCACCCGTGTGGAGAAAAAGGAGACCTCCGCCCGCCCCGCCAAAAAAGCGGGCTGGGCCAAGGCAAAGCCAAAAAAGAAACGGTAAGAATTGACACAGTCCGACCAACCGTATTATAATAAAAACGCCCGCCAGCCAGGCGGGACGAAGGTGCGCTGTCATAACGGTAGACGGTTAGTCCCCCGACAGGGGGCGCTTCTGCCCCCTGATTTTGTGAAAGGGGGGCTGCCCAGTGAGTACATCTGAGGTATTGCAATTATGCCTTGTCATCATTGGCATTTGCGGCCTGTTCATCCAGGGTAAAAAGAAGTAACCGCCAAATCTGTCCCCACAGCCGGCGGTTGCTTCTTGCAACTAATTTAGGGGACTAGCCGTTTATCGACAGCGCCCTTCTGTATTTATTATACCAGACCGGCCGGGGTTGTCAAGGAGAAAAAGGGCGGGACGGGCGTGGCGCCCGTCCCGTTTCGGTTAATATCGGACCGCGCTGGAGTCGGGCTCCCAGCTGGAGGTGCCGGAGTAGGCGCCGTTCCCCGTGCCGGTGATATCCCGGGCGGCGTCGCCGATGCCCCGGCCGATGTCGCCGATGGCGTCGCCGGCGTCCCGGACGATGTCCCGGGCGTCACGGGTCAGGTCCCGCTCCATCCCGGTGCCGTTGGGGCCGTAGACCTGGCCGTTGGGGCCGGCGGCGTAGTAGCCGTCGTCAAAATAGGTCCGGTCGCTGTTGTAGCGGCGGCTTACCTGACCGGCGGAGGCGCCGGAGCCAGTGGTGCCGCTGCCGCCGGAGCCGGTGGTGCCGTTGAGGCTGTTGGAGCCGTTGCCGGAGGCGGAGTTATTGCCGGTGCTGCCGGTATTTTTATCTGTGCCGCAGGCCGCCAGCGATCCCACCAGCGCGAGAGCCAGGACCAGCGCGAGCGCGCTTTTCTTCATTGCAGTATCCTCCCACGTCGTTTTTTGGAGGTCCCATCCGCGCTTTAGTATGGCCTGATTTTCCGCCGTCAGTCCGGGAATGGCCGGAGGAATTGGATTTTTTGACCGCTTTTGACAGGAAAGTCTTTGGAGGGTCTATGCTTTTTTGGAAAAACTTCGCTGATTTCTCTTGCAATTATAAAAATGTTGTGGTATAGTATATCCAAGAAAGTGGGTAGTGAGTAAGAGTGGGGTTGAGACTCCGCTCTTTTTAATTGAAAAAACGGGATGACCCCCGGTTTTCAGGAGGTTTTCACATGGCAAAGGTGACCGACACGGTGGCTGCCCTGGCCCTTCCCGTGGTGGAGGGGGCGGGCTGTGCCCTGTGGGACGTGGAATATGTAAAAGAAGCGGGGCAGTGGTTCCTCCGGGTCTATATCGACCGGGAGGGGGGCGTGTCCATCGACGACTGCGAGGCGGTCTCCCGCCCCCTGTCCGACCTTCTGGACGAGGCCGACCCCATCGAGGGCAGCTACACCTTTGAGGTCTCCTCCGCCGGAGCCGACCGGGCGCTGAAAAAGCCGGAGCACTTCGCCCGCTTTTTAGGCGAGGAGGTGGAGGTGAAGCTCTACCGTCCCCGGGAGGGCCGGAAGGAATTTGTGGGGCGCCTGAAGGGCTTTGAGGACGGGGCCGTCACCCTGGACATGGACGGGCAGGAGACCCTTTTTACCAAACAGGAGATCGCGCTGGTACGGCTGTACCTGCGGGTCTGACTTTAGGAGGAAAGCACCGTGGCTAAGAGAGTGACCAAGAAGAATGTCAACAGCAATGAGATGGACGGCAAGGAGTTTTTCGAGGCCATCCACCAGATTGAGCAGGAGAAGGGCATCAAGCCCGGCTATATCATGGAGAAGGTGACCCAGGCCCTGCTGTCGGCCTACCGGAAGGACCACGAGGGGGTGGGAGACAACCTGGTCATCGAGGCGGACGAGGCCTCCTCCTCTGTCCGGCTGTTCCTGAAAAAGGAGATCGTGGAGGAGGTAGACAACCCCGCCATCGAGATCAGCCTGGAGGAGGCCCGCCGTTCCCTGCCCCAGGCCGAGCTGGGGGACACGGTGCGCATTGAGGTGAAGGCCCGCTCCTTTGGCCGCATCGCCGCCCAGACCGCCCGTCAGGTGATTATCCAGGGCATCCGGGAGGCGGAGCAGGGGATGATCTACGACGAGTTCTGCACCAAGGAGCACGAGCTGCTCACAGGAACGGTCACCCGCATCGACCCCCGGAACGGGGCGGTTTCCCTGCGGCTGCACTCGGGCTCGGAGTTTACCGACGCCTACCTGCCCGTGGGCGAGCAGGTCAAGGGCGAGCGCTATGTGGAGAATCAGCGGCTGAAGGTCTATGTGGTGGAGGTCCGCCAGGCCACCAAGGGCCCCCAGGTTCTCATCTCCAGGACCCACCCGGGGCTGGTGAAGCGGCTGTTTGAGCTGGAGGTCCCCGAGGTCTACGACGGCACGGTGGAGATCAAGTCGGTGGCCCGGGAGGCGGGCTCCCGCACCAAGCTGGCCGTCTGGTCCCCCGACCCCAACGTGGACCCCATCGGCGCCTGCGTGGGTCCCCGGGGCCAGCGGGTAAATACCATCGTGGAGGAGCTCAAGGGGGAGAAGATCGACATTATCAAGTGGTCCGAGGACCCGGCGGAGTATATCGCCGCCGCCCTGTCCCCCGCCGACGTGATCTCGGTGGAGGAGCTGCCCGCCGTCGGCGACATCAGGAGTTGCCGGGTGGTGGTCCCCGACGACCAGCTGTCCCTGGCTATCGGCAAGGAGGGGCAGAACGCCCGGCTGGCCGCCAAGCTCACCGGCTATAAGATCGACATCAAGCCCGCCTCCGCACCCCTGGAGCCCATTGAGGAGCTGGCCGCTCAGGCGGAGGCAGAGGCCGCTGAGGAGGCCCTGGAGGCCGCCATGGCTGAGGCGGAGGAGAACGGAGAGATCCCCGAGAGCGTGGAGGAGTGACCGCGTAGGGGCGCACATTGTGCGCCCGCAAGGACCGGAAGCGCCAACAGCGGGCGGACAATGTCCGCCCCTACACAGCCTGCGGGGGAAATGCAGGGCGCGCCGGGGCGTCGCGCCCTACGAAAATATTACCCCTACGAGAAGGAGAGAGAGCCTTGCCCAAGAAGATACCCATGCGCCAATGTGTTGGCTGCCGGGAGATGAAAGAGAAGAGAGCGCTCATCCGGGTGGTAAAACCGCCGGAGGGGCCGGTATCCCTGGACTTTAAGGGCAAGCTGCCCGGCCGGGGGGCCTACGTGTGTCCCAACCCGGAGTGCCTGAAGCGGGCCCGGAAGAGCCGGGCCCTGGAGCGGGCCTTTTCCTCTCTGATTATGGACGAGGTGTGGGAGGGGCTGGAGGCCCAGATGAAGGAGGTGGAGCCCCATGCCCCATGATCCCGTCCTTCACCTGCTGGGCCTGGCTAAAAAGGCCGGCCGGCTGGAGATCGGGGAGGAGCCGGTGGGGGCTGTCTGCCGGGCCCGTCAGGCCAGACTGGTGCTGTTGGCGGCTGACGCCGCCTCCAACACCCGCCGCCGGGCCGCCCACTTCGGTGAGGCGGGCAGTGTGCTCTGGCTGGAGCTGCCCTTCGGGAAGAGCGAGCTGGGCTTCCTTCTGGGCCGGACGTCCTGCGCCATGCTGGCCCTCACCGACGCGGGCTTTGCCGCCGCCGTGGCGGAGAAGCTGGCCGCCCGGGACCCGGAGAAGTACGGCCCCGCTGCCGGACAGCTGAAGGAGAAGGCCGGCCGGGTGCTCCAGCGGCAGAAGGAGCAGCGCCGGCACGAGAAGAACCTCCAGCGGGGCAAAAGGGCCCCCTGGGCCCCGCCCCCCGCGAAAAAGGAGGCCCCGCCGCCGCGGGGCAGACCCCAGCCCCCGAAAGCGGCAGGACGCCCTAAGGACGTCCCCGCCCGTCCCGGCGGACCCGGTGGAAAAAGACTGACCGGCAAGCTCCGGAAACCCTGAGAAACGAGGTGCTTCCTTTTATGATAACGACAAAATACCCCATCCATAAGGTGGCCAAGGATTTTAAGAAGAACGGCAAGGCTGTCCCCTCCAAGGAAATTATGGACATCCTCACCCAGTACGGCCACCCTCCCAAGAACCACATGCAGCCCCTCACCGACGAGGAGCTGTCCATCGTGTTCGAGTACCTGACCCAGCACAACCAGATCGACTCCATTGAGTCGGTCTATGCTGACGTCTACCACGAGCCCGAGGCCAAAAAGGAGGCGGCGCCCAAGGCGGAGGCCAAACAGCCTGCCGCCTCCAGGGGAGAGAAGAAGGGGCAGCCCGCCCAGACCCTCCAGGGTCAGGCCAGGCAGCAGCCCCACGCTCAGCCGCAGGGCCAGCCGGCCAGGCCGGAGGTCCAGAAGCCCGTGTCCAAGGTCCCCCAGAAGAAGGTGGTGGACACCCGGGGCGGCCCGGCGGTGAACCTGGACAAGTATGACGAGCGGCTGGAGTCCTTTACCGACCAGCGCCGGCAGGACGCCCGGGGCGGCAAGCAGAAGATCCAGCAGAAGAGCCAGCAGCGCCGCCAGCAGGGGGGCCGCGGCCAGTCCGGCAAGCGCCGCCAGGAGGAGCAGGACCGGATGCGCCGCCTCCAGCTGGAGATCGCCAAGAAGGCCCCCACCAAGGTGCTCATCCCCGACGAGATCGGGGTGGGCGAGCTGGCCTCCCGGATGAAGAAGACCGGGGCCGAGGTGGTCAAGTGCCTCATCAAGAACGGGGTTATGGCCTCTCTGAGCGACGTCATCGATTTCGACACCGCCGCCATCATCGCCGAGGAGATGGGGTGCAAGGTGGAGAAGGAGGTCATTGTCACCATCGAGGAGCGCCTCATCGACACCGCTGAGGACCGGGAGGAGGACCTGCGGTCCCGGGCCCCTGTGGTGGTGGTCATGGGCCACGTGGACCACGGCAAGACTTCTCTTCTGGACTATATCCGGAACGCCAACGTGGTCTCCGGAGAGGCCGGCGGCATCACCCAGCACATCGGCGCCTATCAGGTGGATGTGAAGGGCAACACCGTCACCTTCCTGGACACCCCCGGCCACGAGGCCTTCACCGCCATGCGGGCCCGGGGCGCCATGATTACCGACGTAGCCATCCTGGTGGTGGCCGCCGACGACGGCATCATGCCCCAGACGGTGGAGTCTATCAACCACGCCAAGGCGGCGGACATCCCCATCATTGTGGCCATCAATAAGATGGATAAGCCGGCGGCCAACCCCGACCGGATTATGCAGCAGCTCACTGAATATTCCCTGGTGCCTGAGGAGTGGGGCGGTGAGACCATCGTATGCCCCATCTCCGCCAAAACGGGCATGGGCATCGACAACCTCCTGGACATGGTAGTCCTCACCTCCGAGGTCCAGGAGCTGCGGGCCAACCCCAACCGCACCGCCCACGGCGCGGTCATCGAGGCCCGGCTGGACAAGGGCCGGGGCCCCATCGCCACGCTGCTGGTGCAGAACGGCACGCTGAAGCAGGGCGACGTCATCATCGCGGGCACTGCCGTGGGCCGTGTCCGGGCCATGACCGACGCCCGGGGCCAGAAGCTGGCTGAGGCGGGTCCCTCCGTCCCGGTGGAGATTATCGGAATGAGCGAGGTGCCCGGCGCGGGCGACGACTTCCACGCCGTGGCTGACGAGCGCATGGCCCGGGAGCTGGTGGAGCAACGCAAGGCCGAGCAGAAGGCTGCCGCCGCCGCCCCGGTGGGCAAGGTGTCGCTGGAGGACCTGTTCAGCCAGATCCAGGCCGGAGAGATGAAGAATCTGAACGTCATCGTCAAGGCCGACGTCCAGGGCTCCGCCGAGGCGGTGAAGGCCAGTCTGGAAAAGCTGTCCAACGAGGAGGTCCGGGTGCGGGTGATCCACTGCGCCGTGGGCGCCATCAGCGAGAACGACGTGATGCTGGCCGCCACCTCCGGGGCCATCATCGTGGGCTTCAACGTCCGTCCGGACAACAACGCCAAGGACTCCGCCGCCCGGATGAAGGTGGATATGCGGATGTACCGGGTCATTTACGACGCCATCAACGAGATAGAGGCCGCCATGAAGGGTATGCTGGCGCCGAAATTCCGGGAGGTGGACCTGGGCCGGGCGGAGGTGCGCAACGTGTTCCGTATCACCGGCGTGGGCATGGTGGCCGGCTGCTACGTGCTGGACGGCGTGATGCGCCGCAATGCCCAGATGCGCCTGCTCCGGGACAACATCGTCATCTACGACGGGGCTATCGCCTCCCTCCAGCGGTTCAAGGACTCCGTCAAGGAGGTGGCCTCGGGCTACGAGTGCGGCATCACCTTCGAGAAATTCCAGGACATCAAGGAGGGCGACATCATCGAGGCCTTCCTCATGGAGCAGATTGAGGTGTAAGCTGTTCATTGTTTGGAAAGGGGATATCAACTATGGGAATGACTGACAGTCAATTCAAGGGTTTTATTCGTTTTGTTTTGGATGACTTGATTGAAATCCAAAGCGAGAGCAACACCGAAAAGCAAAGCGAAAAAATGAAGAAAGTAATTGATAATCTCCAAAAAGTATTAGAGGACTGATCCAACGGGGCGGGCGGATTCGCCCGTCCCGCTTTTGCTTTCAGGTCTGCACCCTTAAAAGGCCCCTTTTCCCCGCAAGGGGGACGCGATAGCCGTAAGCGGCAAAGCCGCTAACGGCTATCCAGTGAAAGGGGCTGTCAGCCGAAGGCTGACTGAGGATTGTGTTTCGCGAAGCGAAACGTGCGAAGCAGGCCGGCTAAGCAGAGACTCCGTATACTTCGTACATTTTGGCTGTGCCAAAATACAATCCTCCGTCACGGGCTTTGCCCGTGCCACCTCCTTTCAAAAGGAGGCTTTTGGCCCTACACCCCCAGCGTCCTTGCTATTTCCTCCCGCAGGCCCAGGCCCAGGGAGTAATATGCCTGCACCTCGTAATTGGTGTATCGGATCAGTTGGGTAAAATATTGATCGTAGAGACTGGGGCCGGCGGCCTCCCGGAGTTGATCGGACAGGGCGTCGTAGGTCTGCTGGACTTCAGCAAAGCCGGGCAGGGCCTGACGGATGCGGCCGGCGGCCTCGTCGATTTCTACGTTTTGCCACAGCAATTCAGCAAGCAGGTCTTGCATTTTTATCACTCCTCATATAAGATGTATTCGAGCTTAGAGTTCGTGTTTATTATATTCGAATTTTAAGCGCGTGTCAAGGGGTTGGAATAGAGTATGGAAGATTTTTCTTCCCGCATAAAGGCGTTGCGCAAAGAGCGGGGACTAAAACAGAGTGAAATGGCGGAAATACTAGGACTGAAAGAGCGTTCTTATCAATGCTACGAATATCGGGAGCGTTATCCCGACGTCCCCGGACTAGTGGCCATCGCCGACTTTTTCGACGTCAGCCTGGATTACCTGATGGGCCGTTCCGACGTGCGGGAGCGGCGGTGAAGATTTGGAGGGTTTACCTATGATGTACCCCTTTATGACTTTAGATGACAATACCGAGATTGTCCACTCCGAGATGAAGGAGGATGGCCGGGTGAAGGTATATCTGGAGCGTCCGGATGTGAAGGACGGTTTTCACCGTGCTACCTGCTGGCTGCCTGGCTATAACTGGGAGGATATATTCGGTTTTTCCGCTGCGGATATGGCGCGTTTGCAGGAGGTTGTCCGGTCCACGGCCCACCTGATCCTGCAATTCTCCCAGGAGGGAGGCTTTGACAGTGCCGCAGGTTTTTAAAATTGGCTCCTACTGGGTCTATTTTTGGTCCAATGAAAACGAGCCCTTGGAGCCGGTGCATGTCCATGTCTGTCAGGGGGCGCCCAGCGCGGGGGCCACAAAGATTTGGATCACTCAGACCGGGAAATGCTATCTGTATGGCAACAGCTCAAAAATTCCGGAGCGGACGCTTCGAAACATCATGAAAATCATTGAGGCCAGAAGCGAGGAGATTATTGAGAAATGGACAGCGTACTTTGGAGAGATCAGCTACTTCTGCTGATTTGACCTACTACCATTCAAAGGAGAATAATAATGGCGAGCAATCGAATCGGACGCATCAACGAGGAGGTGCAGCGGGAGCTGGCCGCCCTGATTCCCACGGTGAAGGACCCCCGGGTGACGGGGATGATCTCGGTGACGGCGGTGGACGTGACCCAAGACCTGAAATTTGCCAAGGTCTATATCTCGGTTCTGGACAAAGAGGACAGCGAGCAGGTGCTCAAGGGGCTGAAGTCGGCCTCCGGCTATCTGCGCCGGGAGCTGGGCCGGTCCCTGAACCTGCGCCACACCCCGGAGCTCACCTTTTTCCGGGACGACTCCATGGCCAAGGGGGCCCACATTCTGGAGATGCTCCGGGACCCGGAGGTGGTCAAGCCGGCCAACCCGGCCAACGAGCACATTATTTTGGAGGACGAGTGATGAACACCATTACCACGGCCCAGGCGGCCCAATTTCTCATGGACCGGGACAACTTTCTGATCCTCACCCATGTCCGGCCCGACGGAGACACCACCGGCTGTGCCGCCGGACTGTGCCTGGCTCTGCGCCAGGCGGGCAAGGCGGCCTGGGTGCTGGAAAATCCCGGAGTCACCCCGCTGTTTGCCGGCTATCTGGAGGGGCTGACCACCGGGGAGGAGCCGGAGAACGCCACGGTTGTCTCGGTGGACATCGCCGCCCGGAGCCTGTTCTATGACGGCGCCCAAAAGTACCTGGACCGGGTGGACCTGGCTATCGACCACCACCCCTCCCAGGAGTTTTTTGCGAAAGCGACCTGCCTGGACAGCACGAAGGCCGCCTGCGGACAGATCATCTGTGACATTGTGAAGCGGTTCACCCAGATTACCCCGGAGGTGGGCCGGGCCCTCTATGTGGCCCTGTCCACCGACTGCGGCTGCTTCCAGTACAGCAACACCGACGCCGAAGCCCACCGGACGGCCGCCGAGCTGATGGAGTCGGGCTTCGACCCCTACCCCGTCAACCGCCGGCACTTCCGCACCAAGACCTTTAAGCGCCTGAAGCTGGAGAGCCTGCTGGTCCAGGGCCTGGAGCTGCGGGACGGGGGGACCACCGCCCTGGTGTTCCTCACCCGAAAGCTCATTGACGAGGTGGGGGCCGACGAGCGGGATATGGACGACATCTCCGCCTTTGTGGGTCAGATCGAGGGGGTCAAAAATGGCGTTACCCTGAAGGAGACGGGGGATGGTCACGTGAAGATTTCCCTGCGCACCGACCCGGGCGACCTGAACGCCAGCGCTGTCTGCGCCCTGCTGGGGGGCGGCGGCCACGCCGCCGCCGCCGGCGGCATGGTGGAGGGCACTATGGAGACGGTCCGCCAGAGGGTCATCGACGCCATTGAGCAGGTGCGCCAGGAGTGACGCGCCCTCGCCGGGCAGGCGTTCCTTTCTTGAAAGAAAGGAACCGAAAGAACACAAAACTTCGTTTTGCTTTAGGAGGTCATCTCTATGCCAAGCGGCATTCTCGTTATAGATAAGCCAGCCGGCTGGACCTCTATGGACGTGTGCGCCAAGCTGAGGGGGGTCTTTCACGAGAAGCGGGTGGGACACAGCGGCACCCTGGACCCCATGGCTACCGGCGTGCTGCCCATCTTTATCGGCCGGGCCACCCGGGCGGTGGAGTTTGCCGAAAAATCCGATAAGGAGTACATTGCCGGTTTAAAACTGGGCGTTATCACCAATACCCAGGATACCACCGGCGAAGTCCTGGAGACACGCCCCGTCCAAATTGGCCGGGAGCAGTTGGAGAGGGCCCTGGAGGGGTTCCGGGGAGACATCATGCAGATTCCCCCCATGTTCTCCGCCATCAAGATCAACGGCAAGAAGCTCTACGAGCTGGCCCGCAAGGGCCGTGAAGTAGAAAGGCCTGCCAGGCCTGTGACAATAAAAGCCCTGGAACTACTGGGCCAGCAAGGGGAGGACCTTTACACCATCCGGGTGCGCTGCACCAAGGGCACCTACATCCGCGCCCTCTGCCACGACATCGGGCAGGCTCTGGGCTGCGGGGGGTGCATGGCCTCACTGCGCCGGACCATGGCGGCGGGATTTACCCTGAAGGACGCTGTTTCCATGGAACAGCTTCAGACGGCGTCAGACCCGGCGTCCCTGCTGCTTCCGGTGGACTGCCTTTTCGCCGGAAGACCGGTGCTTATGCTGAAAAGCGCTGAGGTGGAGAAGAAGGTCCGTAACGGCATGACTGCCGTACTGCCTGGCCTGGCTCCGGGCGAATACAGAGTGTATTCTCAGGACGGAATATTCCTGGCCCTGTGCCAGGCCCAGGGCGGCAAACTGACTACGATCAAGAGCTTTTTCGAGGTGTAATAGGAATGCGGGGCGCGCAGACCCCGGCGCGCCGTGCTCCGGAAAATCAATGATCCGGCGGGCCAAGTCGTCCCGCCCCTACAGAGGTGTAATTCTGAATGACCAAACCCAAACGTGTCATCGCCCTGGGCTTTTTCGACGGGGTGCATCTGGGCCACGGGGCGCTGCTGCGCCGGGTGAAGGAGACGGCGGACCGGCTGGGCGCCGTCCCCACGGCCTTTACCTTTGACAAGAGTCCCGCCGCCGCCCTCACCGGCCGGGACATCCCCCTGCTGTCCACACTGGAGGACCGGACCGCCCTGATGGATCAGCTCTACGGCATTCAGGAGATGGTAATCGCCCCCTTCACCACCATGCAGCACATGGACTGGGAGGAGTTTGTCGGGGACTATCTGGTCCAAAAGCTGGGGGTGGTCCACGTGGTGGCCGGCCACGACTTCCGCTTCGGCTACATGGGCAGGGGAAACCCGGAACGGCTGAAGGAGAAGTGCGCCCAGCTGGGGGTGGGGTGCGACATCATCCCCAAGGTGGAGCTGGACGGAGTCACCATCTCCTCCACCTACATCCGGAGCCTGATCGCCAACGGGGAGCTGGAGCGGGCGGTGGAGTTTCTGGGCCACCCGCTTCAGCTCACCGCGCCGGTGCGCCACGGCAAGCATCTGGGCTCCTCCCTGGGGTTTCCCACGGTGAACCTGTCTCTGCCGGAGGGGGTGATTGTCCCCGCCCTCGGGGTGTACGCTGCGAAGGTGTGGGTGCTGCCCGACGGCCGCGAGCCCCCCGGCCCCCGGCATCTCCCGGGGGATGGGCCCTATCTGTCGGTGACCAATGTGGGGGTTCGGCCTACCGTGGCCGACGGGGACCGGGTGACGGTGGAGGGCTTTATTCTGGACTTCCGCGGAGACCTCTACGGCCGGAGCGTGCGTATGGAATTTTACAAATACCTGCGCCCGGAACGGAAATTCCCCTCGGTGGAGGCTCTGGCGGAGGAGGTTAAACGGAACGCAGAGGAAACTCGGGCGTATTTTGAGGGGGCGTGATTGCCAATGGGATTTTTCCACCAGCTGCACCACGAGCATCCGGCGCGATATGACCAGATGTTTCCCTACCTGTGGATTTACACAGGTGTGCTGGCCCTGGCCGGTCTGCTGATGAGCATGTACAGCGGGGAGAACATTCTCCACGGCCTGTATCTCATCATCACGACCGAGGATGCCCTGATTACCGACTATGTGTTGGTGGCGGGACCAGGGGCGGCGCTGGTGAACTCCGCCATCGTTACGGCCATTGCGATATGCGCCCTGGATGTCGCCGACGACACCCTCAATGGCATGACCCTGGTGGAGATGGGGCTTATGTCCGGCTTTTCCCTGTTCGGCAAGAATTTCTTTAACATCTGGCCCATTCTGGCCGGAACCTGGCTGTATACCAAGCTGCGCAGGCAGCCCCTGGCGGGCAATATAGGCATCGGCCTGATGGCTACCGCCCTGGCCCCTATTGTCAGCTATATCGGGCTGGACAACGGCTGGGGCGGCCCGATCGAGGGGATGCTGGTGGGGATGGCCATCGGCTTTATCATGCCTCCGCTGGCCGCCTATACATACCGTATCCAAAACGGCATGAATCTGTACAATGTGGGCTTTGCCTGCGGGCTGGTGGCCTTTATCTGCGTGCCGCTGATGGCCTCCATGGGGGCGGACCCCACCACGCACTACCGCTGGGCCCGGGGATATAACCTGCCCTTCGGCATTCTGCTGGGAGTGATGTGCGCGGCGCTCATCGTCATCGGCCTGTTTTTCAGCAAGAAGCCCATCTGGGCCTCCTGGGCGGGCTACCGCCGTCTGCTCCAGACCAGCGGCCGGGCGCCCAGCGACTATCTGCGTATGTTCGGCCCTGCCCCCGTGCTGATTAACGCCGGGGTAAACGGCCTGATCGGCATGGCCTGTATCCTGCTGTCAGGCGGCGACCTGAATGGGCCTACGGTGGGGGGCATCCTCACCATCATGGGCTTTTCTGCCTTCGGAAAGCACGCCTTCAATATCGTGCCCGTCATGGCCGGGGTCGCCCTGGGCAGCGTGGTGATGGAGTGGTCCCTTACCGACTCCGCCGTCCAGCTGGCCTGCCTGTTCTGCACCACCCTGGCCCCCATCTCGGGCTACTTCGGCTGGCTGTACGGGGTGCTGGCCGGCTTCCTCCACTCCTCGGTGGTGCTGTATACCGGCTCCCCCGTGGCGGGGATGAACCTCTATAACAACGGCTTCTCCGGCGGCCTGGTGGCTATCGTCCTCTATCCCGCCATTCTGGCTATCGCCCGGCACCGCAAGCCCGTCCTCCAGGATGAGGACTACTTCGACCAGTTGGAGGGCGACCGGCCCGTCATGCCCCCTGAGCCTAAGGAGCTCAAGGAGGAGTAGCGGTCAGTCCCCGATTGCCCGCAGGACCTCTTGACGCAGGCCCAGACCGAAGAGATAATAGGCATCGGACAGGCGGGCGAGATAACGGCCCAGACGGCACTCAAAGCGGTGATACAGCTCACGGTCGACCGTTTGAGCAATCTCTTGAGCTGTTGCGTAATACTCCTGTTCCGCCTGGACAAATTCCGGATTTTGCGCGAGAAACGCGGCGATTGCTTCGTCAAGCTCCAGGTTGTCAAGAAATAGCGTTTTGAGAATCTTATCCATAAATTATTCTCCTCTTATGTAAGAACTATACGTATATTATATATGTAAAGATTGTGCGTGTCAAGTGCCTGGAGGTAGCTATGTCAAAATTTTCTGAGCGGCTGAGAGGACTGCGTCAGGAGCGCGGCCTGAAACAACGGGAGATGGCGGAAATCTGCGGCTTAAAGCTGCGGGGCTATCAGTGCTATGAGTATGCCACGAGTTGTCCCGACTTTGATGGCCTGATATTCCTGGCGGACTTCTTCGGCGTCAGCACAGATTACCTCCTGGGGCGGTCCGATAAGCGGGAGATATAGAGGATCGGCACCGCAAGGGACAGTAAGCCCGTTCACAGCAAACGACAACCCCCGAAGAGATGCCGCTCTTCGGGGGTTGTCGTTGCATGGGGGATACACATGGAATACTCGTGCTTCCTAGCGGCTTTATTATAACACAGACGAATTGGGGAACGCAAGGGGAAATTGCTCTGATACGACTGTCCGAATATTGAAAAGCACCGCCTTGACAAAGCATCAGGGCGGTGCTATACTGGGGACAAGGGAAGACGCCATAGGGCGGTTTGGCCCAATTAGGTTTCGGAAAATATGCTATGAAACCGTCGTCGGGCTAGGACGGCGGTTTCACTTTACGATCTTAATCGTTACTTTGTATCCACAAAACTGTAACGTGACCGTCAGAGTCATACTCTCACCTCCCTTGCAGTAAGGTGTAGCCAAACCGCTCCGCCTGTTCAAGCTGGCGTTCCCTTGTGCCGTATATAGCACAGCATGTCGAAAACGTCAATAAACCCCCATGACATCTGTCATGGGGGCTTAACTATCCAAAGCACACCCGCACCGCCCAGGCGGCAGCCAGGAAGCCGGTGAGATCGGCGCACAGGGCGGCGGGGACGGCGTAGCGGGTCCGGGTGATGCCCACGGCGCCGAAGTAGACGGCGATGGTGTAGAAGGTGGTCTCGGTGGAGCCCAGCATAACGGCAGCGGTGCGGCCCAGGGTGGAGTCAGGGCCGTAGGCCGCGATGAGCTCCGCCCCCACCCCCAGCGCGGCCGATCCGCTCACCGGCCGGACCAGCATCAGGGGCAGCAGCTCGGAGGGCAGGCCCAGCCGGTCCATCACCGGGGCCAGGATGCCCGCCAGCAGCTCCAGCGCCCCGGAGGCCCGGAGCATGTATACCGCCGTCATCAGCCCTACCAGGGCCGGGACGACCCGCACCAGCGTCTCCAGCCCTGACCCCGCCCCCTTGACCAGGGCGGAGTAGACGTCCACCCGGTGAAGGGCGGCGTAGATGGCGATGGAGGCGATGGTCAGCGGGACCAGCATGGTGAAAAATAAGTCCATAGGCAACCTCCCAAAAGGCTTCCCCCTCAGGGGGAGGCTTTTTTACTCTCTCCACAGCCTGGCAAAGACCCTGCACGCCAAAATCCCCACCCCCACCGAGAGGGTGGAGGCCAGCCAGACGGCGGGGAGGATGTCGAAGGGGGCGGCGCAGCCCTGGGCCGCCCGGACGGAGGCCACGGTGGTGGGGATGAGCTGGATGGAGGCGGTGTTGCACACCACCAGCATGCAAAGACTGTCTGAGGCTACGCCGGGGCTCCTCTTTGCCAGTCTCCGGGCGGCCTCCAGCCCCAGAGGGGTGGCGGCGGAGCCCAGCCCCAGCAGGTTGGCGGACACGTTGGCGGAGATGGCGTCCATAATCCGGGCGTCCTTCGCGGCCTGAGGGTAGAGCCGGCGCAGGACAGGGGCCAGCAGGGCGGACAGCTTATCCGCCAGCCCCGACTGCCGCATGACCTCCATGACGCCCGTCCACAGGCAGAGCATCCCCGCGATGGACAGGGCCAGCTCCACCGCCGCCGAGGCGCCCTCCGCCGCCGCTGCGGCCACCGCCGGCCCCTGT